>JBKDRW010000245.1:0-7281 GCA_046341255.1 Planctomycetota bacterium
GGAGTCACAGGATTCGATCAGTCTCGCGAATTCTTCGGGCTGAAAGAACTCGCGAGGAGACAACCACACGCCCGTGACCCGGGGCATTGACGAGTTTGGCAGGAGAGCTTCCGAAAAAGCGGCCGTATTGGACAGTCCATCAGTGATGTCCTGGGAACGCGTTGCTCGATCCGGATAGAGGTCATTGGAACCATCACCGTATCCAAAGACTCCATTAAAACCGTGTCCCAGGACTCCGACTCCCGCATTGCCGTGATAGTTTGTTCCCGTGGCGTCTGAGAAAACGACATTGTCTGAATTCGCCCCGGGATCAGAAGGACAGAGGAGGTACGCGGGGGTTGCTGTCGCATGTTGTGAAGAGATCCCTCGCGGTAACACAGGATTTCCAGGTATCGAATGGTTTCCGTCGTCCTGGAGTTCACCGAGGAACGGCAGCAATTCTGACTTATGACTGGTCCCCAGAGGCCAGCGCCCATGGGCCGACTCAAAATTCATGGATGCGATTGCCAGTTGCCGAAGATGGTTTTGGCATTCCGTTCGACGCATCGATTCTCGGGCATGCTGGATGGCAGGAAGCACCACGGTCAAGAGTAAGCCAAGTGTGCTGAGCGTGATCAGGAGTTCAATCATAGTGAACCCGCTTCGAGTCTGTTGAAACCGTGTCGATTTCATCTGTGAGTCTTCCTGTTTGAATTTCAACGAGACGTCATTTGTGATGCAGGGCCGGCAGAATGCTGCAGGTACGATGACGAAACGCTCTGAGGGCATCACAAGTCAAGGGATCGTTGTCATCCGCGCTTTTGACTGATCTATCCACCGGACGGCGAACGCGATCACAGTGACAAAAATGATTCGGGAGGTGTTTGGCTAACCTGAAGCCAGCGACATTGTTGGAACTCGGCGTCGTCGGATTCGATCTGGTTCGACCCATCTACGAACGGGCCTTGATTCCTTACACGCTTTTTCTCCGAACGCTGTCCTCGGGGCACAAGTGATCAGCCATGGGAATGGGCACAGCGAAACAGACGCCTTCGCCGCTGTCAAAATTGGCAGGCAGGCGCGAGATTCACTCCACGGGAGAGAGGATCGCAGAGAAGGCTGGTATGTTCGGACCTCGGATCTGAGATATCAGAGGCTGAAACCGGTCGCGACTGGTCATGGAGGCTCGCCAAAGCCGGTGGCCACGCGATTGGGCGCGATAAAGCGATCCGGATTGCTTATGCAAACCGAACAGCGGACAGATGAGTTTCAGGATGCTGTGTTTCGTGGGCCGAGTGGAGGAGACTGCGTCTGGGCGTCCAGCCGGTCTGAAGTCTAAGAATCACGACGCTGCGAGGCAGAAGAGGATAAGAGTCATCATGCGAGTAATCTCGCATTTCCACTTCCTCGAGGCTGGTATCGGTGACTGGAATCCAGCGTTCCGATGGTTTGTGTCGAGGTAGTCGGAACTGGACGTTTTCGTCACGCGAATTCAGCAGCACGAGGACGCTGTCGCCGACGATAGGCTGACCACGCTCGTCCTGCTCGTCGATGGATTCACCATTCAGCCGCATGCCCAGCGCACAGAGGCCCGAGTGCCATTGGTGGTCGGCGATTTCATTGCCGTCCTGGCCCAGCCATGAGATGTCTTTGACCCCGGCTCCACGAATACGGCGACCAAGAAAGAAGTTTCGGCGACTGAACACCGGCTGCCTTGCAGCAAACAGAGTCATCGTCTGGCAGAATTCCAGAAACCTCTGCTGCTCTTCGTTCAGGTTCCAGTTCAGCCAGCTGATTTCATTGTCCTGGCAGTAAGGGTTGTTGTTGCCGTGTTGAGTGTGCCCAAGCTCATCCCCGCTGCGAATCATTGGTACTCCCTGCGAGAGTATCAGTGTGGCAAACAGATTGCGTCGCTGCTTGCGGCGGAGTGCATTGATTCCGGCGTCAGTCGTTTCGCCTTCAATGCCGCAGTTCCAGTTGTTGTTGTGACTGTCGCCGTCGCGATTGTCCTCGAGATTTGCATGGTTGCGTTTATCCTGATAGGTCACCAGATCTCTCAGAGTGAACCCGTCGTGCGACGTCACGAAGTTGATGCTGGCATAGGGTTTTCGGCCATTATGCTGATAGAGGTCACTGCTGCCGGTGAGCCTCGTGGCCACTTCGGAAATCAGCCCGCCATCGCCCGCCCAGAAGCGACGAATGGTGTCCCGATAGCGTCCGTTCCACTCCGACCAGAGATGCGGAAAGTTTCCGACCTGATAGCCGCCACTCCCGAGGTCCCAGGGTTCGGCAATGAGCTTGACCTGAGATAATACGGGATCCTGCAGAATGATGTCGAAGAAAGCGCTGAGCTTGTCGACGTCATGCAGTTCGCGAGCCAGCGCGCTGGCAAGGTCGAAACGAAACCCGTCTACGTGCATCTCCAGAACCCAGTACCGCAGACTGTCCATGATCAACTGAAGTACGCGGGGTGTCTGCATGTTGAGTGTGTTGCCACAGCCGGTAAAGTCCTGATAATAGCGGCGATTGTTCGGCAGCAGGCGATAGTATGAGGCATTATCAATGCCGCGCATGGACAGCGTCGGGCCTCTTTCGTTCCCTTCACCGGTATGGTTGTAGACAACATCAAGAATGACTTCGATACCAGCCTCATGAAGCCGCTTGACCATGCTTTTAAATTCATGAATCACTTCATCAGGTCGGCTGGCTGACGAGTATCGCGAATCCGGTGCGAAGAAGGAAAGCGTGTTGTAGCCCCAGTAGTTTGACAGTCCGTGAGATACGAGATGTCGATCGTCAACATGGTAATGCACCGGCATCAGTTCGATCGCAGTGACACCCAATTTCTTCAGATGAGCGATCGAAGCACGGGAAGCGAGGCCGGAGTAAGTTCCACGCAGTGCCTCCGGTCCATCGGGATGTAGTTTCGTCTGGCCCTTCACATGCGCTTCGTAAATCAGAGTTTTGTGCCACGGAGTGCGAAGAGGTTGATCACTTCCCCAGCGGAAGCTGGAATCGACGACAACAGCGAGGGGTGCGCACCACGCACTGTCACGGTCGTCGAAACTGAGGTCATCACCCGGATCTCCGACTTTGTACCCGAACATTGCATCGGACCAGCCAATGCCTCGACCAATCGCGCGGGCATAGGGGTCAAGGAGGATCTTATGAGGGTTGAATCGGTGCCCGTGATGAGGTTCGTATGGTCCGTGGACTCGATAACCGTAAAGCTGTCCCGGGCGAACATCGGGCAGATAGCCATGCCAGATCCGATCGGTTTGCTCCCGAAGCGGCACCGTATGAGTTTCTGCTCGGTCCGTCACGGAGTCGAACAGACACAGTTCGACACGAGTCGCGTGCTCGGAAAACAAAGCAAAGTTGACGCCGCCACCGTCCCAGGTAGCCCCCAGTGGATTCGGCCGCCCGGGCCAGACTCGGATTTGCATGGTCAGTGTTCACTTACCTCTGGACAGTGTTCATTAACTGAACATTTGATCAAATTCAGCAAACGGGGAAGGTCCATTTGTCTGGACTGTAGCGGATGTATCGATCCACAGGGATTGGACGCAGCAGATTGAGGCTCCGAATCCCAGACCGTGGACAGAATGGTGGGCTATTCGGGCCGATATCCAGTCGAGGGAGACACCATTTCGACGTCTGCTCGCCGTGCGCGCTGGGATGTCTTTGTTGAATTGTGTTCGGTAATCGGATTTGTATTTGACTCTGTTTTT
This sequence comes from Planctomycetota bacterium, assembly GCA_046341255.1. Lineage (GTDB taxonomy): Bacteria > Planctomycetota > Planctomycetia > Planctomycetales > Planctomycetaceae > SXXK01. Next base: position 3,711 of record JBKDRW010000245.1, read on the forward strand.
TTGAGACCGTCTTATACACGATTCGGGTTGGTTGACTTCGTCGGTTACGGGGACTTTCGGGTCCTCGCAGATTCTGACCGATTGTCGGCACAACTGAGATGACCGAAGCTTTCGTTCAGACCGAAGTTGCCAGATGCCTCCCTGGGGGTGAGTTTTCGCAATGAAGCAGATCCTGTTTAAAGTCCTGACGGTGTTCATCACTGTTGTGGCGGTCTGCCTGATGGGCGCTGCGCTGGCGATGTTTTTTGTTCATCCGGATCCGCGATCTGAAATGAACACGGACGCGATGAAGAACTACACGTTCACGTTTGAAGGCGGAGAGAATCCGAAGTGGACCGTCACGCGGCGGTTTTCCACCAACCCGGCCGATGCAAAGGAGCGGGGAAATGTCGGGACTTTTCCAAATGCTTATGCAGCCCTGACGAAGGCCCATCGTGACTGGAAGGATTTTCTGACCAGCCAGACGCAGCCTTTCGTGGAGTCGAAAGCGAAAATGGATGAGGAAGCAACACAGTTCTCAGCATCGCAGTTGATGGACACTCAGGCGATCCAGCAGCGACTGACTTTCCTGAACGAAGTGTCCGATCAGAAGACGAAGATCCTTCAGAAGCGAGCGACCGAGCTTGGCGAATTGTCCGAAAAATCTCGTCAGGTTCGTGATGAAACAGAGGCTAGACGGACTGACGTGGTTCGACTTCAGCATGAACTTGAAGAAGTGCGAACTGATATTTTTCGGCTGACTGAAATTCGACGAGATCTGACAGACCGATTGATTCGTCTGGAGATCGAAAACAGTGAGCTGGAAGCGCGTCAGCAGCAGGTCTCGGCGAAAGCATCGAGCAAGTAAGCTGTGGTGCGTTGATGGTTTATGATCTGGCAGATGGTGTAAGGTGAGAATCAGTGTCGATCTGCAGAGAATGCAGATCGCGGAGTGAATGGGCTCAGGATTTCCCGGAGCGTGTCAATGAACAATGTGGTCGGCAAAATTTTGATCGTGATGCAGCTGGTGTTCAGCCTCTGCTTCATGTGCTTCGCGGGAGCCGCGTATACGTTTCACGCGCAGTGGAAGACCAAGGCATCGGATCTCGAGGGCAAGCTGAAGAATGCCCAGACGCAGATTCAGCAGGCAAACGATGCGCGTACCAATGACGTGAAGGTCGCGAACGACGAGAAAGTGGTGATGGAAGAGCGAGCCAAGACTGCGGAAGCTCGTCTTGTCGACCTTGAGACAACTTTGAAGCAAGTTCAGGGATTGCTGGCTAACGCCGAGCAGCAGCGAGACAAGGCGATGGCAGAATTGGTTGTCGCTCAGCAGGAGTCGGAGTCGCGAGTCGCCGAAACATCGGATTCCCGCAGCGAGATCAAGAGACTTCGCGATCAGATGAATGCCGGGATCGCCGAGCGTCGAACTCTGGAGGATCAACTGCTCGATGCGAAAGGTCGGCTGGAAGATTCTGTTGAGCGGGAACGTCAGAACGTGCTGGTCCAGACCGGGCTTCGCGAAAAGCTGAGACACTATGGTCACGATCCTGATGAGCCGATCGACGGCATCGTTCCGCCACCTGTGGAACGAGTGCGAGGCCTGGTCGTGAAGGCGGCTAAGAATGAATCGAGAAGCGCAGAGCATGTTCAGATTTCCATCGGCAGCGATGATAAAGTCGCGCGGAATATGAAGCTGATTGTGTCGCGTGGTTCCAGATTCATCTGCGAGATTATCGTGACCGACGTAACCCCGGATTCAGCGGTCGGCCGCGTGATTGAAGAAACACGAAACGGAAGTATTGAGCGAGGCGACAATGTCACAACAAAACTCTGATCCGACAATTTATGATGGTCTGATGTTCGTGTCTCTGGGTGCCGTCATCGTCGGCATTATCTTTCTTCTGCTTGCGTTGAACGGCTACGGCTGGTCGAGCGGCTGATGAGTTGAACACAATTTGACTCAACGTACAGGACGAGTTCTTCGGGGCTCGTCCTGTCTTCGTTGTACAGAATGACGTGAGCCGGAATTGTGCTGATGCTGTGAGCGAATGAAGATCCTTGCTTTAAACCGTGCGCCTGTTGCATGTGTGCTGAGCACTGGTTCTGTCACTCTCGAACCACGCTCCCCAGCCACTCCTTCAGTTGTGTTCGGGGTTCCGAAGGTCGCAGGACCCATCGGTCGTTGTGGTTCCGAAAGCCGGTCGACGTGATGGTGAAGCGAGGATCTGACAACCTCTGATCTGACGTCGACGAATCAGGCGCTGGGAAAACGTCCGCCAGATACCTGCGAGTCGATTCCACCTGATCACGTTCGCCGCAGATGAATTGAGGGCGATCGCCCAGACGCTCAAGCCGCTGGCGAGCCGATGCTTTGTCGCTGTCTGGAAATGGCCATGAGCGAACTCCGTCGTAGTGACTGCAGACGATGAAGGCTCGCCAGAGTCTTGCAGTCTCATCGTCATGAAGTCCGATGGCATTGCACGCGATCGCCCCGCGCGAGAAGCCACACAGCACGATCTGATCGCGTCGCCCGCGGAAGTTGTGGCAGGCATCGTCGATGGCAGCCTTGAGATATCGAATCGTGGAATCAGGGCGATATTGCGGAGATGTTCCCCACCACTGAATCGCAAGGTCGTCCCCCGAATCATTCAGAAATGGCAGGCAGAGCCAGATGAACTTTTCGCCGCCCGTGATTCCATAGCCGAGGCTGCATCCTTCAGGCCGACCCGAGCACTCATCACCCAGAACATCCCGATAGCCGCCGTTACCAGGAAGTTCCACAATGATCGGATAATGTTGCGTTCGATCCCAGTCGCTCGGCAGATAGAGCGAATGATAGACGCTGTTCGATTTGGCCTCTGCCGCGGATGAAGGTGCATCGAGGACTCGCCGAACACGTCTCCCCGCGGCAGGCTCCATCGTGGTCATTTCAGGCACCGTTAGATCTGCGGGCACAGTTCGGATGTCGGGCCATTCCTGAGCCTCGGCCTGCGCGGCGGCGATCATCAGCAATAGAACAACCAGTCGCATCATCAGGTTGGCTCCGGTGTTGCCGAGATCATTGAGACTCTTGTGGGCGGAAAGCCGACGGATATCCCCGCAACACTTGACCTTCGGCATGCGGGGAAAGTATCGACAGCCAGCCACTGTTTCTCGGTAGATTAGTCGTTTAATGACCCTTGGCAAAATTGGAGGGGGGGCTAATATCAGTACTACGTAATGTGGGTGGCTTCTGGGGGAGAGTGATGCGCCGCCTTGATGTACCACCTTTACTCACGATTTTGGTTGCCACGCTGTGCTTGCCAAATTCGCTTTATTCACAAACTGTCGATGATGGTACCGAAGGCCCGGGAAATGCCGGCCCTGCCACGACGATTACGATCAACGTGGAGCCGGGTGCAAAGGTCCCCATTGGCACGAAAATCACGCTAACGGCGACTTTAGATCCGATCCCGGTCGGTGATCCAGCTCCAGTTTGGTATCGGGGATGTCTACCCAAGATATTTGGTGCGGTCACCGACGACAATTGGAATGGATTGACGATACAAGATTGTGTTGGGAGTCCGGGAAAGTATCGTTACGAGATTGT
>JBKDRW010000246.1:0-3899 GCA_046341255.1 Planctomycetota bacterium
CGCTTCGGCAGATTTCAGCAAAGCCCATTTCGCTCCCTGAGATGGCCGATCGCTTCACTCGGCACAACGCGGGCATCACATTTTGTACCATCTGCCTTGCCTGCATCGTCTTTGTGGGACTTCGCGGTCGTGTCGGGACGCGACCGCTCCAGCGAGTTGACTCCGGCATCTCGACCCATCGAATCCTGAATCTGGGCACGCTCAATCCGATCTACAATCTGCGAGCCGCGTGGGCAGAATTTCGCTTTCTGTCAGACTTTTTCAGTTCAAGTCGCCTGATACCGGACGAGAGCCTGAAAGAGCATGCAAGGGTACTTGTATCCGCCCTCAACCCGGCGACAAACACTGTACCCGTGGTTCCGGCGTCCATGTCCAACGCCTCCGTGGTGGACTTTTCCTGGCCGGCGTGGCAGCGAACAGCCGCGGGATCGCCGACAAGAGTGCCGAAGCACGTTTTTATTCTGTTTATGGAAAGTTACGACTCGTGGCCCTTCCTTGAGAAGTATCGCGAACTGGGACTTGTCGAAGAAGGCCGGAAACTCAGTGACGAGGGACTTCGCCTGATGAGTTACCTTCCAGGGGATAATTCGTCCCTGTTCTCATCACTCGTCTGCCTGCAGGGGATTTTTGAAACCAATCGCGCTCGGCAGCAGAGTATTCCAACGTCCCTCGCGAACGCCTTCAATCGACTCGGATATGTCACGCGAAACATCAATGGCTTCAGCGCCGAATGGTCTTCCTGCGAACGAATTGCACGTGAACAGGGCTTCAAAGAGGTTTATTGCACCGCCCAGATCAAGCCCGGTGGGGATACAGCCAACTTTCAGGTCCACGACCGAACCCTGTTCAATTTCGCTTCCGAAAAACTGACCTACGATCAACCAACTTTTAACTTTATTCGATCCAGCAGTTATCACGGCCCCTTTGAAGTGGACCTGAAGGCAGAAAAATGTGAGATCAGCGGCATCCCGGAGCACCTCCGAATGAAGGGCATGCGTGACGAAAACGAACTTCGTCAGGCGTACGGCACTTTAAAGTACTCGGACCGGATGCTGGGCGAGTTTGTTCGAAAAATGATCACGCGACATCCTGACTCCCTGTTCATCATCACAGGCGATCATTACGGACGACATTTCATCACCACCACGCCCGATTCCTACGAAGGGTCCTCTGTTCCGCTGATCATGTATGGACCGAGCGTTCTTGAAGGGATCAGCTTTCCGGAAGGAACAGCCGGCAGCCACGTGGATCTTGCCACGACGCTGATTGAACTCTGCGCTCCCAAGGGCTTTGAATATGCTTCACTCGGAAAAAACCTGTTCAAACCCTTTCCTGATTCGTTTGGCGTCGGTCGAGATTTTGTCATCTTCCCCGACGCGGTCGTCTGCCTCCGCGGGAAGCCAGACTGCATTTCACTACCTTGGCAGAAGGATGCATCGCTGAATGATCAGCAGCGTGAGGATCTGATCCGCCGAGCTCGTGAACTTCATGATGCCTACCATGCAATAGGCTACATGATGACCCGCAGGTCGCTCGAAAATGCCTTGCGATGACTGCACAGTGAATCGCCTTGCGTCGCTTTCTGAAACCGATCGAGACATTATTGAACGGAATCCCGATGGAAATCCTGGTCGTCAAACCGAGCTCGCTGGGTGACATCATTCAGGCTCTGCGAGTCGCACAGTCGATACGCGATCAGATGCCTGACGCGGTCATTTCCTGGGTCGTTCGCGATCGATTTGCAGATGTTGTCCGCCGCTGCCCGACAGTCAACGGCCGCATCATTGAATTTCATCGAACCAACTGGCTCCGAACGGCTCCAGGGCTGTTCAGGGATATCCGCCAGAGCCATTTCGATGTGGTCCTCGATTTTCAGGGACTGCTTCGTTCAGGGCTCATGACAATGGCAGCGAGGTCGCCTCGGAAGATCGGCCATCTCCAGGCAAGAGAAGGCAGCCACTTCTTTTATACCGAAAGAGTTCCGCTTCCTGCAGACGGCGATGATGCTCATCACGTCGCCATCATGCTGCAGTTCCTTCCAGCCATTGGCCTCCGGGCCGAACTCACGACACCGATCACGCTGCAATGCGAGCCACCGTACCATGTTGACAGTCGACTGAAGGGCAGTAATCCGATCGTGCTGCTTCCCAACAGCCGAGAACCATCGCGAGAATGGCCGCATTTTGCGGCGCTGGCCGAGAGGATTATCAAGACAGATCGTCAGGCGGTCGTCGTTTGGGATAGCCACATTGAATTCAAAACTCCCACCACTCTCGAAAACGACCGCTTCATTAACCTCAGTCGCAGAACGGGACTGATGGAAATGGCGGGACTCATCAGCATGGCGAAACTGGTGGTCGCAAATGATAGCGGCGGGACACATGTCGCGTCAGCTTTTGGTGTTCCGCTCCTCGCCCTGTTTGGCCCAACGCTGCCAAATCATTCAGGTCCCTATCCACTGGATAACGGTCGAAACTTCACGCTGATCGCCCCGGAAAAAAGCCTGCCGAATCTCAGCGTCGAGACGGTGCACAGCAAACTGCGGGAAATCAGCCACAACCTCGCAAATGTCCGGAAATCCGCCTGATCATTCGCGTGATCGAGCCCACGAATCCGACGTTTTTACTCCGCCAGGGGGAGAAACGTGCCGATCAGTTTCGTTCCCACAGCTTGACCCGATTTTATCCAGGCTTTTATACTTCTCCGCTTCGGTTTGCCACCGCAGGGCTCGGCTCTGACAGTTTCCGGCAAAAGCAGACGATCAAACAGAATTCACAGAAAGCATACCGACCATGTCGGATCGGCATTTTGTTCATCAGGAAGACGAAGTCCAGCTGGCGAAGATTCTGAAGGAATCGAAGCCATGGCTGGAACGAAATGCGACGACACTGATCTATGCGCTCGCAGCCGTACTGGCTGTGGCGGCTGTGTTCGTTTACGTCTCTCGCCGCCCTCCCGCAAATGCTGGACTGTCTCAGAATCTTCTTACAGCCACTCTGGAGAATGCTCCGACTCCTGAATCATATCAGACCATCGCTGACGAAGCCGGCGACACACCACTCGGTCTCACCTCGCGATTGCGACAGGCTGAACTGCTGCTGACAGAGGCAGTCGAAGGCATGTTTACCAATCGAAAAAACGCGATGGAGAATCTCGACAAGGCGAAGACTGCGTTCGAACGTCTCTCAGAGAATCGAAGCGTGACCGGAAGCCTGCGTGAACGCGTCCTCGCCGGCCTGGCCCGAACCCTGGAAACCCGCAGCGATGGAACACCAGAATCAATCAAAACTGCCGTAGCTGCGTGGGAGAAAGTTCTGAATGAGTTTCCGGATTCCCGAATGTTCAAAGAGCTGGCTGAGGATCGGATCAAGAAACTGCCGGCTCAATCTGAGTTCCTGGCGTGGTTCGCGGCACAGAACCCGGCGCCAGCTGATGATCTGCAATTGCCTCAGGACGGAACTGGCCCGGGCCCTGTGCCGCCGGTCCCAGGTCTTGGTTTGCCGAGCCTGAGCATGCCGAATGCTGGAGCAAAGTCTGATGCCCCCGCGACTACGCCGGCTGAAGCTCCAAAGAGCGAAGGAGACTCTATGGCAACGGAAGCGACCGCGACCGAACCCGCTACGGAGACACCGACGACTGAGCAGCCTTCAAAGGACAAAGAGAAAACAGAAACATCTGCGCCTTCGGAAACTGCTGCTCCGGCAACCGAGCCACAGCCTGCCGCGGAAACACCGACGCCGGCTGAAGGAACTCCGGCACCAGCAAGCCCGGAAGCACCTGCCGCACCACCTGGGCCGCCAGAAGGGGGGCTCCGAGGAGCAGGCCGATGTACCCCGCGCGCCCGGCCACCAGGGCGAGATCGACGAAGGTATGATCCGGCCCGAAGGCCTGGACCAGCA
>JBKDRW010000247.1:0-2137 GCA_046341255.1 Planctomycetota bacterium
GGTCTTCAGGACTGTCGCTCAGGTTCAGCCCAGCGGTCGCATTGGACCATGCGGCAAGAATCAAATCCTGGTTGCTGTAGTACCATTGGTCAAAATCACCAGAGTCCAAGTTGGAAACACGAGGCTCTGATGATGCCAACAGGGACAGATCATCACGCACATCACCAGCTCTCACCGAGCCTTCCGCGTTGACCTCAGCAGCTCCCCTCGTGGTCGCAGAAACGCTGTCGCCTGACCACACCCAGGAATCCCGGTCAGAGGAGAGTTGCGACGCGTCCGCGAGCCACTCAGATGACCCGGAGGCTCCATTTTCAGTTAGACGCGGGGCCGTCGATTCTTCAAGAGTTATCAGAGAGCAACCCAAGGCGTCGGTCAGTGGATCCCCACTCAGAACAATACGAGGCTCATAAGATTGAAGTTCGCCGAGATTCGATCTGCGAGATCGTCGCCGTCTCAGACCTGACGCAGTCGCTTCCCACAAGGCGTTCATCATCTCACGATCAAGAAGCAGGTGCTTCTTGATCGAATCCAAGATGAATTTCCAAAGGGAGCGAACCGTCAACTCGAAACTCCACCGCAACGCACTTCAGAATCTACATCGTGATTGACTATGGGGTCATGACCAACACTTGAGAAGCTCTCGCACTCATTACAGTGCGAGAGCTACATGGTTTCACCTGCCGATTTTCAGCTGACATTCATTGATAGGAGCGAAAAATCGACAAAAAACTCATCCAGCACATCAAGTTCGGCATCGAGGAAAAGTGAGCCCGAGCGAACCGTCGATGGTGTCGCGACGAGTTGATCGCCCGACTCACGAACGGACACCTCAGAAAGTTCGTTCGAGGCATTCGGTAACGAACCAGTCAGCTCAAATTCCGGACGTAGGTCAGAACGGAATGCAGCCTGAGAGCCTCGATCCGCTGATCCCGAGGGACTACTCATCGTATTCAGGAGCCGCATGGATCCGCTCAGGGGCCTCCCCGAAAGATTAGCAATCCTTGCTTCTTCGACGTCAGTCGCATTTTCAGCCTGCTCGACATTTTCTGCAATATCGCCATTAGCAGCGGTTATGCGCTCTGCACTGATATCCCGATAACCGCTGAAAGACGATTGAACGACGTCACTACCGTCTGCTTCGCTGAGGGAATCGTCGGTTTCAACGGTTGTCTGATTGTCCCATGGCAGTTCAGCCCCGTAGAGACTTCTCAGTGTGTCATTCCAGAGTTGCGACAGATCAATGGAATCATCATTCCGATCAGGCCCGGAGAGCGCATTTGACCAAGCTTCAAGAATGGTATCCCGATTGCTTTCGTACCATTGATTGAAGGCACTGGTCTCGGTGTCGATGGTACCCGGTTCTTCAGAGGCTTCAGTTTGCGGAATCTCAGCAACCACCGCTTCTTCACCACGCGGGCGTCCTTCTTCTACGACTTCTTCTTGTTCACCACGCTGGCGTTCTTCATTAGGGTCTGGAGAAGCGACAGTCACGTTTCCATCTGCACCGACTGTCACCGTTTCGTAATAGAATCCGATGCGTGTGTCAGGCAGAGTGAGTGTGACATCACTGCTGGTTTCCGGATCAGCCGCGCGGAACACGACTTCTACTTTGACGTCGGTCGGAGAGAAAACGTCCGTGACATTCTCTCCAGCAGCGAGGAGGTATGACTGAATCTCATCGTAGTAAGTGAGAGACGATGCTCGATTGAGGAATCCAATGCCCTCATCAGGGCTGACCGGAATGACCCAGCGTCCTTGATCTTCGACACGGTATTCGCTGATGCCAAAATACTGCAGCATCTCCGTCAGATCGCGATCTGAGACGAGCGTGAATTGCTCGGGCAGGAGGTACTGGCTGCCGGTGAGCCGATCCTGCAGAACAGGGCCTGCGATCAGTTCACCATTTTCGTTGTATTGAACGGGGGAGATTTCAATCAATTCCGCCGCCACCCCGTTGTAGCTGCCGTCTTCGGAGTCCGAGTTATAGACATAGACCACTGGCTGGAGAGAGGTGGAGCTCAGGTCGACGGAATTCACCAGGGAACTTGCCACGTCTCTGGCAGCAGAATCAATGGCAAACTGCGTCTCCAATTCGCCTTCGTCCCCAGACAATTCAGGGGCCATTTCGACTGGTTCA
>JBKDRW010000248.1:0-5514 GCA_046341255.1 Planctomycetota bacterium
AAACATCCGATTCACGATGGTCCTCGTAAACCAGGGATTGTTCGGGGTCGTCATCCAGTCTGCGACCATCCGGCGAGCATGTCCCGGTGTGATCGAATCGTGAGGCTCCGACCCCAGCATCCTGAACGCCACAGGTTCGCCGGTACCAGGATGAGCCAGCGGAGTTTCCACCTTCGAAACAATCCTGACAGAACCGTTCGGCCCAGGCTTGCGTTCAATCCCGGAAAACAGGCCCGCCCAGGCGAAATAATCCGAGCGGTCCCATCGCTCGAACGGATGATGGTGACACTGAGCACACTCGATGCGAACTCCGAGGAATAACTGACTGATGGCTCGCGCTGATTTTTCCGCATCAGACTGAACCTGAAAAAATCCCGCCGGGGATTCATTGAGTGTCGATCCCTCAGCCATCACGACTCGTCGCGCAAAAACATCAAACGGAACATTACGACGAAACTGGCTTCGCACCCAGCGAAACATCGACATGGCACCCTGCGGTCCGAGGATGTCCTTGTCGACCTGAAGCAGATCGGTCCATTTCTGAGCCCAGAAGTCTGCATACTCCGGACGCTCCAGCAGCTGCTGAATCAGCCGCTCGCGTTTATCGACCGATTTGTCTTCCAGAAAAGACCGGGCTTCAGCCGCCGCAGGGAGCATTCCCGTGATATCCAGATACGAGCGACGCAGAAATGTGGCATCATCAGCCACCTCGCTCGGCTGGATGTTCAGCTTCTGCAGCTTGTCCCACAGGTGCTGATCAACAAAGTTGGCCTCCGGAGGACGATTGAAAGAAACGGCAGGTCGAGGTCGAGTCACCCGACAGACGGCCACATGTCCCATATATCGCACCAGAATGGCGGCTTCTCCGGGCACATCGGCGGCTTCAATCAGCCCTGAACGCGTCACCGTTGCAATCGCGTCATTATTGGACTGAAAGTCCGTCTCCGCTGTCACACCAAGTCGCCTTCCGCTGGCATCAATGGCATCGACTCTCAGTTGCATTTTCGTCAGAGCGTCCAGAGAAATCTCGGACGGGTCCACGCGAATGGAGACCACAGATGACTGCTGTTCATCCAGCGGCAGTCCTTCGCGAATCCAGCGCAGCAGCAGTTGATGCCAGCGCGAGTTCCGTTCGATGCGAATTCCGCCACCATGAGGAAGAATGCCGGTCGCCTTGGTCAGCAACAGGCTGTGCTCCGGAACCGCCGGAAAAACTCGACGACCCCGGCCGTCACGAACGATCGCGTTGTAGTCGGCCATCGCATCGTATCCAAAGACGCTGAGCCGAAATCCGTTTTGTCCTTCGGCTTTGCCATGGCAACCTCCGGAGTTACAGCCAGCCTTCGACAGAACCGGAATGATTTCATGGCGAAACGAAACAGGAGACGGCATGGACAGTCCTGACACCTGCAGCGGCAGCGTCTGCACAGATCCTTCACTGTGAATGCGTAACTCCGTTGTTCCATCGCGACGAGGCGTGACGCGACCATTCAATGACACCTCGGCAATCGCCGGATCCGCCAGTTCATATCGCACCGAGCCGGTCAGGTCCTGAGCGTTACCACTCTGACCAGTGCGAATGACAACAATCTGTTCCGACGATTCCGGAGCCGTCAGGTGAATCGAGTCCGGAAATATCTGGATCGACTCTCGAGTCTCGCCGCAAGCGACCGCCGACGTGAGCATCAGACACAACGACAGAAGACTGATCAGACGAATGGCATGAATCTCGAGCCGTCTTTCCGACCAGATGAATCCTCCACGAGCGACGACTGTTGTCGCTCGGCACATTTCGAAATCCAGAGAGTCTCGGCAAAACATCATGTTGATCAGAGGCAGGAAGGCTGATTGATCCCGTTTCGTCGGGTTTCAATTCGATCACAATGGAGGGCAGACGATCGGGCTGATCGGGGGAGCATTTGCTGGAAGGACATACCAGAGTTTGCCCGAATTCTCCCTTAAAGTCCATGGTGCACCTCGTTTCAGGAGCCTCAAACCCCGGATCACGGCCCATGGTGCGGGTCGGGCTGCGGGGTGCCATGAATCCGATCCGTCTTGGTTCAGGATCCCCGGATCGGCTCGCCTGACCACTTCATCCCTTGCACACTGAGTTCGCGGCACGGGAAAGGGCTGAAATCCGCGAAAAACTGCGTTCCTGCTTGCATGAGACCAGTTTTGCCAACAATTCTCTGCAGAAAGCGTACGTTCTCCGGGAACGGTCTCTGCGTGCGGGTGAACCCTGCGCTGGCGGACACGTGTCAAATTCCGATGCGTCAATTTTCGTGGTCGAATGCCTCGAAGGAACAGATGCCGGAGACGTCCCTTTGAATTCGCGGATGCGGTTTGGATTGGGGACCCTCGGTCCTCATTTTTTTGCGAGAGAGTGAGACTTCAGTGTCAGGCGACGAGCAGCAACCCGGCAGTTCTCAACCATCTGAGAATCCTCCAGTGCCAGAGACGAAGACCGCGAAACCTGTCTTCTCGGACAGCTTTGACAATCCTCACTATGGTCAGGTGACGGACGAACTGCCTGACGATGAACCTCTGACACCCGAATTGGTGGAAGAAGAAGCGATTCGTGGCGACTTTATGCTGCGTTGGGCGGCGATCTTTCTTGCCATTCTGATGGCGTTTGGAAAACTGAGCGATACGAAACCGCTGGTGCTGATCAAATCCGGCGATGCCATGCGATCGAATGGTTTTCTGCCACTGCGTGAAGATCCGTTTTCCATTCACATGGAAAATGAAGGTCGCCCCGTTGAGAACATTGGATGGCTGTTCGATCACATCGTCAGCTTCGCGTGGATGCTCGGCGGCCCGATCGGACTCACTGTTCTCAAGGTTGCTGTGGCTGCCTTAGCCAGCGTACTGTTGATGCGGATCTCAATCCCCGGGGTTTCCACCTGGTGGAACAGCATCTGCATGGTTTTTGCCATCGTCGCGTGTTCTCAGGATTTCATGCCTGTCCCGGAACTGATCACGGTTCTTGGAATCACGCTCACGATGCGACTTTTGTTCCTGCATCGTATTGGTCAGAGTCAGGGTCTGATCTGGAAACTGCCGGTGCTGACTGCTGTCTGGTGCAACCTTGATCCGAGAGCATGGGTCGGAGCCGGAGTGATTCTTGCATTTGCCTTCGGAACATCGCTCGCACGCTCGATCAAAGGCCGCAGTGAATCGGCAAATCCGGCAAACCTGCCGGATTCAATGATCGGGCCGGCTGTTCTGTCAGTGCTCGCGCTGCTGATCAACCCTTTCCATCTTTCATCGCTGTTATCCCCGCTGACAACGTACTCGACCGAATACCCGGCGATGCAGAGCCAGCGTCCTGTGGATTCCGGACTGGCAGCGCTGAGCTTTGACCAGCGAGTGGACTGGTTCTCCGTTCTGAATCCGGAAGCGATGGTGTTGTTCGATCATACTCACGTCGCGGCACTGGCAATCCTGATTGTTGCCTTTGTGGTGCTCCTGTTGTCTCGCAGTGCCCGAGACACGGGCTTTCTGTTCGCGCTGGGCTTTGTCGCACTTCTTGTCCTTCTGGCCGCTCATGAACTGCCGGCAGCGGCAATTGTGGCCGCCGTGGTCGCCAGTGTGACGGCTCAGGACTGGTATCGTCGGTCGTTCAGCATGAAGTATTCCACCGACGCGAAAGAACTGCTTTTCTCCCGAGGTGGTCGGGCCGCCACGGTGCTCGCTCTGGCGGTGCTGGCGTTCTGCGTTGTCGCCTCCCGTCTCCCCGGCCGAATGCCGCTGGGTTTCGGCTTTGACAAGGACACCCGGATTACAATCGATACGCTGTCCGAGCAGTTCAGGTCGCTGCCGGACGATGCCCGCATTCTTCATACTCGCATCGAGCAGGGTGACATTCTGATCTGGAACGGCCGTCGAAGCTTTATCGACAGTCGTATTGTTCCGTTCGGTCGCGCGGACGATCCGTCTTCCGTGTTTGGACAGCACCGCAACGTCCTGCGAACGCTGATGCTGCCGCCTGTTGAGACTGAACCAAAATCTGACGACCCGGCCGAAAAGGACCAGAGAGCAAAAACGCAGGCAGAGAATCTGAACAACGCCTACAAGACGCTGGATGATTTCAGGATTTCTCATGTCGCCATTCGCTTCGCCCCACCCGGCCTTCCGGATTACACATCCGTCCGAGTCCTTTCAGGCTCGGGTCAGTGGCTGCCTGTCAGTATTGGTGCGTCAGCGGCCGTGTTCGAACGAGTTCTTGCCACAATGAAACCAGAAGACCTCGCCAGGAAGGCGTTCAGTTTTGAAACGGTGGCCTTCCGAAAGGCCGATGAAACTCCTCCCGGCCTTCGTCAGTTCGTGACAGCCCCCAACTTTTACGACAAATATCTCTACCGCACCAGATCTTTCTCGGATGCTGACAAGCGACTCGTCTCACACTATCTGACGTTTTCTCTTGTTCAGCCCCAGTCGACTCCGGAAGCCCTGTCGGCCATTGCCAAAGCAACCCTTGCCGTGCGGCACCTGAATAAGTCGGTGTCAAACAACCCGAACGATGTGGAGTCTCTGGTGCTGCTCGGTCGAGCCTACATGCATCTCAGCGGACTGGAGCAGATCATATCCGGACCGTCGATGTCCCCAAGATTGATGCAGGTTCGTCAGATTCAGGCCATCTGTGCTCTTCGACAGGCTGTCAAACTGGATCCGGTCAATCTCATGGCATGGGATGGTCTGCTGCAACTCCATATGCAGCTCAATCATCTTGATCTGGCCTTCGACGCGCTGTCGAACTGGATCGAACTGGCCGAAAAGCAGACGGGCCCCGTCGACCCGCAGTTCGAGGAATACCTGACGTCGCGACTGCAGCAGAAGGATTCGATTGAAGACCAGCTCATCGAGGCGGAAAGTAAAGTGAATGATACGATCAAGTCTCAGCTGGAACAGATGAAGGCTTCGGATGCTGCCACTGGCAAAGTGGATGACGCAGCATCTGCCCAGCAGGCGGAATTCCGAGATCTGCTCGCGACAGCATCCATCTGGAAATCTTCGGGCTTTCTGAAAAGAGCGGGCGACGTGATCGAAGGAGACCTGCCGCTGCTGCAGTCTCAGCCGATCGGCCGATTCATTTACGGAAGCATTCTGCTCGAATCCGGGTCTCTGGAAGAAGCCAACCGAACACTGGTCGGCATCTCTCAGGATGCCATGCAGAATCCAGAAGCAGTGCCGGGAGTAGACTGGCAATTGCCGACGGCAATTTCTCAGATGGCTGTCTGCGATTACGACTCAGCTATTGAGACCTGGTCCTCCCAGCTGAAGCTGTTGAATACGATGAATCGTCCAGGTGATCGATTGTGGACGGTGGCCCATACCATGCCGTTGGTGGCCGATGCCAATGTTCTGGTGAATGCACCACTTCCAGTCTGGCCATTCCACAACATCAATGCCATGGGGGCGTCGGCTCAGGCGTCTACGGAAATCCCCGCTGAGATCACTCTGCTGATCGCCATGGCTCAACTGGAAAAGGGCAGCAATGACGAGGGACTGAAG
>JBKDRW010000249.1:0-7276 GCA_046341255.1 Planctomycetota bacterium
CTTGTAAACAGCGTTCAGTCTGATCCCCAGTTTTTCCGCTGCCTCCTCACAGCTGAATCCTTCAAAGTAGCGCATGCGAAGCAACTCACGTGCTTCATCCGGCGTTGACTTCAGACACTCTTCCATCGCAGACAGTCGAGACTCTCCGGACAATGCCCCTCTGGTCTGCCAATCCCCGGCGAGACTGGTCAGAATATCCTCGCTCAGAGGTCTCTGCAGCGCGGACTCTTTGCGACGTTGACTTCGAAACCAATCAATTGCTTCTCGGCGTGATGTGACAAAGGCCCACGACAGGAGCATACTCTCACTGTCAAAACTTACGTCTTTCGTCAGGGCCTTCAGAGCCACAGTCTGAAAAATATCCTCGGCCACGTGAGCGTCGCGAACGACAACCCAGGCAGCAGCAGAAATCCGGCTGCGCCATTTCATGAGCGTCTGCAGAATCCACTTTTCTGATAATGCCATGAGACTATGCCTGCCCCTCTGCAGTGACACGACGCTCACGCTTGCCGTTGAGCACGCGGCCGATCCACGTGTAACGCACGAGCAAGTGATAGCTGATGAGCAGCACCGCGATACTGACGACATTGATCAGCAAAAACTTGCCGAACGGAGAAACCGGCCAGTCTCGCAGAATCCCCTGCAGTCCAATCACCAGCGGCAGATGAGCGACGTACATCCAGTAAGATGCATCTGAAATGTAACGAATCACTGAACTGGGTCGATTCATCGTCGCTCGAAACAGCCCCATCATGCCGATCGACATAGCCCACGCATACATCGGCTGAAGTGCTGCAGACAGCCATCGTTGCCCGAGCGTGATCTGCCCGACCGGGAGCACTACCAGCAGAGCGATCGGAAGCAGCAACCACCATCGCCGTCCAAGCCTTGCGCCCACGTCATCGTGGCAGAAATACAGCACTCCAAATGTAAAAAACAGGCCGTAGTACAGCAGAAGATGGGGCTGAGGAATAACGCCTGTCGATGTATCCGGACCAAATGAGGGAAAGGAAGTACCCATCAGCAACTGCGGCACGATCGTCAGCGGAACCAGCCAGTAAAGAAGCCCGGACCATGTCGCGATGCGTGCGATTCCGTCTCTGCTGCCAAGCAACCGGATCAGGCCGTCGACCATGGTGAAAATCAACATCATCCAGCACAGGAACCACAGAAACCAGAGATGATCAAACATGCGACCGTAGATCAGATGGTAATCAATTCCCCCGATCGAAATCTGCCAGACTGAAGATGCGAGGAACGCGGCATATGCTGCTCGCATCTGCTCGATCATCCCGGCGGACTGCACTGCCGCAGGAGTCGATTGCTGCGGCTTTGTCCTCGGGGCCAGAAGATCTCGTACTTTTTCACGGTTCACCTTCAGGACTTCGGGATCCGGCATCGGAAGCTCAAGAAATTTCAGAATCGCTCTTGTCACTTCATCCGGTGCGTCAGCCGAAAACAAAGGAGGATTTCCATCACGATTAAGGGCATTCGGATCAGCCCCCTTCTGAAGAAGCAGTTCAATGACGGTGGCGTGCCCAAGGAAAGCAGCCGCGTGCAGAGGCCCATTACCATCTTCATTGGCCAGATTGACATCCGCACCGTGATCAATGAGCAACTGCACAATCTCCGGGTCACCTGCCAGACTGGCCCAGTGCAACGGACGAATGCCGAATCGAAGATCGGCCCGTTGCAGATCCGATTTCTGGTCGATGCAGCGACGCACAGCAGACACATCAGACGCACGGATCGAAGCGACCAGCGGCTGCTGGATGTCGGCCCGTACAGGACGAGGCTTCGCCATGGCCCAGCCGGAAACAAATCCCATCAGTGGTACCACGGTCACTACGCCCAGGATGCAGGGCAGAAGAATGCGTACGGCTCTTTGCTTTAACAGGGCTCTGAGCCCACGATGGCGATACATCATCATCGTGAAGAAGCCGCTGAGCAAAAAGAACAGCGGCATCCGGAAGCCATGAATCGCCGTAAAGAAAACTCCGAACAGTCCGCTTTGCCGGGAATCCTGCACCGGCCACGGCACGGGAAAAAAGCTCAATGACGCGTGCAGCCCGATTCCCAGCAGCATGGCAAAAGCACGCAATGCATCGAGATCATATCTGCGATCTTTCGCGAGAGCCGTCGGCGTCTTTGGCGTCACGGATTCCAGAACGCAGTTTGATTCCGGTATCAGATTCGAAGGGGTCGTCTGCAAATGAGCTCCCTCATGATCTTCTCAGGTTCGAATTAAGTGACTGCCGGCGGCTACGAACAATCCGTCATGCAATGGAATGCAAGCAGATCCTCGGCAGATTCAGAACGAATGTGATCTCGATTTCCTGACCGAAAAAAACGGATTCTTCTGAATCGTGCAGAATCTTTCGATACAGGGTTCGTCGAGTCGGGTGACACTGCTCTCCAATTCGCAGGAGACGACAACAGATACCTGCACCTGACCGCCTCCCGATGCTCCACGGACCGCCGGAGGTCACGTCGGCAGTGAAGTTCAGAGTCGTGGATGAAATCTTCACCCTGCCCCTGCCTATGCCCCCGATGAAAGGTTTGGTAAATTCCCGCGACGGGAAGTCGTGAACTCGAGACAGCACGAATCGCAGTCCGGCATCGACGATCCCTTCAGGTCGAACGCGGGATTCCGCAGCGGTGGCTGATAACTCCGGTCAAATCAGGGCGATCCCATCCATGAAAAGCCTCGTGATCACATGCGTGCTTCTGTATGGGGTCTTCGGGTTCTCGGTGAGTGCGTCGGAGCCTCGACCCAACATCGTGATGATTTTGATTGATGACCTCCGACCGGCGTTGGGATGTTATGGTGACAAAACAGCGAAGTCACCGCAGATCGATCAGTTCGCGGCGTCTGCTCGCGTGTTCAGGCGAGCCTACTGTCATCAGGCCGTCTGCGGACCTTCGCGGGCATCCATCCTCACCGGACGGCTGCCAGATCATACCGGAGTCTGGCACAACAGAAACCTGTTCCGTGCGATTCATCCGGATCTGATGACTCTTCCGCAACTGTTCAGGACCAGGGGATGGCACTCCGTATCGCTCGGAAAGGTTTTCAGCGGCGATGAACGGGAACTCGATCCCGTTTCATGGTCGGAACCCGAGGTGCTGAAGCAGCAGGGATGGAGAAACTACTTTCAGCGCGACAGCGATCGAAGCAGCGGAAAAGGATTTCCTTACGAATGCCTTGATGTGGCTGATGACGATTATCCGGATGGAAAACTCGCATTGCTGGCCGTGGATACGCTGACTCGACTGAAGCAGCAGTCGCAGCCATTTTTTCTTGCCGTCGGTTTCTTCAAACCGCATCTTCCCTTCAATGTACCGAAGCGTTACTGGGATCTTCACGACGCATCGACCTTTGAGAACTCACCATTATCAGCTCGGACGGAAGGGGCACCCGACATCGCGTATCCGGATCATCTGGAGCTGGCAGGCTACCGTAGCATCCCGGCCGATGAGCGAGTTTCGCCAGAGCAGGCTCGCGAGCTGCGTCATGGCTACTATGCCTGTGTCAGCTATGTCGACGCTCAGGTCGGTCGAGTGCTTGATGCCATCAGGCAGCAGGAACTGGAACACAACACCATCGTGATTCTGGTGGGCGATCATGGGTATTCACTCGGCGAAGTCGAACATTGGTGCAAAGACACGAACTTTGAACTCGACACCCATATTCCGCTGATCATTCGTGTTCCAGGCATCACTCCGGGACCAACGGAGGCACTGGTCGAATCTGTTGATCTCTATCCCACACTTGCAGATCTGGCCGATCTGGATCCACCGGCCGATCTGGATGGACGAAGCCTTGCGGCAGTACTTCAGGATGCATCATGCCAGGGTCGGAATGCCGTTTTGAGTCAGTTTTCTCGCCCTTTCCGCAGTGGTAATCCGGAAATCATGGGTTATTCTCTTCGTACGGACAGACACCGGTATACCCGGTGGATTGAATGGGGGACAAGTCAACTGCTTTCGGAGGAACTCTACGACTATTCAGACAGTCTCAGCGTTCGTTCGCAGTTGCCGTATCTTCTGGAAGTGAAGAACCTCGCATCATCGCCAGAATATTCTCAACTTCTGACATCCATGAGCGGACAGCTTGACCACATTCTGAATGAACGCGTGACTCCGGTCACGGTGAATGAAAGCATGACCCGGTCCCGAAACAAGAAGTAACCCAGGGATGGCTCCGAAAGTTTCTCCCGGACGGAATCCATGGGAGAGCACAACCCGTGCATCGGTGGTTGATTTCGTATCAGAAACCTGAAGACTCCATCAGCCAGTTCGGAGATCAAAGCCGTGTACGCCGTAGCAACTTATCAAAAATCGCTGCGTCTCGTGTCTGCGACCCTGATGGTCTGTGTGATGCAGACCAATTCCGTCACTGCAGAAGACGCACTTGAGACGTTTCTGACGAACCACTGCGTTCGTTGTCATGGGCCGGAACGAGTTGAAGGCGACATTCGCCTCGATCAGTTGTCGCGAGATTTCCGTCTGGGTACCGATACACACCACTGGGCAGAGGCGATTGATAAGATCAACAGCGGCGAGATGCCTCCGAAGACAGAACCGCAGCCGACTCAGGGTGAAATCGCCGCGTTTGTAATCAACATGGACGCAAAAATTCGCGAAGGACGTGCCATCCGTATGGCAACACGGCCGCCGGTGACGCACTATCGACTGAGCCGCAGAGAGTATCAGAACACCGTCTATGATCTGCTCGGTGTGCGGTACGACCCCACAAAGCCTGGTGAACTGAATGAAGATTCTTTGTGGCATGGCTTCGAACGCATCGGCTCCGAACTGACGCTGTCTCCGTCGCACATGGACCGTTACTACCGAGCTGCTGAAATCGTACTCAATCGTGCTTATCCGGCCACGTCGAGCGAGGCTCGCAAAGTACGAAAAACGGCTGCGGAACTTCGCTATGGTGGCGGAAAAGAACAGCAGGAGGCTCTGGATCGATTCGGCATCAGGCGTCCTTTGCGATCCTTGCTGTTTCCGGGCCGAGTTCAGCACGCTCTCGCGTCTCACTGGTTTGGACAGACCGGTCCGGAACACAGCGGTCTTTATCGCATGCGCCTTCAGGCCAGTGGTGTCCGTCCTCCGGGCGGCCAGCCGGCACATCTGAGCATCGGCAAAGAAACCAGCGAAGAAACCGTGGATGGCCTGATCGAATTTGACATCACGGCACCGGAAGACAACCCTCAGATCTATGAGTTCGAAGTGTTTCTGGAGATGCCGACTCAACTGCACTTCTGCGTTGTGGCAACCGATGGTGTGGATCGTCGAGGCGGAGCGGCATTTCGAAATGCTCTGACCAGTGGTTCCTACATCTTCACTCACAGCAGCGAAACATTGTTGCTGAATCCAAACGCTCCGCAGATGTTCGACGACAAAGGAAACGGTCTCTTCTCCACCGTGCTGCTCGACTGGATCGAATGGGAAGGTCCCCTGCAAACAGACGACGAACGAAGTCGGCGAGCAGGTGTCGTGCCACCAGACGATGCATCGCCAGCCGTTATCACCCGGCACCTGAAACAATTTACGGAAAGAGCGTGGCGACGTCCGGTCAGCGACGATGAACTGGCAAATTATCTCCAGTCTTGCCGCGAGGAGCTTGACGCCGGTGCAACGATGGGTGAAGCCTTTCGAGTTCCAATGCAGGGAATCCTGACTTCCAGAAATTTCATTTATCTGGTGGAGGGTGATCCCGTGGCAAGAGAACGTCTGACGGACTGGGAACTCGCATCCCGGCTCTCATATTTTCTCTGGAGTTCAATGCCTGATGAAACCCTGTCTGCGGCAGCAAACTCGGGTCATGTCGCAATTCCTCCCGGGGAAACTCCATCGCAGGCTGCGGGTCTGCATCATCCGCAGACACTGGCCGCTGAAGTGGAGCGTATGCTTGCTGATGACCGAATCCATCGTTTCATCGATGACTTCTCGAGACAATGGCTGCAGCTGCACCGGGTCGGCATGTTTCCGCCGGACAGAAAACTCTACCCGGTCTATGACGACTGGCTGGAATCCAGCCTGCGGGCCGAGCCGGTAGAATACTTCAGGGAAATCGTCTCCCGGAACCTTCCGCTGGAAAGCGTCCTCGACTCGGACTGGACGATGGCCAACGCGCGGCTCTGCGACTTTTATGGACTGCCCGAACCGAACTCCGATGGTTTTCATCGCGTTTCACTCAAGCCGGAAGACCATCGCGGTGGTCTGCTGACGATGGGCGCCGTGCTCGGCCTGACGTCAGACGGGACTCGTCATCGTCCAGTCCATCGCGGCGTCTGGCTCAGTGAAGCCATCTTCAATCGAACTCCCCCCGCGCCACCGGCCAATGTGGATCCGATTGAACCGGTTCCAGCCACCGGAAACAAAGTGACGATCCGGCAGAGAATTGAAGCTCATGCCAGCAATGCAAACTGTGCTGCATGCCACCGAAACATCGATCCGCTTGGACTGGCGTTTGATCAATACGACGCCGTCGGACAATGGCGTACCCGTGAACATGTTCCGACGGGTGTGGGCGACGACCCTGGGGTCGATGCCACAGGAACATTGCCGGACGGGCGATCGTTCCGGAACGCAGCCGAATTCAAGCGTCTGCTGATCGAGGACCGGGACAAAATTGCCCGAGCTTTCATCGAACACCTGTGCACTTACGCACTTCGCCGAGTCCTGACGATTGATGATGAAGACGAGCTTCAGCTGATTGCAGCAGAAGCAAAGAAGAACGATTACCGAGTCAAGGACATGATCCGAGCCGTCGCGACGTCGCAGCTGATGAGGACGCGATGATCGCGAATGAACCAATGTTCAAGAATGAAAAACGAAAACAACGGAACGGAGGTGATTTCTGAGCAGGTCAGATTGCGCGATGCAGACTGATGGAGCTCCAAAGATGTTCATCAGAGATGATGGATTGCCGTTGATCACAAATCGGGCTCGGCAGAAAATCGACGCCTTGCCGCAGACGATTCCGGGGGTGAAATGTCGCCGGACAACTGGCAGAACCTACTGCTCCTACGTAACAACAATGGTGACAAAACGTGTGCCGGGCAGAGCGGAAAAGACATCCTTCTGGAACGTGCCAGACTG
Source organism: Planctomycetota bacterium (assembly GCA_046341255.1). GTDB lineage: Bacteria > Planctomycetota > Planctomycetia > Planctomycetales > Planctomycetaceae > SXXK01. The sequence continues at coordinate 7,117 of JBKDRW010000249.1, forward strand.
GCGACAAGACTTCGCAAGAGTACCCTTTGATTCATCTGCCTGTGCGATCAACAACACAGTCCGGATCACATCTCGATGGCCCCGGGACAGAACTGATCTGTTCCTCAGGAATCATTCGAGGTCGAGCGGGCGAACAAAGTCATTCAATCCAGCTCCCGAG
>JBKDRW010000250.1:0-2847 GCA_046341255.1 Planctomycetota bacterium
TGCCGGGAGGTGAGCATCCGGTGCGGCTGGACCTGCGTCATCAGCCTGAACCGCAGGAGCATCAGCGATTGTTTGTGGTCGGCGATTACCTGTTTGATTCCACCCTGAACGGGGTGCTCGACTCTGCCGAATGCGTTGCCGGATGGATCGCCGCCGAACTGGAAAATATCAATTAACCAAAAAGACCTGATTGCGGCGGCTCACGTTTCAACCGACGCCGAATCGACCACACAATATTCGGAAACATTCAGACCACCGGACCCTATTTGTGATCACAGACGACGAATTTACAGAACAATTTCACGGAGCCGTCATTCGATTGGTACTGCTGTCACACCAGATCCCCGCAGGATGGGAAACCAGTGCCATCGGATCGCGTGCGTTTCGTCAACAGGTGCAGGTTGGATTCCGCATTGCAGACAGAATACTGCTGCCCGAAACTGCATCAGATTCGCCGCAACACAGTCTGATGCTCCTGACGCTGCCGGACACAACACCGGCCGCCGATTTTTCCGCCCATCAGCCTGCCACCGAGTCACTGCGAAGATGGGTTGCTGCTGGTGATCCGTCCGAGGACGCTGTGCCGATGCTCATCCAGCTGCAGGGGGTGCTGATGTGTGTCGGGACAAACCGAGCCGCTGTTTCCGGCTCTCCCGAAAGAATTCAATCCGTCACTGGTGCGGTTCTGGAGCATTTCTGGCTGCAGACAGAATTGCAGCAGATCGAGCACCAGACGGCCAGTCGCTGGAGTGAACTGGAGGAGGATACTCCGGCCGCGTTCGAATGGACAGATGCAATGCTCGCCCGCCGCGAGCAACTGCAGCAACGTTTTCAGACGATGATCATCGTGAAGGCCAAGTTGGCAAGACTCGCGCCGCTGATTGAGAGTCCGGCCGCGTGGCCGCCCACGCTGGCCAGTCAGGCGGCCGAACGACTACGCGAAAAATCCCGCCTGCCGGATCGGCTGCAGTTCCTGCGCGATCAGCTCGACGTGTTTGAGCGAGTCTACGAGTTGTGCGGGCAGCGCATGAGTGATTTCATCAGCAGTCGCAAAAGCCACACTCTGGAATGGATCATTGTGGTGCTGCTGGCGTTCGAAACCCTGTTGCTTGTGGTCGATCTGCTGGGCACTCTGACCACAACCCCGTGAACAGCTGAACTGTCGATACGATTTGTCTCACTGACGTCCATTCTTTCAGATCGCTGCAGGCTTATGCGTTATCGCTCGATCGATCTGCTTCGTGCCTATGCAATCACCGTCATGGTCATGGTGCATTTCCTTGAGAATCTTTCGGGAACTCGTGATTGGAGTCCTGACGGATTCGGTGCGCCGATTTTTGCGTTTCTTACCGGTGTCAGTTATCGACTTTGGCTCCTCGGTCGCGAAAAACGCGGTGCCACAACCGCACAGATCACCCGAGAAACGATTCGTCGCGGCTTGTTCCTCATGGGCCTTGGCTTTGTTTTCAATGCCTTCATCTGGATGCCGGACGATCTGTTTACGTGGGATGTGCTCACGTTTCTCGGCGGCACCATGTGGCTGCTGAATATCGCCCGTCTGATGCCGACACCAGCCGTTCTGCTGACAATTGTTCTGTCGATCATTCTGAGTCCGGTGATGCAGCGAATCACTGACTATTCGTCCTACTGGAGCAACGGTTACTTTGAGACCGAGCCGACTCTGTCTGCACTCCTGACGGGCTTTCTCGTGACGGGATATTTTCCGATTTTCCCGTGGATTGCGCTGCCTCTGGCCGGATTTCTCGGGGCACCAGCGCTGCTGTGCCTGCCCGGAACAAAGTCGGGGATGCGGCAAATATGGATCATCACTGCGTGCGCTCTGACAGGCCTCGTGATCTTCCTGCTCAGCCTGAGATGGAGCATGTCATGGGAACTCAGATGGCTGCCGGCGTGGACCATGTTTCCCGCCTCATTGAGCTATATGGCATGCGTTCCTGGCATGGTGATCCTGATGCTGGGTGCCCTGCATCACTGCGTGGACGAACGCATGCTGATCCGAGTCCCGGACGCGCTGATGAGTCGTGCAGTGCGATTCAGCCGATACTCGCTGACCGTGTATCTGCTCCATCATGTGACGCATCTGTGGCCGCTCTGGATCTATGGGATGTGGAAGACCGGCGAGCCGACCATCTATTGGGGACAGGCATTGTCATGGTGGCCGTCGTTTCTGCTGTCTTTGCTGTTCCTCGGCTGCTGCGACTGGGTCCTGAAGCAACTGGAAACCTATCGCGTTCCGACAGTGGAAAACCTGATGCGATGGCTCTGTGAGTAACAGCGTGCCGTCCTGCGGCGGTGGTTGCTGATGCACCGTGGCAGAGTTCGATGTCAGCAGACCATCTGTGGCGGAGAATCATCAGCAGGATGTGGTGACGTTCGTTTTCGAAAAGCCTGTCTGTCGTCTTAATCAAACAGACATGTTTCATTTGTCCGATCATGCCGTGGACGCACATGAATCGGCTTCGAAACCCGCTTCCAATCGTGTCAAGAGCCACGATCATGGCGTTCGAGGCTGGACAGTGATGGATCGCAGACCAAGGGTCAGCTCTTCGCCTCTTCGACGACAGCCTCATCGTTGTTTTCGATCCGAAGTGCCACCAGCTCAGCAAGATGACGGGATACGGAATTCTGTTCTTCACCGTTGATCCGCACCCATGCGGCCTGCGGATTCAGTCCAACGAATTCCACAGCTTTCTCTGCCGAAGAAAATTCAAAATCGACTCGATCGGACCATGCTGACATGGCAATCGGCGGAGGATTCAGGATGTCTCGCAGCACCAGGGGAAGCAACGCGATTCCGATCATGGCGAGGATCACAAACTTATGTAA
>JBKDRW010000251.1:0-6117 GCA_046341255.1 Planctomycetota bacterium
GCAGTATGAGCTTAACACAATCGGTGGCTCGCAGATTCTTTGGGGCCGTGGTCCCGGTTCGCGGCATCCGGGGGAATTGTCAGTGGCCCAGAAAGTTGATCGGCTCGACCGCTTCTATCGCGACTACGGCAGTTTCGACGATGACCATGGTCCCTATGTCATTGATATCCGACCCTGGCAGGGAATTGAACGTGGAGTACTCGCTCGCCAGCCTCGCGAGAACTCATTTCATTGATGATGGCCAGCCTCGCGTCACCGAGAATTGTCGACTTCGGGGCATTTTTCAAAGTGCTTGATTCGTCCTTTGATTTTTTTCCGTAAACAGCCATTATTCCCGACCTGCACAGCAGAGATTCTGTCACTCCCCGGTGACCAATTGAGGCTCATCATCTCAATCAGGGGCTGTAGCTCAATCGGTTAGAGCAGCGGACTCATAATCCGTTGGTTCTGGGTTCAAGTCCCAGCGGCCCCATGTTTTTTCGACGGTATTTTCAGCGAGACGAGTCACAGTCTCTCCGGATGTCGCCCATGTGTTCCTCGTGGGTTCGGGAGTTGACTCGGTCTGCCAGAGATCCTGCACGCGTGTCTGCATGGATTCCGACTGCATGACATTCGGCCGGCCATTTGATGGCTGTGGTGCGAGGATGATCCGTTTGTTTTCGCGATCCCTGTTGTGACTATTCTGAACGGTTATCGCTCGTCAGAACTCGAGATCAACTCAGGTGATGGAGTCTTCTCGGAATGTCGCACGAGTTTGATGAGGGAACGGCTGCGTGTGAAACATGGTTCCCGAACGTGGACGAGGGCAGCGGAAGTTGAACCATCGACGGGGGTATCGTCACGCGGTGCCCGGCTGCGAAGGCTCCCTGTGCCATTCGCGATCCTCAGCAGCCAGCAGGCAAAAGAAAGGCAAGGTTCCTGCCGAGCTGCTGGAGCATGAAAAGCCTCGTGATATGGGCGGCTCAGGAGAATCTTCGACCTCCCGACTCGTGTTGTTCAACTGACTGTCAGTGATCGGCGGGACTCCATTCGAGTCTCAGCAGAGATGGTGGCGGGCCGACCCAGTTGGAGGGTTTTCGGTTTTTGGATTTTCGTTCTGAGTAATGATGGCAGATGGCGAACTGGTCGAGGCTTTCCCAGGCAGCCAGACCACCTTCCTCGTTTGTGAAATCACGAGGTTCAAAATCCACTGTCTGTTCTTCTTCGGATCCCGCGATGACTCGCTCGCAGAGAAACGTCTTCCGTTGTCCGCGATACGATCGCCATTCATTCTGAACGATCACGAATGTCAGAGTGTTCGTTGCCGGCATTTTCAGGCGAAGCTGGAGCTTCGAGCCTTTTGGCGCTCGATACGCCGGGTCGGTCATTTTTCTTGTCCAGTGTTGAACAAGCGTGGGATGATCCGCATTGATCGCGTACCAGTCCCGCATCTTCCGCGATGGGGCAAAATCATCAATCAGCGGACTTGTCTCCATGGTTGCCATCACGCCATTGCTGGTCAGGTCCGCAGGGTTGGCGGCATGTAGCTGGCTGCTGAGACAGACTTCACCAACAGGTTTGCCGTAGCCCGGGATTGCATCAAGCGAAACAGGCTCAGGCAACTGATGGTAAACATTTGCAAACGCAAATAATGGCAGTGTTGTCTCGTGAAGAGGCAAAGCTGCGACGTATTCTTCGCCATCACGTTTGATATCGGTGTTCCGCCAGAAGCGTGCGCGAGGATCGGCGTCAACGCTGTAAAAGATTTCGACTCGGGCAACCGGCCAGGCATGGGAATCCGGGGTCACACGAAGCATCGGAATATGATCGGTGGTCTGCAGAACAAGACGCGTTGCCGGAGTCTCAGGAAGCTGTGTGCTTCCTTTCAGATGCTGGTCGAACCAGAGCGGCATGGAGACAGCGACTTCGGGACTGAGTCGATGATTCAGATGCGGTGTCCACGAATATCGGAGTGGCTGATCCGGGATCAACGAATTCGTACGATAGACGTCATCCATCCACCCGTGAAAATCGTTCGTCGAACTGCGATGCAGGATCGGACATCGAATGAGCGGCGCGTAGCTTTCGAAGCTGAGTGTCCGACGGAATAAGCTGACATCGCCTCGAATGTGATCCTGCTGATCAACTCCACCGGCAAACTGATGCGGCTCCCATCGCCACCCTGCACCGCCGACAGCGGGAACAGCGGCCCTGACTCGATGATCGGACCCCGCAACATACATGGTCAGGTTACCGCCCATCGAGTAACCATGCACGCCCAGCCGATCCGGATCGACTTCCGGCTGTTGCTCAAGAAACGTCAATGCTCGCCGACAACCCAGAGCCAGCACATACCAGTTGCAGTTTTTCGGATGCTCACGATCCTCCACAAGCTGTCTGGGTCCTGGGAGAATCGACTGATATCCGGCAACATTCAACTGGCTCGGGTCCACGCTGCCCCAGTCCGTGTTCGGATCACTTGCCTCGGCGCCTTCCACGGAGTTGAATGGTGTCTGGCCTGCCGACCCACCCCAGTTGACTGACAAACCGGCATATCCACGAGACACCAGCAAGAGAACTTCACTCAGAGACCCGCGCTGGCCGCCACCGTGGATGTGCATCACCGCGGGAACTTTGTGCCGTACTGTCGAATCCGCGGAGGCATCAGAAGCCGTTTCAGGAAAGCCGTAAATTGCAGTCATGCGAGCCGGCTGACCCTTGAAGGTGGCGACCAGAAAACGCACGTGACGAATCACGGCACCATCCCTGCGGAATTCGCGGATGACTTCGATCTCGAGCGGATCTCGACGAGGGTCGAAGTCGGCCCATAGTTCCTCCACAGACTGCGGGACTTCTTCCGCAGGCAGAATGGCTGTCGGCCCGGCGAGCATTGTCAGCAGCGTGACAAGCCAGACCAGAAAATGACACTGAAAAAGTTCTGACACGCGGGTTGCCATCGGTTCTTTGCCAGCCCTTCATTCATGTGGCTTGTGTGCTTCTGCCGGATTCACACCCTGCCGGTTGGCAGCGGAACCCGTCGGCAGGAGCGCGATCTGCCGGTGATCAAGGTTGATCGTCGGGATCAGTGTATCCGTGTAAAATCCTGCACCAGGTGAATCAGAACGATGGCCACCACGAGCATTGATGGCTCACAAAAATACCTGCCGTGCACGAACAGCCAACACGTCGAGCGGTCGGCGGGTATCGCTTGTCGGCGAGGAAAAGCCAGAGGCGGACATCGCGTCAGCAATCACCGATTAAGGTTTGGCCGTCCCCTTCAGTTCGGTTTCAAGGAACAAATAGGCTTTGTCGAGCGCATCGGAGTTCATGGCGGCGGGGATGTGTCCCGCGCCCTCGATCGTGTGCAGTTCTGTTCGAACGCCGCAGGCTTTCATGGCATCATGGCAGGACCGTGACCATTCCAGAGGAACAAGTTCATCCGCGGTGCCGTTGAAGAAGAACACGGGGGCATCATCCTTGTCGACGAATGCGGTCGCGGAGGCCGCGTTGAACCGATCCGGCACGGTCTTCAAGTTTCCACCCATCCAGTATTCAGCCCATTTGCCGTCATCCGGAAACTCTCGAAAGTCTGTGGGGGCTCCTCCGGCAACCACTGCCTGCAGGCGAGTATCCACGTTTCCATTCTTTTCATTGGGAGCTTCTCCCGTGGTTGCCAGGAGACAAACAAGATGTCCACCAGCGGAGTATCCGATCGCTCCGATCTTTGCTGCGTCAACTTTGTATTCTGCTGCGTTCGTTCGTACCCACTTCAAAGCGGCTCGACAATCATCGATCTGAGCAGGAAATTTGTCTTTTGGCGCGAGTCGATAATCGATGGCGAAACAATTGAATCCCCGTCGTGCCAGTGAGACGGCATAGCTGGCCAGTTGCTTCCGACTGCCGGAACGCCAGGCACCGCCGTGAACCACCAGAACCGCCGGATAAGGTCCTTCCTTCTTCTGAACAAAGGCATCAAGCAGCAGTTCTCGCCCTTCGATGGTGGCGTACACGATCTTCTCACGCACATCGAATTCCTCTGCACCGGCGTTTGCTGCGTATGAACCATCGCCGATCATCAGGAGCCACATCAGGACGGACGCTCGTGTCAGAGGCCGGACATCGGCGAGACTCCGTTGATTCCGGCTGCCTGAGGATCGCCATTTTTGTCCTGCAATGACCGACGAATCAGTCACAGGGACGGTCAGGAAATCAGGGCAGAAACGTAACACGGCTGGATGCTCCACGGATTTCGGATGATGTCGTTGTGCGGTATCGTATCGGCGACCGGAAGCCGATCGCAAGCGGGTTGATAAGACCTTGGATCCAGGAGCTCGTTTCTGCCTTGCGATGTTCCGCTGCGCGACAGGGTCAGCAATACGGAACAGGTTGATCGGGGCAACTCTGAACCCCCGAATCCTCCGTTTCCGAGAGGATCGATTTGTCGCCCTCAAGAGCCTCGATCTCATCGAGCCATATCTTTGACAGGGATGGTGAACGGTTTGAATCTGTGATTCAGGATTCGGGCTGATGTCTTGTGCTGCCGGAATGTCTGTCCGCCGCCCCGGGAGCAACATGACATGGAGACACGTGACCGGGACCGGATTCGCGATCCATGACGCATCGCGCGAACGCGGTCTTTCATCATCGCCCGTCAGCAACTCGTGGGAAACGGAAGCTGGAAACCGGTTCAGGTGGCAAATCAGTCAGTCGGATAATTGAAAAGTGGGTACAATTGAAGGACACTCATGTGACACCTTTCTGAACATGGTGCGGCTGGCTGTTGAAGCCTCATGCGGGCGCGAGGGTGCATCACAAACCGGATGAATGCACGGCGTTCTGCGTGCTCATCGAAGGGCTGGAATGAATCCCATCCATTTTGCGCTGCGACGTCCACGAACCGTCGTCGTGCTGCTGATTACCGTTGTCATCATCGGTCTGAGCGTCATCCGACCGTCGTCCGTGGACATGTGGCTGCGCGAGCGTGGGGTGGAATTGCCGCTGAAGCGAATGGCGGTTGATATTTTTCCTTCATTGAATCTGCCCGTCATTTATGTGTGTCAGCCTTATGGCGGCATGGATCCGGCCCAGATGGAAGGACTGCTGACGAACTATTACGAGTATCACTTTCTGTACATCAACGGCATTCATCATGTTGAGAGTCGGAATGTGCAGGGAACCGCGCTGATGAAACTGCAGTTTCATCCAGGCACCAATATGGCTCAGGCGATGGCCGAAACCATCAATTATGTGAACCGTTCGCGAGCGATGATGCCTCCGGGAACAGTGCCTCCGTTTGTAATGCGATTTGATACCGGGAGCGTTCCGGTCGGCTATCTGGTTCTGTCGAGCGGAACGAAGACGATTGCGGAGATTCAGGACCAGGCACTCTTCAAAGTGCGGCCCATGTTTTCATCGCTTCCCGGGGTATCCGCCCCGCCTCCGTTCGGAGGTTCGGCGCGCAGCATTGTGATTCGGGCCAACCCGGATCGCCTGCGAGCCTATGGGCTGTCTCCGGACGATGTGATTACGGCTCTGACAGCGGGCAACACGATCAGTCCGTCCGGCAATATTCATATTGGTGATCGATATCCGGCTGTTCCGACGAATGCCATGATTCGCGACATCCGGGAACTTGGGCAGATCCCGCTGAAAACGGGCGATCAGACAGTTTACATGAGAGACATCGGAGCGATTGAAGACGCAGCGGATGTGTCCACGGGTTATGCTCTGGTCAATGGTCGACGAGCTGTTTACATCCTCGCCACCAAGCGTGCCGATGCCTCGACCATGAATGTGATCAACGAAATCCGAAATGCGCTGCCGAAGATGCAGAAGGAGCTGCCGAACGACATACAGGTGGCGTTTGAGTTTGATCAGTCGCCGTATGTGACTCGGGCCATCAGCAGCCTCGCGACCGAAGGAATTCTCGGAGCAGTGTTGACAGGCCTGATGGTGCTGCTGTTTCTTCGCGACTGGCGCAGTGCGCTGGTGGTTGTGCTGAATATTCCTCTGGCCATTATTTCGGCAATTGTGGGACTCTGGCTGACGGGTCAGACGATCAACCTGATGACGCTGGGGGGGCTCGCACTGTCCGTGGGAATTCTGGTGGACGAGGCGACGGTGGAGATCGAGAACATT
>JBKDRW010000252.1:0-14341 GCA_046341255.1 Planctomycetota bacterium
CGAAGAGATCCAGGGAAACACTCAGATTCAGATCCAGATCGCTCACACCGTGAATCAAACGGCAGAGCTTGAACCGTCTTTTCGATGAAGACGAATTCCGGACTTATGGAACCACCGGCAGCCGACGCAGGTGAATCGTTCGTGCCAGAACCGTAAAAATGGACAGTCCTGAGGACAGTCGGAAGTTTGTCCAGACCATGAGAGTGTTTTCAAGAACTCAACACGACGATTCGGACGGTAACTCGCAACAATCCTGGAATTGACTGAGTCCCCGATGGGATCAAACCACAACTTTCTTTCCTGCGTGGTCGGTCAAGGTCCAGTCTCACTGACAGCAGGGACAGGCCAATCGTGCGGTTGACAGCATCGATGGGATCAGAATGTCGAATGCAAACCCACGATGCTGTCAGATCTCAAAAGGTTGAGGATTCATTTGAATTGGATCCCCCATGGAGATCAGCCACGTTTGCCACAAGAATCAGACTCCCTGCCCGTTCCTCCCATTTTAACGCCCAGCGGCAAGTCGTTTCCCAATCGTTCATATTCCGGGTAGATTTCTGTGAGAGACGGCGGGATAGATCCTGTCTATTCGTCGGGCTTCTCTGAGTGATGAACATCAATCGTGGGAACGAGTCTCGCGATTGTTCGGTGATTGTGTTCTGGTCGACGGTCATGAAGAAGAAGGGAATCTGACTTTATGGATCGATCTGCTTTACCCGCGGCGCACCTGATACAGGGGTTGAGGCGACTTGTCGAAGATGTGACACGTTCTGATCAGCATCTCAAATCGGGACTGGCTCATGTCGAATGCGGTGAAACGGACCTCATCTCATTTGGCGACAATGGCATCCGTTACTGCGATGTGGCCGTGGAAGACCTCGTCAGTCATGGGTCGTTTGAGCGAGTCATCTGGCTGCTGCTGAACCAGACGCTGCCCACGGAAGAGGAATTGGCCGATTGTTGTTCGGTTCTTTCTGATGCCGCCGTGATTGATCCTTCCGTTGCAAGGCTTCTCTCACACCTGCCAGTCAGCGCGAGGCCGCTGGACTTGTTTCCGCTGTGCGTATCGCTGCTCTCATTCTTCGATCCTGCGCCGCAGGATCTGAACCCCGAAGCAACGCGGTGGCGTGTCTGGCGAATTCTGGCGCAGTTGCCTTTGATTGTTTCTGCGGCCCTTGGTGATCTGGATGACGCAGATCAGGCCGCCCGCGGCTCGAATGCACCGTCCTGCCGACAGGGCAAGGGGTGCACGGCAAAGTTGAATTCGAACTTACCTGAGATGATTGCGGAAGACGTGGCAACATTCTCCGACGATCATTCCGCAGAGGATGACGATACGACTCAGCTGCCGGCCACGGAACTCAGCCACGGCGAGTCCGAACTGTCGTGGGCCGGGCGGTTGTTGTACCGCCTGCGAGGACGTCGAAATCGTCCGACCGTTGCGGAAGATCAGGCGATGAACGCCATCCTGATCTGCGAATGCCTGACGGAAATGCGACCGGCATGTTTCGCGGCTCGTTTTGCGGCCAGCACGACCGGGCACATTGCCGCGTCCCTGCAGTCAGCGGCCACCATTTTCGCCACTCAGCTTCGCAACGATCCGTTCAGCTGGATCAGTGATCTGCTGACCGGCTTTGGAGACCCGTCCCAGGCTGAAGCATGGTGGCGACGACGGGAAGGGCAGCCTATGCCGTATGGATTCACTGCGGCGACGAATGACAACCGTCCCCGGTTGCTGCGAGAGATTTCCGGGCGAATGCTGGGCAGTGTCGATCGTCTTCGAATCGCATCGGTCGCTGCAAGGCTGGAGAAGATTCTTGCGAATGAACATCAGGTACCGACGACCGACTGGTCGGCTGCTCGTCTGATGACATTGCTGGACATTCCCGCCGATCGACAGGCCCTTGTGATTGTTGTCGCAAGACTCGTCGGATGGTCTGCACAGGCAATTGAACAACAGTCCTCTGGTATCAGTCTGCTTCCGACCTTACGCTATGGCGCCTTCTGAATCGGGGACTCGGACCTGCGGAACGGGGAATTCCGCACGTCCGAACGCGAGTCTCATTCCTCAAGTTGTTTGTTCATGTCTGCTGCTTTTCAACAATGCATTCATCCGGATTGCGCAGCCACGTTTGATGTCGGGCAGATTCTGACATCGTGTCCGAGGTGCGGAAATCTTCTGGACATCAATTACGACTGGAACAGGATTCCGGTTCCTCGCTCACTCTGCGAATTTGAACGCCGCTGGTCCACTCGCCTGAATCCCGTGGATTACAGCGGGGTGTGGCGATTTCGCGAACTGATGCGATTTGCCTCGGATGAGCAGATCGTCACGATTGGCGAGGGGCAGACAATTCTCCAGAAGAATGACCTGCTCGCACAGCAGTGTCAGATGAAGCCGGGGAATCTGTACCTGCAGTACGAGGGACAGAATCCATCCGGAAGTTTCAAAGATAACGGGATGACGGCCGCTTCAACGCACGCTCGAATGGTCGGCGCGAAGATGACGGCGTGTGCTTCAACCGGTAACACCAGCGCATCGCTGGCGATTTATGCGGGCGTGACGGGGTTGTTCAGGTGCATTGTCTTTATTGGCAGTGGAAAGATTGCCTTTGGCAAGCTCTCGCAGGCTCTGGATTATGGAGCGAAGACCATCCAGATCCGCGGAGATTTCGACGATGCACTGGCTCGCGTTCGCGACATCTGCGCGAAGTATCCGATATATCTGTGCAATAGCGTCAATCCGTTTCGGCTTGAGGGACAGAAGTCGATCATGTACCGGGTTCTCGAAGGGCTCGGCTGGCAGGTTCCCGACTGGATCGTGGTCCCCGGCGGAAATCTCGGCAACAGCAGCGCTTTTGGCAAGGCGTTTATGGAATTGAAAATGCTGGGCCTGATCGATCGCGTTCCACGACTGGCGATCATCAATGCGGCGGGGGCCGATACGCTGGATGAATTTGTGAACGACGGTCGGTTGCGCTGGAATGAGGGGCGTCCGAACGCGTCGCAGATCGCCGAGCGATACACGGCGATGGACAGAACGAATGAGCGGGCCTCGACGCTGGCCAGCGCGATTGAAATCAATCGACCGGTGAATCTCGAGAAGGCTCTGCGTGCTCTTTCCGTCTGTCAGGGCATCGTCAGAAAAGTCAGCGACCAGGAGATCATCGACTGCCGTGCCAGAATTGCGGCCACGGGATTCGGATGCGAACCGGCCAGCGGAGCGACGGTGGCCGGCGTGATGAAACTCCGTTCAGAAGGTCTGATTTCAGCTGATGAACGGGTGGTCTGCATTCTGACCGGTCATCAGCTGAAAGACCCGGACCTGACGATGGCCTATCACTCGGGAGATCCGGCGCTGATGAGCAGGAAGCTGATCCCGGCTGGTGTCACTGAGGCTCCCCTCGCCAACCCCCCTGTGGTGGTCGACAACGATGAATCTGCCATCCTGTCCACACTGGGATTGACGGCGTGACCACCCGTGAACTGTTTCCACCGGACTTTCTGACGAGACTCGAGTACCTTTCGATCGTGTCAAAGCGAGTCTTTCGCGGCCAGTTGCTGGCTCAGCGACGTACCATGCAGACGGGATCCGGCATCGAGTTCTCCGATCATCGCGAGTTTTCCAGCGGGGATGACCTACGCTACCTCGACTGGAACATTTACGCTCGTCATGGCGATCTGCTGTTGAAGCGATTTCAGGAAGAACAGGATCTTCACGTCTATCTTCTGATCGACTGTTCTCGAAGTATGTCGGTCGGAGATCCCTCAAAATCTGATCTGGCCCGCCAGGTTGCAGCTGCGCTTGGCTACATCGCGCTGGCCGATCTGGACCGAATTGGTCTCGTCGCCTTCGCCGATGGTCTCGTGGCTGAAATGCCCGTCACACGGGGCCGCGAGCGAATTCTGCCAGTCATGCAGTTTCTGAAGGATCTTCCACCCACCGGCTCCGAAACAAATCTTGAAAAGGCCGTTCAGGCGCTGGTCCATCGCGGGACTCGAGCCGGACTGGCCATCGTCATCAGCGATCTGTTTGACCCGAACGGTTTTCAACGTGGACTGGATCAGCTGCGGTACCGACGATTTGACGCACACGTGATTCAGATCCACGCACCATGCGATGCGCGTCCGGAAGTTCTCGGGGATGCAGAACTGGTTGATGTCGAAACAGGAATTGCTCGGAACGTGACCGTCACGGAATCGCAACTGGCAGCCTATCAGAAACTATTCGCCGAACATCAGCAGGCGGTTCGTGATTATTGCAATCGCTATGGGCTCGGCTGCACGCAGACGCCTTCCACAATCCGCTTCGATGACCTGATCATGCGCATGATGCGTGAAACCGGGCAAGGCCGATAAATGCGGCCTGATTCGTCGGACCGGATGATCCTGCTTCAAACGCGGGGTCGGGCAGCTCCGCCGATTTCTTCCAGCTGCTGGCTGCGACTGGTGAGGAGTGATTCGATTTCACAGATCACATCATGGCTCAGTTCGCGATCGCCAGCGGTGACCGTCTGAGCAATCTGCTCCGGGCTCCTGGCGCCGACAATTGCGGACGTCACTTCAGGCCGACGAAGGGTCCATGCGATCGCGATATCCGACACACTCCAGTCCAGCCGCCGGGCGATGGCTTCCAGCCGTGCGACAAACTCCAGATTGACCTGCAGTTGCGGCGACTGGAATCGAGGATCTCGGGATCGGTGATCCTTTTCAGACAGCGATGAGGCTCTGGCAGTCGTGAAGGTTCCCGTCAGAAGCCCTTTTCCCATGGGGCTGTAGCACACAACACCGATCGTCTCGCGCCCACAGAATGGCAGAATCTCAGACTCCACTTCCCGCGCAATCATGCTGTATGGTGGCTGCAATGAGTCGATGGGATGAATCGCCTGCAGCCGCTGCATCTGAACGACGGAATGATTGGAGACGCCGATCAGACGAACCTTACCCTGTCGTTTGAGTTCCGCCAGTGTTGCCCAGCCTTCTTCGATTTCTTCATCCGGCTCAGGCCAGTGCATCTGATACCAGTCGATGCAATCCACATTCAGTCGCTTCAGACTGGCTTCACATTCCGCAATCACGCTGTCTCGACGAAGACTTTTGCCGATTTCATGGTTGCCGAGCGCGACTCGACCACATTTGGTGGCAATGAGAGGTCGCTCAGCAGCTGGAACGCCCTGCAGGGCCTTTGCTACCAGAATTTCGCTCCGACCTTCGCCGTAAATGGCGGCCGTATCAATCCAGTTGATTCCCAGTTCGATGGCTTTGCGAATCGCTGCGATCGCAGCGGCTTCATCCTGATCGCCCCAGCCGAACTTCCAGTCACCACCACCAATCGCCCAGGTACCCAGTCCAATGACACTGATTTCACGCCCTGTCGAACCAAGCTTGCGGTATTGCATCTGTCTGGAATCCTGATCTCGCAGATTCAATGAAATCGCTCGACTCTGATTCATCATGATGCGATCGGAGATCGAGCATGTCTGGCCAACGAATAACGTAAGCGTTTTCGAACTCGAGGCGACAGGCTCCTGTGGGTCAGGCTGCTTTCAGCCTGTTGCCGGATGCCGTTCATTCAGCCTTTATTTGTCTGCCCTTTGAAGATTCGACGATCCGTTCGCGGGTTGAATGGAGTCCAGGCGGACTCGGCATTCATGTCGTCTTGAATCGCGCGAGAATATTCGTGGATGCGGGCGTCGAGATTATCGATCATATGGAGCGTAATTGCTTCCGGTGTCATCGGCACGACCGGGCTTCCAAATTCCTTTGTTCCATGATGACTGAGAATCATGTGTTTCAATCGAAGAATATCTTCAGCATCAACAGGACGTCCGGTCTGCTGCTCGACCGTTGTCAGTTTTTCGTTCAGCATCTCGATTGCAATGTTCATATGGCCGAGCAGTTGGCCTTCGTCGGTATACGCCAGCGTCGGATCCCACGACAGTTCTCGAATTTTTCCGAGATCATGCAACAGCACACCGAGGAACAGCAGATCTCGATTGAGAGTCGGATAAATTGAGCACAGGCGATCTGCCACTTCAGTCATACTCAGGACATGCTCAATCAGACCACCCAGATACGCGTGATGAGCCTTCACGCCCGCCGGAGCCGCGCAGAGACCATCAACGATGGACCTGTCCTCAAGGAAGGCGTTGGCAAGAGCGAGAAGTTCTGAATTCCGGATCGAGTACAGCAGTTCCTTCAATCGTGTCAGCAACGGTGCCGCGTTGGCTGCCGCCTGAACATGAAAGTCATCCGGATCACATGTTGTTTCAGGCACCTGATCGATGTGCGTGACGATCATCTGCAGTCCACTCTGGTAGAACTGCACTTTACCACGAACTCGGACATAGTCGCCCGCTGAGATATGCTGAACATTGTCCTCAGACACATTCCACATCAGCCCGCTGATGACTCCCGTTCGATCACGAAGCGTGGCGAGCAGGTACAGATTTGCGTTGCGATTTGCCCGAAGCTGTTTGTCAGCCAGAAGGAAAATCTCGTTGACGGAGTCACCGTCCTTCAGTTCACGAACAAAAACTCGAGGCATCGTACCGCTTTCAAAAGATCACACATTGAACAGGAAGTGGCAGATGTCTCCATCCTGCATCACGTAGGTCTTGCCTTCCACACGAAGCTTTCCGGCAGCGCGAATGTCCTTCTCGGTCCTGTGAGTCTCGAGATCTTCAAGCGTATACACTTCGCAGCGGATAAAACCACGCTCGAAATCGCTGTGAATCACACCCGCCGCCTGAGGTGCCGTGGCTCCGATCGGAATGGTCCACGCTCGAACTTCCTTCTCGCCGGCCCTGAAATAGCTTTGCAGACCGAGCGTCTTATAGGCGGCTCGAGCCAGTGGCCCCAGAGCCGGCTCCTTCAGCCCGACGGACTCCAGCATCTCCTGGCGATCCGCTTCGTCCAGCTCTGCAAGCTCAGCCTCCAGCTTGGCGCATACGGGCACGACCGATGCTCCATGCTCGTCCGCGTACCTGCGAACCTGTTGCACCAGCGGCCCATTACCTTCAAGGTCATCCTCGGACACATTCGCAACGAACAAAATAGGTTTCGCCGTCATCAGACCGATCGCTCGAACAACTCTGGCCTCTTCTTCTGAAAATGTTTCCGTTCGCAGCGGACGACCAGCGTTGACGATCTCACTGCACTTCTCCATCACCGTAGCGCGGAGCTTCGCGTCTTTATCACCACTCTTTGCCGAACGCTGAGCTTTGGGGAGAGAATTCTCAAGCGTCTGCATGTCCGCAAGCAGCAGCTCCGTTTCAATCACCTCGATATCGGACAGCGGGTTAACACCTCCGCCGACGTGAGTGATGTCGTCGTCCACAAAGCAGCGAACCACCTGCAGGATGGCATCCACTTCGCGAATGTGGCTCAGGAATTTGTTGCCCAGCCCTTCGCCGACGCTCGCCCCCTTCACAATTCCGGCGATATCCACCAGCTTCAGAATCGCAGGCACAACTTTCTGCGGAGGAATGTACTTCGTGATTCGCGTCAGACGCTCGTCCGGAACGCTCACGATTCCCTCGTTAGGCTCAATCGTACAAAAAGGGTAGTTCGCACTTTGTGCGGCTGTGGATGAGGTCAGTGCGTTGAAGAGCGTACTTTTGCCAACGTTGGGCAGCCCGACAATACCGGCTTCCATGGACAGATTTCCCAGAGGATTTCAATGAGAATTCACAATCGCCGAGCAACAACGTCATTGCCGCAGCGGCCGAAAGTCGCGAATTGTACAGGCCACAGGCACTGGCTCCAACACACCGCGGACTCTGGGAAAATCGCCCCAACAGCTGCGAGACACAGCAGCAGCGTCAATGGACGCGTTCACGTGATCAACTCCGCCTGGCCACCCGGAAACCAAAGGATGGCCACGACCAAATCCAACTCGATCAGCAGCACCAATCCCGAATGGTCTGGTTCCGTGGGAGCGAATTGACCACGCTCCGTCCCGAAGACGATCCTGTCCGACACGCCGCTGAAAGTCGAGAACAAGGCGAGGTGGTCATCAGGCATCGTACTTGCGGACAGCGGCTGCGTGGAAGCGAGTGTCCGGATGGGGCACGCGATGCGGCGATCCGGACGATCTTCCTGATCCCGCAAATGGCAACCGAAAGGTTCTCGACCATGATTCAGAATGCGGCAACATCCCCCTCCCAAAACGGCGATCGGCACGGATCGGATGACACAATTCCATGAAACGCCCGCATTCTGATTGTGAGAGTCCAACAATCTGCTTTAACATCTGCATCACTGGCCACGTGAAGTTGCATTCGCAGTTTGAAGGAAACGCCATGTCACATTTCACTCGTCGACACTTTCTGGCGCAGCAG
Organism: Planctomycetota bacterium; assembly: GCA_046341255.1. Lineage (GTDB taxonomy): Bacteria > Planctomycetota > Planctomycetia > Planctomycetales > Planctomycetaceae > SXXK01. Next base: position 8,343 of record JBKDRW010000252.1, read on the forward strand.
ACCATGGGGCTTGGGTCAATCGCGACAGCGTGGCTGCATGATCAGACGTTGCGGGCTGAACCGCCCAAGCCCTCGTTAACGCCGCTGACTTTCGACACACTGCCGAAATCAACAGCCGCACGGCCGCAGGCCACCGCCATGATTTCGATGTTCATGCAGGGGGGACCAAGTCACATCGACCTGTTTGACCCGAAACCGGAACTCAATCGTCTGCACCTGAAGACGTATACCGGCGACATCAAGTATGACAACGCTGGCGAGGCCAGCAGCAAACTGTTTGGATGCCCGTGGAGATTTCGCAGTTACGGCGAATGCGGAATGGAACTGAGCGAGCTGATGAGCCAGCTTGGAACCGTCGCTGATGAGATCTGTCTGATTCGTTCGATGCACACGGGCGTCAATAATCATGGTGAATCGATCAACGCACTGAACACCGGGCGGCAGCTTTCCGGACGGCCGTCCCTCGGAGCCTGGCTGACCTATGGTATGGGCAGTCACTGCCGAGATCTTCCGGCTTTTATGGTGCTGACCGATCCATCCGGTCTGCCAGTGCTTGGCGTCGAAAACTGGCAAAACGGCTGGCTCCCGTCAATCTATCAGGGCACCGTCGTTCGTTCGCAGGAACCAAGAATCCTGAATCTGGATCCGCCGCCTTCACTTCAAGGAGCCAGTCAGGAACGCATGCTGAACTACCTGCGGACGCTGAACCAGGATCATCTTTCGCGCCATCCCGGAGAACATGATCTTGCGGCACGCATGCAAAGTTACGAACTGGCTGCCGGTATGCAGGTTGCCGCAAAGGAGGCGATGGACATTTCAGACGAGTCCGAGGCGACTCAGCGGTTGTATGGCATCGACAATAAAGTGACTCAGGAATATGGCACACGCTGCCTCATTGCCAGACGGCTTGTCGAGCGCGGTGTTCGGTTTGTGCAACTGCATACGGGCAACCAGACGTGGGACCATCACGGCGGAATCATGACTGGACTCCCAGCTGTCTGTCAGCGAGTCGACAAGCCCGCGGCAGCTCTGGTTCGCGATCTGAAGGAACGCGGCCTGCTGGACACCACGATCGTTCACTGGGGCGGAGAGATGGGACGTTTGCCGGTCATTCAGAATGAGCAGAACATCGGTCGGGACCACAACACTTATGGATTCAGCATGTGGCTGGCTGGCGGTGGCATCAAGGGCGGCTGCATGCACGGAGCCACCGATGAGATCGGACACAAGGCCGTCACAGATGTTGTCAATCACTACGACTACCACACGACGTTGATGTACCTGTTCGGTCTGAGTCAACAACAACTGTCCTTTCAGCGACCAACTGGCAACGGAAGTCTGCTCGACGGTCAGACTGGCAGGGTGATTTCCGGAATTCTGACGCATCCGCCGACGTAATTCATCGGGCGTTCCGGCGTCAGCCCACCAAGGACCGACACTCTTCGTTCCGCAGCAGTACGCCGGCCATGTTTCCCATAGTCATACATGACCAGAAATGGTCGAAACTCTTCACAGCTTCCGCTGCGATTTCTTTCCGGAATCCGAACAGACTTTCATTCGGCCGGCGATTTCGAGAAGCCGGTTCCAATCCTGAGGCTTCTCGTGCGAACAACTGGCTCGCGAACGCCCGTGCATGAAAAGGAAACATCAACATGATCGCCGATGAACTTGAAAAACTGATCCGACTCAGAAATTCCGGAGACCTCTCCGAGGAGGAATTTGCGATTGCAAAACAAAGAATTCTGGGGATTTCTCCCGTTGGATCCGAAGGATCGTTTTCCAATCTTTTCGGACAACCTGTTGCAGACAGGGTGTGTGGACTGGATTCCAGACTCTACATCGCTCTGATGCACGGATTGCAGCTCATTTCGTTTACCGGCATCGGCATTCTTGCCCCGATCGTGATGTGGGTAATCGGACGTGATGAATCCGCTGAGGTCGATCGCCACGGACGCATTATTGTAAATTGGCTGATCAGCGGCATGATTTACCTGGTCATCTCGACGCTGCTCGCTTTTGTAGTCATCGGCGTTCCGATGCTCGTCATCCTTGGCGGACTGTTCATCATCTTCCCGGTCGTCGGGACTTTGAAAGCATTGGACGGGAAAGTCTGGAAGTATCCATTGTCCATTGAATTCTTTGCTGTTGAAATGCCGTCTTCATTCTGAGGGAGAACGGCACGCAGAAGATGCATTCACACGGTGCGTGATGGCTTTATCGCTGTTCATTGACGCCTCATCGTGTTGACTCGGAGCCCGCAGAAAAACTCTATGCCAGTCCTGCAACAGACAGAAACGGACAGTCGCGATCCTGTGGCCATGATTGGACTCGGGCTGATGGGAACCGCCATGACAGCGCGACTGCTGGAACATGGATTTCCTGTCGTTGTCTGGAATCGATCGGCAGAGAAAGCTGAACCGTTGCTGACACTGGGTGCGCGTTGGAGTGATCGTCCGCTGACGGAGTGTTCTCGAGCGATCATCAGTCTGTACTCGAGCGACGTCGTGCGGGATGTAATGGATCGGATGTCGGACGATCTGCGGTCCGGAACAACGCTGATCGACACGACCACGGGTGAGCCAGAAGACGCCATGGATCTGCACACCCGTCTGGCAATCCGCCACATCGAGTATCTTGACGCGCCGATTTCGGGCTCCAGCGAGCAAACTCGCCACGGAGATGCGGTCGTCATGGCAGGAGGAACGCGTTCTGCATTTGACGCCTGCGAGGACCTGTGGAGGGTTTTGGCAAAGGCCGTCTTTTACACGGGTGGCAGTGGCTCGGCAGCGAAAATGAAACTCGTCAGCAATCTTGTCCTCGGCCTGAACCGCGCCGCGCTGGCGGAAGGGCTGACATATGCGGAGGCGATTGGTGTCGATCCAGCAGCCGCTCTTCAGATCCTGAAATCAAGCGCTGCCTATTCAAAGGTGATGGACATCAAGGGACGCAAGATGCTGGATCGTGAGTTCTCTCCACAGGCCAGACTGTCTCAGCACCATAAAGACGTACGCATCATTCTGGAATCTGCCGCGCGAGAGGGACTGCAGTTGCCAATGTCGCTGGCGCACAGCCAACTCCTTGGCGAGGCCGAACGGCGAGGTCTCGGCGCTCTCGATAACAGCGCCATCATTGAAGCATTACGACCACAGTAACATTTGGCCTCGAAACACGGAGTCCCTTTGACCGGCACACCCAGAGTGAAACTTGAAGCGTCTGCACCACGACGGCAGCAACGAATCGGGATGCCTGACGGGACCATTCCGGCAATGTTTCTTCTTTCCCAGGAAGACGAGCAGGAACTTCTGAAGTCATTCTGAATGCTCAGTGTTTGTGCTCGGGCGCGCCAATCGCAACGATGCTGGTCGGTGTTCCACCGACGATGGATTTTGCCCGGATGGCCAGATCACGCAGGGTCATCACCCAGATTGTCCCGTCTCCCGGATTGGTGAAGCATGCAATGCGTCCTTCCGAACAGAAACTCACTGAGTGATGCCCGGAATGACCTTCCACGTTGCTCTTCCCAACAGGCATCGTCTTCGCAATCCTGGCATCGGACAGATTTCGATCGCCATTCGGATCGAGATCCACGATGGTCAGTTTTTCTTCGATCTCGGCAGCCGGGTCTTTTTTGTCGTGGAACAGAAACGCGTAACGCTTTCCGCCGGAAGCGAGTACCACTTCCGGAGTCGTCAACGACAGACCTTCCGCCACATCGATGGAAACCTTGACCACGGACGGCTGTGCCGCCTTCGCATCCAGCACACACAGAGACGACTTTCCTGCCGGGCCACCGGTCGTAAACAAAACGAAGTTGCGGTGATTCACAAACGCGCCCGTGCGATTGGACTTTTCCTCGCCTTCTTCCCTGCCGAGCGAAATGTGGTTCACCACCACAGACTCAGCGGTCTTCGAACACGTCGTATCGGCATCGACCCAGCAAATGCCGTCAGCTGGCGCAAAGAAGACTCGTCCGGAATTTGCTGTGGCTCCGTGAATCACCCCCGTCGGAAGCTGAAACGAGTAAGCCATGGCTTCGGCAGGCGGCTTTTTGAGATTCACCACGTCGACTCGACCAGCATTCGGACCATCACCGTCAATCCATGATGAGTAGGCAACCGAATTGTCAACAGCCGCCAGCGTGATGTGATTTCCACCGCCCGGAAAGAACACACCGCAGTTGGCGGCTGGTCTGGTCATCAGGTCTTTCGGAGCAATCTGGCTGAAACCATTCCGGCGGTCATTCGCCATATAAAACAGGCTGTTGTAAAGGTAGAGGTGGGCAGGATTTCCCTGTTCGGAATCCAGACGGCTCCCTTTCACAGTTGGCGTCGTGACAAAATTCCAGTGGGAGTGATCACCATGCGGCTGCTCGCGAACACCGGTATCCACGGCCACCCAGCCACTTTGAAACTTCCCATCATCGTTGTCGCGAACACCAACGAGCAGAACACCCTCGGCCTGCTCCATCTGTACCAGGTCCTGTTTCTCATTGTCCAGTTTCGGAAAGCTCGCAACCGGCGATGCCGAAACAACCCATTTGTCGCCGCCGTGAACCTCGCCCCACATCAGGGCATCTTTCTGGTGATCCTGCCACAGAACCCGAGCCACCCGGGGGCCACGATCACTCGCATGCAACATCGAAAACACCAGCGTCGGCCCGACGAAAAAAACAATCATCGAGCGTCGAATCACGTGTGCAGCAAAAAACATGTTCATCAGAAATTCCTTACCACAGCTGGAAAGACAACGTCACTGCAAGAATGGGCAGATGCGTGCTCACTTTGAAAATGGATTTTCACGACCTTCCGAAGTGCGAAATCTACCGCCTTCGAAATGAACGCACGACCATACGACAGATTCACTCGATCCACGAAGCCAAAAGAATCGACGGTCGGAAGTTTCCGATGTCATCAGCTTTGGCACGCCCTCGAAATCCGAGCTTCCCTGAAAAGCCGGTTGAAGCTGGAAAAACTTTGTCAGGACGCCTTCGTCAGATTTTGTGAGTTCCGCCCGAGCTGACCATATTTTCCCACCAAACTCCCACGACGATGGAAGCTCAATCGTTGCTGACACTAGAGGCTCAGCCGAGGGCTCACCGCACCCTGCCAGGATGAAAACGACAGGAAGCCAAGGCAATAAATGTCGCCGGTTCATGGAACAGTACCAATTCCGGTCTTCATGTGTTTGTGATCGAAGTGATGCAACAGAGATCGTAGAGGCACTATTTGCCGCGGACGCAGTACAGACGCGTGCCAGTGCGAATCACGCAAGCTCCGTCCGCCGCAGCCACACCGTAAACAATGGGATCACGGGCAGACTCCCGGGAACCTTCGCGACGCTTTCGAAAAGTCTCTTCCATGGCTTTCAGCTCAACCGCATCGATCACGTTGTCTTTGTTTGAATCCATTCGCGGCATCATTTCCCTGAACTCTGTCGGCAGTTCTTCTGCCGAAATGTTCCCGTCTCCGTTCAAGTCACCTTTCAGCAGCATGGCGATCATGCCACCACCTGGACCTCCACGTCGCCCGGGGCCTCCCTTCGGTTCACGGTCAGCCTCGCCGGCTTCACCCTTTAAACCCGACTCTGCGGACAAAGCCCCATGTTCATGCCCCCCGCCCTGATGTTCCGTGTAGGTTTCCGGAGCAGGTGGATTCTTCAGGTCCCACAGTGAGTTCGACGAGACTTTCGTGAACACCGGACCAGCGGAGATGACTTGAGTGGTACCGTCTTTCCCGAAAAAGAACACCTGGTCTCCCGAAATGATCGGCGTCGCCCAGCAGGTCGTACCCAGTCGTTCTGTGTATTGAGTTTCACCCGTGGTTTGGACCGCACGCGTTGTTGGACCGCACGTGCCATCCACCGGTTTGGACCGCACGTGCCATCCACCCGTTTGACGGAACTCTTTTGGGCTGTTAGAGTTCCGCGACGGATTGAACTGCTAGATTTGGACTCGAATGACCGAGGAGTGACGACATGCCACGGGTGAAGCGGACGGAGAT
>JBKDRW010000253.1:0-2000 GCA_046341255.1 Planctomycetota bacterium
GTGATACTACTGCTGCTGAATCCAACGCAACTTCAAATCCACTTCGCCCGGACTCCAGCATTCCGACGACGAGGTGCAGAATCTGCTCGGGGCGAAAAGGCTTCGGCACCACAGCCTTGACGGCCGAAAAACGCGAGAGTGCTTCAGTGGTGACCGGAGAGAAACCGCTCATGACCACCACAGGAATCTGGAGTCCCTTCAGTTCCATTTCCTGAAGAATCGTCACGCCGTCCAGCTCAGGCATCAGAATATCGAGCAGCAGCATGTCAACCTCCGGATGATCCGCGAGGAATTCCAGAGCTTCCGTGGATGACGTAAAGGCTGTGGTTTCCAGTCCTGCATTTGCCAGGGCGTGCTGAAGGACTTCCACGACGCTCCTCTGGTCATCCACAATCACCACGTGAGATCTGGGCGACATGGCCTTCCCTGGAATGACCGGAGCAGACTTCATGGATTCGTTTCCTGGTTCCGCTTCACTGATCGGGAGCAGGACTCGAAATGTCGTTCCCTGACCTTCCGACGAGACCAGATGGATCAGGCCATGATGTCGATTGACATGTCCATACACGAGGGAAAGCCCGAACCCGTGTCCCGTCGTTTGGGGCTTTGTCGAATAAAATGGCTCAAAAATACGAGACTGCTGACTGACGGGAATTCCGGGACCGTTGTCCGAAACCTCAAACCAGACAAAATGGCCTCCCTCTTTTCGATTGCCGATGGTCATCGGATCGACCGGAATTTGATCAAACGAACAGGTGCCCGTTGTGATCTGGATCAACCCGTTCCGATCCCCCAGCGCCTGCAGCGCATTGGTGACCAGGTTCATCACAATCTGTTCAATCTGTGCCAGGTCGGCTCGGGTGAACAGGCTCTCTTCTGCGGGTGCAAACCGAATGACATGCCGATTGCCCAATCCGGCTCGGAACAGCGGAAGCATGCGTTCGAGAAGGGCATTCAGTTCCAGAACACGTTTCGTGGACGCTTGCCGTCCGGCATAAGCCAGCATTTTGTGGCTCAACTCGGCCGCTGTCTCTGCCGATCGCACAATCCCATCAAGATAATTCTCTCCGCTACGCGACAGTGAGACTTCCTGACGCAGCAAGTCGGCATTTCCGAGGACTCCCACCAGCAGATTGTTGAAGTCGTGAGCGATCCCGCCGGCGATCGCTCCCAGACTTTCCAGCCGCTCTGTTTGTGCCAGCCGTAGCTCAATCCGATCGCGTTCGATTCTTTGCCGTTCGTTGCATTGAATCTCTTCCTGAAGCCGAACATTGATTTTCCGCAGGCTCCATCGCTCTCGCAACAGAATCAGGGCCAGACCGCAAAGCATGGCGAGGCCGATTCTGGCGAATACAGCAGAGCGATCACTCGCGCTCTTCGCTGCCTGCTCCCTGATCAGAATCTGCTCCGCCTGTGCATCAATGATCTGCTCCAGATGTCTTTCGTTCTGAATCGAAAAATCATTCGCAGAGGCCCCTATGATCGCATTCAGACTCTCAATCCGCTTCAGGCAACCCGCCGCGAACAGTCCCGACTCGGAGTCCGCATCAAAAGCCAGTCCCTCGACAGCCTGTCTTAACAAGTCCCGATCGTTGACGGCATCGACCCCTGCGAGCATGATCGAACGAATGGACGTGGCAGAGAAACTCGCCGGACGATATCGTGCCAGAGACTCGGCCCGCCGCATCAGGCATTGAGCAAAATGAGTTTCCGATCCCATCAGCATGGACGCTGCGAGACCTCGATCGATCGCCTCATCCTCGGCTTTGGTCAGAGAGAGTTCTGCTGCGATCGTCGCCGTCACAAACGAGTGATGAATCACCAGCTCTGACAGTCGAAGTTCGTCAAAAAGCCCCGGCAGTTCCTGCATGACAGCCGTCAGCTCTTCGCGAGAATTGAACTGCCCGGAAACAAGGCATCGACGAATGGTTTCCACTCGTTCAAACGCTGCCAACTGCACATCGGGCGAAGAAAGCGGCAAGCATCTCGAAGGCAGGTAC
>JBKDRW010000254.1:0-3340 GCA_046341255.1 Planctomycetota bacterium
CCACCAGCGAAACTCATAGTGGCAGCGAGAGTTCCCATACTTGCCGTCCGTCTTCTTGAAACGGTAGTCAGTCAGGGGCGCCTGTCCAAGCCACATGTCCCAGTTCAATCCCTTCGGGATCTCGGCAACTTCGATCGGACCGCTGCTCGGTGCTCCACCAATAGCAACCGTCACATTCTGAAGTTCGCCAATACGGCCTTCTCGAACCATTGCGACGGCATGCAGGAATCGCAGATCCATTTCACTTCGCTGCTGGGTTCCGACCTGGAAGACTCGGCCCGTCTCTTCAAGGACTTTGCGAATCTGCTTGCCTTCATTAATTGTCAGCGTCAGAGGTTTTTCGCAATACACATCCTTGCCAGCCTTCATGGCTTCGATTGCAATCTTGCTGTGCCAGTGATCAGGTGTCACGATCGTGACCACATCAATATCCTTCCGGTCCAGCAGCCTGCGATAGTCCTCGAACATTTCAACGGTTCGCTCGGCCCCGGGTTTGCTCTGCAGTTCCAGAGCCTTCGCTTTTCCCTTTTCCACATGGTTCGCATCAACATCGCAGACCGCAGCGCAGTCAGAAAACCTCATCGCCGCCGGGCCAACCGCATTCCATCGATCACCGGTTCCGATACAACCCAGAATCGGCCGCTCGTTCGGACTTCGAAACGGCGATGCCAGTGACGATGAAGCGAACCAGTACGGTGCACTTGCTGATGCCAGTCCAGCCAGACTTGCATTCTTCAGAAAACCTCGGCGAGATGACAACATGAGGGAACTCCTGTGGGATGACGACCTTCAATCTGGGCAGGAAGCGAACCGGGGCGGCGTTTTCGTCGAGTGATTGAGCCCCAAAGGCATCACCGACAAAACTCAGCGTCGGATCTCCGGGTACACACTGGATGTGAACTCCCGGAGCGTGCGAGATGGTAACCGTGAGAGGAGCAAATGTTTAGCGATCCCCACAGATCTTTCTTCTGCCCAGCCCGGGGCGCTGAAGAAATTTCCCTCAAAACCAGCCTGCGGACGCAAAGTGGAAGATCCGTTCGGTCGGCGGCTCAAGGCCACATCACTCCATGCTGACAGAACGATGTGGTGATGGCCGAGGTTTCTGACAGCCGAAAGTCCCCGATCAGTTCGCATGTCGGCGGAACAGTCAACGCAGCCTGCCGAGACGACTTACAGGCTCTGAAGGTAGATGTTCAGGTCTGCGATGTCCGCTTTGCTGATATCCCTGAGAAGGCCGTTGGGCATCAACGAGTTTCGCTGCAGATGTTTGGAGTCGATCTCGTCGCCCTCGATGCGGTAAGTCTTGTGCTCTGCATCGCGCAGCAGAAGGCCATCGATGGATTCGTAAACAATGAGACCTGTGAAAATTTTGCCCGACGTGGTTGCGATCGAAGTCGTCTGATATCGCGGCGAAATATCACGATTCGGGTCAACGATCGCCGCGAACAAATCGTCTCGCGAAAATCGCCTCGCCACACCAGTCAGGTCTGGTCCCAGCGCTCGGCGGCCACCGTGACATTTCGCACAGGATAGCCTCTCGAACAGCTTTCGCCCTCGCTCCAGATCACCCTGGTCCCAGGGAACATCATCGAGCGAAGCGAGAATCGTTCTGGCAGCGTCATCAGCGTTCACAGGTCTGAAGTCCGGATATCGCTGAGTCAGCCAGTCCTGCCATGCCTGCATTGCTTCGGGCTGAGGCTTATGACCTTCCTGTCCGAAGACAAACTGCAAAGACTGCCCCGTATTGTTCTGAAGGAGTCGCATGGCCATTTCACGCAGTCCAAACTCCCGATCATCATTCATCAGACGACGTGCGGCGCTGAGTAACGAGAATTGTTCGGCCGCGTCGTTGCTTCGCGGAAGTTTTGTGAGTGCCTTCAGGCATGCTTCAACAGCATTCAGCTGAGCGGACTCAAGTCCTGTGAGGAACAGTGCTCGATCTTCCTTCTGCGGAGCATCGGCCAGTTCCATCAGCACCGCATCTCGCACAGAAAGGTTGGGCAACTGTGATCGCAAGAGTTGAAGATGTTCCGGTCGGGTCGATTCTCCGATCGCAAAGACCACTTCATTCGTCCATGTATATTCCGGATCCGTGGCAATCGTCGCCACAAATCCATCAATCGCTTTGTTGACGGTGTCCTGCGGCACTTTCGACAGAAACAATGCATGGCCGGGCTGACCGAAGCCGGGCTGCTCGGTCAATACCGTCGGAAGGACCGGGTCCACATCACACAATGCCGCATAAAGTTCACCGATTCGATCGTCCCAGTTGGTATCCTGCTTCAGTCGGAGTTTCCGAAGTTTCACATCGATTCCGACCAGCGCCTTCGCGGTCGAAGTGCTCTCTTCAAATGAACGCTCCATGCTCATACGGGCAATCGCAGCCAGCCGATGAATGTCGTCCGCAGGGAGTGATGATTCGGTGATACCAGCGAGCAGCTTTGAAAACAACTCGCGATTTGGCGGAGTCGTCATCGCAATGACTCGAATCAGTTCATGGTCCATCATGGCATCACCGGATGGGAAGACATCAGTCAGGCTGGCCAGAATCGGGTTCAGATCCCGCTCGATACTGTCCATGCTGGCTCTCGATGCATAGCCGTCAAACATGACGGGGCGATCTTTGTCGGGGCCGACATCACTCAGTGACATCTGCAGGATTCGAATCGCATCACGTCGCAGTTCGATCGGCTGAGAAGTGTCCGCAATGAGATTCATGGCCACCTCCGCGGCCGATGCGTTCAATGTGGTCTTCCGCAGGAGACTGCCAAGGGAGAACCACAGCAGGCCCTGCTTGTGCTCCACCAGAGCCTTCCGAATCGCATCGCGCTGGATGTCACTGAGGCGGCCGAGCAGTTGTGCTGCGGTGAACCGCACCAGCCGATCGTCTTCCGCAAGCGACTGCGCGATCTCGTTGAGAACCTTGCTCCAGACGGCCGGTTTTGAAACAGATGTCAGCGACTCGAGTGCGAAACGTCGAACGATCGGAGAACGGTCTGCAAGAAATCTGCGAAGCACGTCGGTGTCGGGAGTTTCCGGATTGCTGCGGCCAACCGCCCATGCTGCTCGCGCCCGAATCAGTGGTGAGCCCGCGTCAGCCAGCGAAGTCGCCGTCGGAGAATCCAGCCCGCCGAAGACCTCGACCAGAATCTCGACTGCACGCATTCGCTCTGCGACACGACGCGTCTCGTCCAGCGCCGCGTTACGAAATGCTTCTGCGCCGAGAGGCCGGCAGAGTGGAAGCCAGCGGGATCGCGACCAGCTGGTGTTGGGCTGAGGCGCTTTCAGAATGGAATTCAGACGATCTGATTCAGACGCATCGTCGGCGACTTTGGCCGGG
>JBKDRW010000255.1:0-12208 GCA_046341255.1 Planctomycetota bacterium
GTTCTCGAAGAGCGACCGCTGACGGATGCTGACCGAGCGGCTCGTGTCTTGTCGGATCAACTCATCTCACTCGGCAGCGTCGGCGCCAAAGGCAAGCCGAACCATCCGGTGCGTCTGGTTGTTATCGAAGCTCAGCCGCACCAGTCGAAGGGAAAGCCGGGGACAGGATCCACCGGCCAGAACTGCGATGGCTTCCTGCGCGTTGCGACGAATCTGCTGGACGTTCCAGCGGAAATCATCGCGTTACTGTACCACTATCGCTGGCAGATTGAGATCTTCTTCCGCTTCTTCAAGCATCTTCTGGGCTGCCGTCATCTGCTAAGCCATTCTCAGAACGGAATCGAAGTCCAGGTCTACTGCGCGATTATCGCGTGCATGCTGATCAGCCTATGGACGGGGAAGAAGCCGACGCGGCGAACTCACGAGATGATCTGCTGGTACTTCTGTGGCATGGCCGACGAAAAAGAGCTGCTGGCTCACCTGGCCAAACTGCACAAGCCCGCTGAGCCTCGAAAACCGCTGATCTGATTTCACGGGGCACTCTCGCTGTCTCGTTCACCCCGCTTCATGCTGCGCGGATCATAACGCCGCTCACCGCGACGACATTATCGAGGCAACTGCCACCAGTCGTCCGCAGCCTCAGTTCCATTTCCAACGACAATCACTCTATTCAATCACACCCAGCTACTGGCGTGCCGAACAGGATTGTGAATGTCCCCTTTAACGCCCCTTTAGCGATTCCCGTTGCTGAACGGCCACCGGCTGCATAGCTTAAACTCACCTTGCCACCATGCGTCACGACGATTCAGGCGTGCGAGGGCGCAATACCTCGAGGCATCAATATGCCATGTAATAGAAGTGCCACATTGAGCCACAGCTGGCAAAGACGCCGTACCGACGAAGAACGGTCGATCATCTCACCGTGAAGAGTTTCTTCGAAAGACTGCCTGGTATTCCTCGCCCAGCTCACTCCGCTGTTGATAATCTCGTCGCACTCTTGATTGCCATGATTCCGGCCTAAACCAGAGCGGTTCGACCTGAACTGTCGCTCCGCCTCGTTCACCAACGGGTTGTATTTGCAAAGCCGTCTGCGAGACTTCGCTCATTACAAAAAAGAAACCCGAGCCAGGGCAGGTGGACTTCATGCAGCAAAGAGCCACCTGCACGGCTCGGGTCCGTGCACGCCACCATCAAGGCGTATCAGAACACGGAAACGTGGTGGAATTCTGGATTTTTCGCACCGGATTTCAAAAAATGCGTCCTCGCCAGTCAATTCAGCTCACCGAAAGAGCACCGTTCTGGATTCAGCGGACGGAATTGGCAGATTCATGACAGCGTCGAGGCCTACATGGGTTTTGGTCGCCACGGCGATTGCATCGCAGGGCTGCGAATCGCACCTTCGCGAATCCCCCTATCCCCCACAGACGCCCGCCACGCAGACCATTTCAGTGTCCGGGGATTCGATGTCAACGGCAGTCAGCCCGGACAAAATTGCCAACACGACGCCGTCTGACGAGCAATCAATCGTTGCATTTGAATCCGTTCCGGATCTTCCGAAGGATCTGGCGATTTTCGATTCGGTTTTTTGGGAGCCTGAAGACACACGCAGCCTGCGAGAACTCATTCGCTCCGATCTGACCCTGAAAAACGCAAGGGTGCTGGAAATCGGAACCGGATCTGGCTTGATTTCGATGTGTTGTCTTCAAGCCGGAGCCACTCATGTGGTAGCAACCGACATCAACCCCAAAGCCGTTCGGAATGCACGGTTCAATGCCGGCGAATTGGGCCATTCACAGAGATTCGAAGTCCGCCTTGTTCCTCGACGGTCCCCGCACGCGTGGACCGTCATTCGGCCCGGTGAACGATTTGATTTGATTGTCTCAAATCCCCCGTGGGAGGATTCCCAACCCACCGCAATGGATCAATTTGCGCTCTACGACCCGGGTTTCGGCCTGCTGGATAGTCTATTGAGTGGCTGTCGAGAGCGTTTGAATCCCGGCGGGCGAATGCTGGTGGCCTATGGTTGCGTCACCGCGATTCGTCGGCTTCAGGATCAGGCAAAAATTCACGGTTTGTGCACTCGCCTGCTGGACGATCGGTCTCTCGACGAACTGCCGGAGTTGTTCCTCCCAGGAATGCTCATTGAGGTCACCATCCCCCGACAATCACCGTAGAGGGTCGGGATGCCAACCTCGACGTGCGGTCCGGCTGGGAACCCCGCAAAGGAAGCCGACGAGGTCAAAAGACATTTCCGAAAGCGAGATGATTCGTGTCCCCAGGGGCGTTGGACTTGATTCGCCGATGGAAGAAACATATTCCTCTGGCACCGAGACCCACGCGCGATGCGCGGCCCGGTGGCATTACGCTTTGAGAGGGCCTTTCGTGGAAATCCCCAATCTTCCGCCTCTTTTCGTCTACGGCGCGATTCTGGTCGGGTTTGTGATTACGAACCTATTGCTGGCTCACATGCTCGGGCCTCGGAAACGAACGCCGGTGAAGGACATGCCGTACGAGTCGGGCATGGACCCGGTCGGAGATGCGCGATCCCCGTTTGACGTGCGTTTCTATCTTGTGGCGATACTCTTTCTCGTCTTCGACGTTGAACTGCTGTTTTTGTACCCATGGGCAGTCAGCGCCTATAGTGATCTTGGGATTCCGCCTGAACTGCGTGACACCGTGTTTGGTGTGATGCTGATCTTCATGGCAACTCTTGCCCTTGCCTGGGTTTATGCGTGGCGGAAAGGGGTATTTCGATGGCGGTAGGTCTTCCGGAAAACGTCTTTATTACAAAACTGGACGCCGCAGCCAACTGGGCTCGTTCCAACAGCTTGTGGCCGATGCCATTTGCAACGGCATGCTGCGGGATCGAGCTGATGGCCACAGCGGCCTCGCGTCACGACCTGGCCCGTTTCGGTGCCGAGGTGATGCGATTCAGTCCCCGTCAATGTGATCTGCTGATTGTTGCGGGGCGGGTGGTGATGAAAATGCTGCCAGTGCTTCAGAGAATCTGGTTGCAGATGCCAGAGCCGAAGTGGTGCATTTCCATGGGCGCGTGTGCGTGCTCTGGAGGAGTCTTTGACACTTACGCGGTCGTACAGGGTGTTGACCGTTTTATTCCTGTCGACATGTATGTGCCTGGTTGTCCCCCGCGACCTGAGCAGTTGCTGGCAGCTGTGATCGAAATGCAGGCCAAAGTTCGCCGGACGGGAACGATTATGGGGAAGGAGTTCGAGTTGCGAAATACGCCAACCGGTCCTGCTCCGTTCGAACCTGACGAGAAATATCGGATTCAGGAAGCAACATGGGTTCAGTTGGGTGGCTTCAATGCTGCCGCAACTCCGCCCGGGATGCGAGGAGTCGGTCATGGTTGATGTGGCCACCCTGCAAAGCCGATTCGGAGCCGACATTCGGGAGAGTGCCTTCCGCGATAACCGTCGCTTGGATGTTCCTGCCTCAAAACTCTTTGAGGTACTCAGTCATCTGAAATCAGATCATCATTTCGACATGCTGATCGACATCACGGCGGTTGATTATCTCGAGTATGAGGGTGCGACGGATCGCTTTGGCGTTGTTTATCTGCTTCTGAATGTTGGTTCTGGCGAACGGCTGATTGTTCGAACGGCCGTGAATCTGCCTGATCCAGCTCTGCCGTCCGTCTACTCACTGTGGAAGGGTTGCGACTGGATGGAGCGTGAAGTTTACGACATGTTCGGCATCGGATTTGTCGGTCATCCGGATCTTCGCCGCATTCTGATGCCGGAGGAATTCTCTGCGTTCCCGCTTCGGAAGGACTATCCGCTGAAGGGTCGCGGTGAGCGTCACAACTTCCCTGTGATTACTCGTGCCGGCAGCTAGTTTGTCCGCACGAATCGTCGTGGAGCCCAAGGGCTCTGTTTTGTAGTTAGGTTCTTCCTCATTTTTAGTTGCCTGGCTTCGACTGATGCCTCTGACACCTGTTGATACTCTGGAAGCTGAATCGGCCGAGCGTGAATACGTCTGGACGCTCAACTTCGGGCCCCAGCACCCGGCAACTCACACAACGCTTCGACTGGTACTGACGCTGGACGGCGAACGTGTGATTCAGGCAGTACCGTACATCGGATATCTGCACAGCGGTTTCGAAAAACTCGGTGAGCATCTGGATTTTAACCAGTATGTCACCATCGTGGACCGCATGAATTATCTTTCGCCGCTGGCAAACGAAATTGCCTGGCATCACGCAGTTGAGAAACTGCTGAACATCGAACTCACACCTCGCTGCAAGTACCTGCGAACCATTCTGGCGGAACTCATGCGATTGCATGATCATCTGCTGAATCTGGGAACGACGGCCCTCGACCTCGGAGGTTTCACTGCGTTTCTTTATTTCTTCCAGCAGCGCGAATACATCTACGATCTGGTCGAACTGGCGTCCGGTCAAAGATTTCACACCAGCTACACGCGTGTGGGCGGGGTGCTGTTTGATGTGAACATGGAATGGGTCGAAAAGGTTCGGAAGTTCGTAAAGGAGTTTCCGAAAGTTTATGGCGAAGTCGACCGACTGTTGACGAAGAACCGCATTTTCGTCGACCGCACAAAAGGGATCGGATACCTCAGCAAAGAAGACGCCATCAACCTCAGTGCCACCGGGCCAGTGGCGCGCGCCAGCGGTGTTGAGCGAGACCTGAGACGCGACGAGCCCTACCTTGCATACTCTGATCTTGAGTTCGATGTGGTATGTTCAAAGAGTGGTGACTGCTACGGTCGATATCTGGTCCGAATGCGTGAGATGCTTGAAAGCCTGAAGATTATCGAACAGGCAATCGAAAACATTCCGTCAGGGCCGGTCAATATCTCTGTGGAAAGTGACATGGTGCTTCCCGCCAAACCGGCTGTGTATCGGAGTATTGAGGGACTGATTCAGCACTTCGAAGTCATCATGCCGAACAGGGGTTATGACGTTCCTCGCGAGCAGGTCTATGCTGCGACGGAATCACCCAACGGGGAACTGGGATTTTTCATCGTGGGTAACAACGAAACCCGCGCGTACCGAGCGAGAACTCGCCCACCGTCGTACATTCACTTTTCCATGTTCCCTCACATGATCAGGAATCATCAGTTGAGCGACGTCGTGGCAGTGCTTGGAAGTCTGAATATTATTGCGGCTGAGTTGGATCGATAGAAGGCGGTAGCCAAATGGGTGTTCTGAGCGACGAACTCAAAGAACAGATTCGGGCGAACTTCCCGAAGTATCCAAATAAGCGCGCGGTGACTCTGCCCGCGTTGCATCTGGTGCATGATGCACTGCGAGAAGTGTCGACCGAAGCAATTGTCGAGATTGCGGAACTGCTGGAACTTCATCCGGCTGAAGTCCGTGACACGATGACATTTTACAACTTCTTCAAGGATGAAACGAAGCCTCTCGGAAAGCATCGACTGTGGGTCTGCCGAAGCATTTCCTGCATGCTTCGCGGTGGCGAAGAGGTGCTCGAGAAAGTATGCCAGAAGTTTCATGTTCATCCGGGCGAAACGTCGGCGGATGGAAAGGTCACTCTGGAGTTCGCAGAATGTCTGGGAGCCTGTGAAGGGGCACCCTGTATTCTTGTGGATGATATATGTCACATGGACATGACGGCGGAATCAGTGTCTGCACTGATTGACCGGATGTAGTGTCTGAAACGGGTGTCGGACAGAAGATCATCGCCGATTCATGCAGTTCTGGGGATTGTTGTGCCAAAGTTTGAACCAGTCCTTTTTGCTCGGATCAACAAACCGGACAGCACGTCACTGAAGACGTATATGGCCGACGGCGGATACTCGCGCATCCAGGAATTCCTGAAGATGTCGCCCGCCGATGTAACGAACATCGTGAAGGATTCCGGGCTGCGAGGTCGTGGGGGTGCCGGCTTCCCCTGTGGTTTGAAATGGACGTTCCTGCCGAAGGATCATCCAGGGCCGATCTATCTGTGCATCAATGCCGACGAGAGTGAGCCTGGCACGTTCAATAATCGATATTTGATGGAAAAGGATCCGCATCAACTCATCGAGGGGATCATGATCGCCTGCCACGCGATTCGATCCAACAATGCTTACCTGTACCTGCGTTATGAATATGGTCACAGCTATCGAGTGCTCGACGCAGCGATCCGAGAGTGTTATGCGGCCGGGCTGCTGGGCAAGAATATCAAAGGCACCGGGTTCAATCTTGACATTGTGCTTCATCGCGGTGCCGGTGCCTATATCTGTGGCGAGGAAACCGGTCTGATTGAAAGTCTCGAGGGTAAGCGTGCGTGGCCCAGAATCAAGCCGCCGTTCCCCGCGATTGAGGGTCTGTTCAGAAAGCCCACAATCGTCAATAACGTGGAGACACTTTGCTGTGTCACTCACATCATGTACCGCGGAGTCGAATGGTTCAAATCCATTGGTGTCCCACCCGATCCGAACAACCCACGCGATCCCGGAAGCTACGGACCGAAACTCTATTGTGTCAGCGGCCATGTGAACAAACCATGCTGCGTTGAACTGCCGCTGGGCGTGACAGCCCGTGAACTCATTGAAGAACATGCTGGGGGAGTCTGGAAGGGTCGCAAGGCCAAGGCGGTCGTTCCAGGGGGAATCAGTATGGGCTTTCTTTCGGATAAGGAACTTGACACTCGGCTCGATTTCGCCGGCCCGGGAAAAGTCGGTTGTCTTGGACTTGGAACCGCGGCGGTTGTGGTTGTCGATGATCAGACAAACATGGTGGATGTGCTTTTCAACTGCTGTCGATTCATGTCACACGAATCCTGTGGTCAGTGCACGCCATGTCGAGAAGGAACTGCCTGGATGACAAAGATCCTGACCCGAATTCGCCACGGGCACGGTCGAATTGAGGACCTCGATCTCCTGATGGAAGTTGCCGGATCCATGGGTATCATTCCGGGAACAACCATTTGCGGGCTGTCGGACGGGGCCGCGTGGCCCGTGAAGAATGCGATCAGCAAGTTCCGCGGCGACTTTGAAGAGTACATCAGCAGCAAGCGATCGTCTATGACGTCTGCTCAGCAAATGATGGAAGCACATTAGCGAATTGAGATTTCAAATTTGATATTTGAGATTGGCGACTTGAGGATTGAATTTCTGAACCAGGGTTCGACATGCCAACGGTGATCGTAAACGGGAAAGAAGTTGAGATCGGCGCTGAGGAGCGACTGAATTGTATTCAGGCCGCTGCGAAGACTGGCGTTGAGATTCCTGCCTATTGCTGGCATCCGTCTCTGTCGGTCGTTGCCAGTTGCCGGATGTGTCTTGTTGAGGTGGGTGACAAGAAGCCGGACGGTACGATCGCGATGCAGCCGAAACTGGTTCCCGGTTGCCAGACCCCCGCGAAGGATGGGACAGTCATCATTTCGGATAGCCAGAAGGTCAAGGATGCACGCAAGGCAACTCTTGAATATCTGCTGCTGAACCATCCGCTGGACTGCCCGACATGTGACCAGGCCGGCGAGTGTTACCTTCAGGACTACAGTTTCAATTACGGTCGCGGTTACAGCCGTCTGAACGAGCCAAAGAACATCAAACCCGATAAAGAATATATCGGGGACCAGATCACCTTGTTCACAGATCGATGCATCATGTGTACTCGGTGTGTTCGATTTACCAGAGAGATCACGGGGTCCGCTGAACTGCAGGTTGTGAGTCGGGGATCTCACGAAGAGATTGACATCTTCCCGGGACATCCTGTGAATAATCCGCTGGCAGGAAATGTTGTTGACCTGTGTCCTGTGGGAGCATTGTGCAGCAAGGATTTTCTGTATCAGCAGCGTGTCTGGTGGCTGAAATCAGCGAATTCTGTTTGCCCCGGCTGCAGCACAGGCTGCAGCGTCACAGTAGACCAGAATGATGAGCAGGTCTATCGACTGAAGCCGCGTGTGAACGAGTCGTCGCAGGGTCATTTCATGTGCGATGCGGGCCGCTTCGGCTGGAAGTATACGCACTCGGATCAGCGTCTGACGCGACCTGAGGCTCGCACTAACGGTCATACCACGTCGACAGAGTACGATGCCGTCCTTGCATCAACTCGCGCGGCACTGAAGAAAGCGGCATCTGGCAAGGGGAATGTGGCTGCAGTGCTCTCTCCCTGGATGACAGTCGAAGAGGCCTACCTGCTGGCCGGATTCCTGAAGAGTTTGTCGCCCAACGTCACCCTCGCCATGGGACCGATTCGCGTTGAAGGCCAGGATGATCACTTCCCGAAAGATATCAAGGGTCGTGTGATTGAGCCTGTGAAGTTCACCATTCGTGCGGAGAAGGCTCCAAATCGTGCTGGCGTCGAAGCAATTCTGAACCATTTCGCCGGAGATGTCATGCCGTTCGAAGAACTTCTTCGACAGGCATCATCGGGACAATTCGCCGCAGTTTACCTGGTTGGCGGTGACCCGGCAGGCTGGATCAGCGAGATCCAGGCAGAAGCCTTCAGCAACGTCGAGACCGTTGTTGTGCAGGACATTCTTTCATCGCCGGTGCTGAAGCACGCCACACATGTATTGCCGTCGGGGACTTTCGTGGAGCGAGAAGGAACATTCGTCAATCACAAGGGACTCGCTCAACTGATTTATCGTTCGGTTCGTGGTCCGGATGGAACGCGACCTGACGGTCGTCTGCTTTGGGAATTGTCTGAACGAACGGGTCTGGTTCAGGGAGGGGCTCTTCGAGCGGAAATTGCGTCGGCAATTCCTTCGCTGGCTGCGATCGGAAGTACTGAACTGCAGTCTGAGGGAGTGTTTCTGGAGAAGACCGCACCTTCAGTTGCCTGAATCTGTTGAACCATCGAGGAACGTGAGTCACCCGTGAAATTCTCCGATTGATCAGCCGGTGCCATCACCAGGCGGACATTCGGCGGGGAAACCAGAAGCTATGCATCAAATTGTGCCCACACTGCTCACCATTGCGATCGTCGTCGGAGCGATCCCCGGTGTCTGCAACTATCTCATTCTGCTGGAACGAAAGTTATCAGCATGGATGCAGGACCGAGTTGGACCGAACCGAGTCGGCCCGTTGGGATTGTTCCAGCCACTTGCGGACGGAATTAAACTCCTGCTGAAGGAAGAAGTCGTTCCTCCGCATGTTGACAAGGTCCTGTACGTTATTGCTCCTGCTCTGTCAGTCTTCACAGCTCTTCTCGCCTTCGCTGTTGTTCCATTTGGCCCGGTGGACGACCCGTCTGTTCCGTCATTCATTCGATTCATTATTGCGCCGAAGATTGACATTGGCCTGATCTTTATCTTTGCAATTACCAGTCTTGGTGTTTACGGAATTGTTCTGGGCGGATGGGCCTCCAACAACAAGTACAGCGCTCTTGGAGCACTGCGTGCGAGTGCACAGGTCGTGAGCTACGAGATTCCCCTTGGCATGTCAGTGCTCGGACTCGCACTGATGTCTCGTTCGTTGAATCTGGAAACGATCATGGCGTGGCAGGCTGAGGGCGGCATCATGGGCTGGAACATCTGGGTTCAGCCACTCGCGGCCCTGATGTTCTTCACCGCCTCTCTGGCGGAAGCCAATCGACTCCCGTTTGACCTTGCCGAGTGTGAACAGGAACTCGTCGGCGGCTGGCACACAGAATACAGTGCGTTGAAATGGGCGTTGTTCTTTCTCGGCGAATACACGCACATGATTACGATCAGTTTCCTGACCTCAATCCTGTTCCTCGGCGGATGGAACATGCCGATCATTGCAGAGGTCACCAGTGATTACCCGGGCCTGTGGCTGGTCAAACTGCTGGTTCTGATGAGCAAAGCATTCTTCTTCATTTGTGTCATTATTATGCTTCGCTGGACCATTCCTCGATTCCGATTTGACCAACTGATGGAGCTGGCCTGGAAGGTGATGATTCCGCTTTCGCTCGCAAATCTTGTGATGGTGATGGTCTGCATGCATTTCAATTTAAGCCGCTGGTGGCTGATGGCCGGCTCGCTCTGCCTGTTTGCGGCATGGGGATCGATCAGTGCCAGCCTGCGTGAAGCGGAACTGGCCGAACGACCCGGTTATGTAAAGCGTAAAAAGCCCGCCCCGACTGTTGGTCATGGTCATGCAACCGGACACCACTGACGGCGGAATTGAGACATTGAGACCTGATTCGAGCAATAGAAAACGAACCCCGAAAATACACTTATGTCCGATACAACCACCAAGCCGAAGAAAACGGTAACATGGGTCGAGGAGCCCGAACTGGGCTTCTGGGACACGACGTTCGTTCCGGCCATTCTGAAGGGTCTGAAAACGACTCTGAAGCATGTGACGGAGAATAAGTCGGTGACTCAGCAATATCCGGAACAGAAGCCGGATCTTCCGCTGCACTACCGAGGTGTGCATCGGCTGAATCGCGATGAAAAGGACCGGGTCAAGTGCGTGGCCTGTATGATGTGCGCAACAGCATGTCCGGCAAACTGTATTACAATTGAGGCGGAAAAAGCGCCGCCGGAATGGCCGGATCGAGATAAGTTCTGCAAGACATTTGAGCTGGATGAACTGCGCTGCATTTACTGCGGGATGTGTGAGGAAGCCTGTCCGGTCGACGCGATTGAACTCACACACATCTACGATCTGACCGGCGAATCCAGAGAAGACCTGCTTTACACTCGCGAGAAACTTCTCGCTGTTTATGACCAGACGAAAGATAATCCCAGGGATCCAGTTCGCACGAAACGGGGAATTCTGGGACCTGCGGCTGAGTTTGCCTCATTGCCGACCCTGAGCCCGGCGACTGTTGTTCCGGCGACAGACCGTTCTGCGAAAGCACCGACAGCCGGAGTGATCCACGGAACGCTCGGAGGTGGAACATGATGGAGTGGCTTAAGGCGCATCCGACGTCTCTGGCCGGCCTCGCGCTGTGGGCCGTTGGACTGATCTGGCTGATGCCTGGCAAGGAACTTACGAAAGCGCGCCCAAAGATTCCCGGTCTGCTGCTGTCCGCCTCCGGGATCGTGATGTTTCTGTTGTCGCTTGGCCGAGTGTCGACCGAATTGTCCGACGCAATTATGTTCTGGGTGTTTGCTGTGAATGCCCTGATCTGCGGAGTGTTGATGATTACCGCCAGAAATCCGGTCTACGCAGCCCTTTGGTTTGCTTTGACAACACTGGCGACATGCGGACTGTTTCTGCTGCAGAGCGCACCATTTCTTGCAGCGGCGACGGTCATCGTTTACGCCGGAGCAGTCATCGTGACATTTCTGTTTGTCATCATGCTGGCTCAGCAAAGCGGCGCCGCGAATTACGATCAAAAGGCCGTGCAGCCGATCCTCGCGATTGCCTCCGCTTTTGTTCTGCTTGGCGCGGTCACCTGGACTCTCCAGTCCAAATCGATCGAGTTTGATGCTGATTCGGCACCGAAGGTTGCAACTGCGAATGGACCCGCAACTCCGGGGAATTCATTCAGCAAGGCCGATAAAGATCATGCTGTGGGAAATCTGAAGGGTCTCGGACGCTCCCTGTTTAGTGATTATTTGTTTGCAGTGGAACTGGCTGGCACACTGTTGCTGGTAGCGTGTATCGGAGCGATCGCCATAGCACCACGACGCGAAACGGGGGCCCTATGACTCCAGAAGATCAAAGATTCCTGCTTGTCGGAGCAGGCCTGTTTATTCTCGGTGCCATTGGTTTCCTGACGCGGCGCAATCTGATTCTGATGGTGCTGTGTGCGGAACTGATGCTGCATGGCGTTTCTTTGACGCTCGTGACGTTCGGTAAGATTCACGGGACCCAGGAAGGTCAGGTCTTCACGATATTTACGCTGACGGTCGCTGCCTGTGAAGCGGGTCTGGCCCTGGCACTTGTGCTGTCGCTTTATCGGAAGGCGCATTCGCTCGACATTAACCTCTGGACGGAACTTCGTGAACCGGACGTCGCGGCACCTCTGCAGGAGCCTCCAGCTACTCCAGTCACAGCCGAAGGATACGAGAATCTTCCAAAGCTTACTCCGGCAGGCGTTGTCCCTAAGGATACCACCAGCACCGTTACGATTTCGTCATCCAGTCGTACCTGACGCGTTCAGGTGAGTTTCGGACGACGTTTGTTAAAGATGATCTGACACCAAATTCACTCAACGGATAGTTTGAGTATTTCAAATGGCTGACGATTTACAACACCTGATCATCTGGCTGATCCCGATTGCTCCGCTGGCATCTGCAATTGTGACCGCGCTGCTCGGTAAGAAACTCTTGCTTTATAGAAGCCATTTGCCCTGCTGGTC
>JBKDRW010000256.1:0-4051 GCA_046341255.1 Planctomycetota bacterium
AGATCCTGCACGCGGCCGGCTTGATTCTGATGCCGGAACGAACTCCAGTTTCATCCTGCTTCCGTTCTCATTTGAAACCGAGTCCCGCCATGCGAGTTCATCTGCGGATGCCCGTTCTTCTGTCCGTTTTTCTAGTACTCCTCCATCTGCCTGCTGTGACAGCAGATGATCTGCAGATGCCCTTTGACGGACATTCCCTCGAAAGCTGGGAAGGTGATCTGAAGCACTGGCGAGTTGAAAATGGGGCCATCGTCGGCGAAATCCCGAAGGGACAATCACTGAACAAGAATACCTGGCTTGTCTGGCGAGGCGGTGAGTTGGCGGATTTTGACCTGAATCTGCAGTGCAGAATGACCGGGCTTCCCGCAGCGAACTCGGGAATTCAGTTTCGGTGTCAGGTGGAGAACGTCGATTATGTCTCGGGTTATCAGGCCGACTTTGATATGGGAGCCACCTGGCTTGGCCGCATCTATGACGAACACGGCCGAGCGTTGCTGGTGGAGCGAGGTTCGCGAGTCGACATTCAACCAGATGGCAAGCAACGCGTGGAAGTGTTTGCTCCTGCGAATCAGTATACCGTGCTGTTTCGCGAGAATGACTGGAACGACTACCGCATCGTGGCGATTGGAGACCGAGTTGCCATCTACGTGAACGGCACGCTTTTCAGTGAACTTCGAGATCAGCAGACCGGTGAACAGGATCTGAAAGGACAACTGGCGTTTCAGCTTCACAGCGGCCCCGAAACGCGAGTCGAATTCAGGAACATCCGTATTGAACATCTCAAAACTGACAACAATCCACTGAAGCCATTTCAAATCAGGCCGCAGCAACCATCAGCACCCACGAATGCCGGAGTTGAACCTGTCGGAGCCGATGGCAAGGCATTGAATCTGAGCTTTGAAGCGGGCGATCTGACAGGCTGGACGGCAACAGGCAATGCATTCAGCAGGCAACCCGTCAGTCGCGACGGCATTTCTCAGCGATGGCAGGGGCAGGTCAGTAACAAAGTCGGCGACTTCTTCATCGGCGGTTACGAAATTGTACAAGATGCCGGCACCGGAACGTTGATATCATCGCCATTCAGGGTGACTCATCCATACGGTAGTTTTTTGTTTGGTGGTGGTGAAGACAAGTCGACTCGTGCAGAAGTTCTTCTGCTGACCGAAGATCAGAAAGAAGAATCCATCATCGCCTCGGCAAGCGGCAGCAATCGCGAGCAGATGGATCGAATCGCCTTGGATTTATCAAGGATCCAGGGCCGCCGTATCGCGATTCGTCTGGTAGATGAAAACCCAGGCGCGTGGGGACATCTCAACTTCGATGACTTCCGATTTCACGATGAACCGCCCGTGGCTGTCACCGGAAGATCGGCGTGGCGATCGACGTTCAATCCGTTGCTGAATCATCTCGTTCCGAATGCAGACGCTCGGCGAGCGACAAGGCGTCAACCGTCCGAGTCTTCCTTGTCATCAGTGACTTCACCAATGAAGTCATCAGCCGCAGAGATCACCACTTCAACCATGTTCGTCCCCGAAGGATTCTCTGTCGATGTCATCGCTGCTGAACCCGATCTGCATCAGCCGATGGCGTTCGCGTTCGATGCAAAGGGCCGACTGTGGGTTGTTGAAGGACATTCGTATCCGCAGAAGCGACCAGACGGGGAAGGGCTTGACCGAGTTCTGATCTTCGCCGACAGCGATCACGATGGAACTTACGAAACTCGCAAAGTGTTTGCAGAGAAGCTCAATCTCGTCAGCGGCCTTGAAATCGGCCATGGAGGAGTCTGGGTCGGAGCCGCACCGCAGTTGCTGTTCATCCCGGATCGCGACGACGACGACGTTCCAGATTCCGATCCGCAGGTGCTGCTGGATGGATTCGGCTTTGCAGACACACACGAAACGCTCAACAGTTTTCTCTGGGGCCCGGACGGCTGGCTCTACGGCAATCAGGGAGTCTTCAACTCATCGAAGATCGGCAAACCTGGTGCATCCGACAATCAACGCATATCACTCAGCGCCGGAGTCTGGCGGTATCATCCGACGAAACACCTCTTCGAAGTCTTCGCGCATGGCGGCAGCAATCAGTGGGGACTTGATTATGACGAACATGGTCAGCTCTTCATGACATATTGCCGCAGCTTCTGGGGACGCGGCGATGTGACTCATGTGATGCTGGGAGCCCACTACTGGAATCAAGTCAACTCCGGTTATGCACCGTTCATTTCGACGCAGGCTCCTCCAGGACGCCCGTGGATGGCCAACTATCTGCTCGCCTCAGCTCGCTATGGACACGGCGAAGGAGGCTCAGGCAAGGCGGGGTCGAACGACGTTTACGGAGGCCATTCCCACGTTGGAACCATGATTTATCTCGGCGATAACTGGCCAGAGCAGTACCGCAATCATCTGTTTACACACAACCTGCATGGTCATCAGATGAACCACGTTGTCAATCGTCGCGAGGCGGGCGGATACAACTCCGTCCATGCCGGCTACGATGTACTTTTCTGCGGCGATCAGCAATACATCGGAGTCGATCTTCAATATGGCCCAGATGGCTCAGTCTTTATCAGCGACTGGTACGATCCCCGTCATTGCCACAACCCCAACGCCGAACAGTGGGATCGAGGCAACGGTCGCATGTATCGCATGAAATACGACGCGACGTGGAAGCCGATCGCAGTAGATTACACAAAAGCATCCGAAGATGAGCTTGTTGCCGCTCAGTCTCATCCCAATGACTGGCATGCTCGAACGGCTCGACTTGAGCTGGCACGGCGATCAGCCGATGCGAGAATCTCTGCAGAAGTTGTCGACAAGCTGACAGCAATGGTTGCGGCGGAACCGTCCCCTGCTGGTCGCTTGAAGGCACTTTGGACGCTGCATGTGATTGACCACCTCTCCTGGCAGGAACTCAAAACGGCTCTTGCCGACGAGAGCGAATATGTCCGTGCCTGGGCTGTTCAGATTGCGACGGAGAACCCCAGCCATATCAATTCCACAGTGACCGATGCGCTCGTGAAACTGGCTCAAACAGAACGATCTCTCTTTGTTCGCCGCGCACTGGCTTCGGCGGTTCAGAGAGTCCCGTTCCCCACGGGCTGGCTGTTGTCGGAAGCAATTTGCTTTTCTGGTGAGACCGCGAGTGATCGAGACCTTCCATTGTTATTGTGGCACGGCCTGGCTCCACTGGTTGCCATGGATGCCGATCGAGCTTTCAGATTGGCATCTGCAACTCAAGTGCCCGCAATCGCTGATTACATTCATTGGTACTCCGCTGCGTCATCTGAAACAGGACGCGAGAAGCTGTCGGACATGATTGCTCAGCAAACTGGTGATGAGCAGCTTCGAAGTCTTGAGCTCCTGTCACTCGCTGTGCAGGATGCTCGAAACCTGACCGCACCGAAAGGCTGGTCTGACACGGCGACTTCGTTGTACGAAATGAAAGACGCTCGCATCACCGAACTGACCGAAACGATCGGAGTAGCTTTGGGCGACAACACCACATTTGCACGGATCAGGCAGCGGATTTCAAGCGGCTCACTGACCGGCAATACCTTGTTGAGATCGCTGCGAATGCTGTCGGCCGATTCCTCGCCCGACAATCTGCCGCTCTACCTTTCGCTGCTGGACAATGCCGAGATAGCTCCGCAGGTCATCCCATTGCTCGGACGCTTCAGCGATCGAAAAGTACCCAACGCACTGCTGTCACGACTTTCTGAGCTCGAAGGTCCAGCATGGTCGTCGGCGATGGAAGTCCTGTGTGCCCGAGTCTCCTCATCGAACGAACTGCTGGATCACATCGCCGATGGCAAAGTTTCCAAATCTCAATTGACCGCCTTCTACGTCAGACAAATGGCCAGTCTGAACGACGCGAAACTCACTGCGCGACTGGAAGCCGAATGGGGCAAGCTCGGCCAGTCCAGCGACGAAGTGAAAGCGGAAATCCAGCGTATGTCGACCGCCTACAAAACCGCCCCGCTGTGGGCCTACAATGACGGCGCCGGAGCGGTTCATTTCAAGAAGCTTTGCGCTCAGTGCCATCTGCCCAGCGG
>JBKDRW010000257.1:0-8341 GCA_046341255.1 Planctomycetota bacterium
CTCTACGTCCAGTATAAGGTGTCCGAGGATTTTCCGTCTTACTATTCGCACCGGTATCTGCTCGATCAGGCAAATGGTCGCGAGGGTATGGTTCAGATGGATCTCGAGAACAAGGCGAATATGGACTCATACCTGAAGAACATCGACACCATGGAGCGACTGACTCGACTGAACGTGAATCTGGCGTTACTCAAGATGCATCATGAGAAGCACAAAGCATCCGGATCACAGACTCTGGATGCCGAAGTCGGCCTGCTGAAGGTAGGAGATTTCGTGCTCGTCACGTTCCCCGGCGAACTCACGGCGCAGATTGGATTGAACATCAAGCAAAAATCACCACATCGATTTACCTTCGTTGCTGGCTATACGAACGGCTATCTTTACTACACGCCGACAGCTGAACAGAGAAACAACACCGGATACGCACAGGAGGACTGCGATTGTCTGGTCGCTCCGGAGTGGCAGGAAATATTTGAGTCGAGGGTGCAGTCCATGCTGGCAGGATTCCCTTGACCGGCGATCATTGACCTGCCGGCGCAACTCTGTGACCGATTTACCTTCCGATCCGGAAAATCTGAGTGGCACTCTTCGATCATTCGCAACTCTGGACGTACCTCAGCCATTCCGGCTGTGAATCATGGGCTGAATGTCTTCAAAGACAGACTGCAGATGCACTTCAGCCAGATCGTCATGGTCGCCTGAATTATTGGATTCAGGCGTGGAATCGTCTTCCAGAGTGTGCTGAGGCCACCATTGACGGCTCGACGGATGCTGTCACTGTCACAGGCCTGATCTCGGCCGAGCAGCAGCAGGGACTCCGTGACACTCTGATGCAGCTTCATCCCTGGCGAAAAGGTCCATTTCGTTTTTTTGACATCCTGCTGGATACGGAATGGAGATCCAATCTGAAATGGGATCGCCTCTCAGCACACGTCGACTTCCGGGATCGCAACGTCCTCGACATTGGAAGCGGCAATGGCTACTACGGCTGGAGAATGCTCAGTGCAGGCGCGAAAATGGTCGTTGGGTTCGACCCGATGCCGCTGTACCTGATGCAGTATGAATGCGTTCGGAAGTACGCATCCTCGAAACCCCTGCATTTCATTCTGCCACTGACCGATCAGATGATCCCCGAACGGCTCTGGTGGTTTGATGTGACCGTGTCCATGGGCGTTCTCTACCATCGCACCAGCCCGATTGATCACTTGAAAAGCTTATCGGACTCCCTGCGTCCTGGCGGAAGGCTGGTGCTGGAAACGCTGGTCCTCGATTCCCCCGAAGACACCGTTCTCGTCCCGGAAGATCGCTACGCAAAAATGCGCAATGTCTGGTTTATTCCATCGATTCCCATGCTGAACCGATGGCTGCGGCGCACGGGCTTTCGGGACATTGAGCTCATCGATCTCAGTGTGACAACTTCCAGCGAGCAGCGTCGCACGGAGTGGATGACGTTTGAATCGCTCAGTGATTTTCTCAAACCCGACGACCCGACTCAGACGACAGAAGGCCTGCCCGGTCCGCACCGAGCCATGCTGACAGCCGTTCGGTCCTGACCCAAACAGAGTTCACGCGTCGCAGAACCCCGGCGAATTCAAGGCCGGCGGAAACGCGTCCCGCGCAGCCACGATGATGATCA
The DNA here is from genome assembly GCA_046341255.1 of Planctomycetota bacterium. Classification (GTDB taxonomy): domain Bacteria; phylum Planctomycetota; class Planctomycetia; order Planctomycetales; family Planctomycetaceae; genus SXXK01. Next base: position 1,637 of record JBKDRW010000257.1, read on the forward strand.
ATGCCAACCGATCTGCATGCAGGCTTCAGCACAGTCATCAACGTTCCGTCAATCTCTTTGAAGCCGGCTTTCGCTAGACGTCCTGAACAGCAGACGCGGGCCGCACCATCTTTTGCCACTCAATTCGGGTTGCGTCTGCCCAAAGCTGCTCGAGGTTATACAGTTCGCGGCCCTCCGGTGTGAAGACATGAAGCACCACATCACCGTAATCTGTCAGGATCCAGTTTCCTTCTGTGCGATAGCCTTCGATACTGATGCGACGGTTTCCATCCTCGTGTTTCAATTTTCGATTCACATCATCAGCAATCGCGTGAGCCTGTCTTTGGCTGGTTGCGGTCACGATGATGAAGAAGTCGACGATCGATGTCAGCTTCGTCATGTCGAGAACGACAATGTTTTGCCCTCGGTCCTGATCGGCGATCTGGGCCGCCGTAATCGCGTTTGCAAGACTGGCTTCATACAGGGACTTCGATCGCGGAGCGGTCGGAACGGGCTGCGAAGACAGTTTTGCCAGGGTGTCGTTGGACCCTGTTTCTACATTCACCATGTTGAGTTCACTCAGAGGTTGCCAGGTTGATCCACCTCTGACGCGGCAGAGGACTCGCCTTCGACCGCAACGGAACCGCCCGGCCAGCTAATCAAAAAACAGCGTGTCCCGTCCAAACGCGGGACACCTGACGATCGCTATGTTACGGATGACAGGCCGCCGAAACAATCAGCCGATCTCCCAGGGCCCGCCGGTTTTCCATAATCCGGCATGACTTTTTCAGACAAAAATCGCCCAGGCCTGATGACGACCGACCATCTCGTCTTTGGCGATGGTTGCAGCCTTGCAGATCCCTTCTGGCTCGACCCTCACCGAAAGACACAGGACGGACGTCAAATGGGAGGTAGAAATCAGCACGGAAGTCGGTCTGTTTGGCGATTTGGCGATTCCGTTGCATCGCGATTCTTCACAGGTTGTCTGGCCGGAAGACCAGAGATACGATGTCATGGAGAACGATTGGTCGAGCGAGTCTTTCTGCCGATACGCAACGACGACTACGACGTGCCTGCGGATGTAATGAATTTGTTGCCCACGATCGGCAAACGTTGATGATTTGACCCCTACAGAGCAAAAAGGACAGAACCATGTCAGCATCGTCCGATGAGTCGAGGTCACCCGCGACCGGCGAGAGGTCGGCTTCAGCCACGGAGACCTTAAACGACATTCTTCAGTCCGGCCATGACGTCCGGGAACGGGTTCGGCAACTGGTCGTTGGATTCTTTCGAGGAACCTCCAGCACGACGACTTCGGCGCGAGAAGCCATTCAGGGATTGATCCAGACAGCCACAGACATTGCTGACCGTGCGGCCCCCGACCGGGCAGAAAACGCATTGCGCAACGTGATCGACGGAGTGACTGCCGGGCTTCAGTCTGTCGCTCAGTCGACTCAATTCGCTCTGCAGGAGGCCGCTGGTCGCGGGCAGAAATTCGCTTCTGAGGATCTGGATCGCGTGCGACGTGATCTGGATGGTATCGGCGAAATTCTGACCGATACGGTGCGATACTTCACCAGTCGGGTCTCGGAAGAGACGGGGACAGCAATGAAGGATCTGAAGACACATGCTGAGCGAGCGGTGTCTTCTGTGACGCCCTCCATCCGGTCCACCATGGAAACCGTAACCACGCACCCGATTCAGACGGCAAGTGAAGCGGCGGGCGCGGCAATGCGTGGCGGGCAACTGGCCGCGGGAGCCCTGCTGAACGCGATGAGCGGACTGTTGGCGGGTGCTGCAGACCTGCTGGATCCTGCGCGAACCCCGCCATCGAAAAACTCGACAACTGACGCTTCTGCGCATGGAGATCATTCTGAGTGAGTGATCCTATTGGCATCCGACGCGGAATCCGGAACACCAGACGCGCTGCAGAAGTGTTTACGGTCCTTGCGAAGCATGGATTTCTGCAGATCCTGTCCGACACGGGCATTGACCGGATCATCGAACGAGGTCAGGAGATCCTGCTTCGATCAAAGCCAGACACAACTCCGACCAAGCCGATTGAAGTTCGCGTTCGGGAAGCCCTCGAGGAACTGGGTGGTACGTTCATTAAGCTCGGTCAGGTACTCAGCACTCGACCGGATCTTGTACCACAGGAACTGGCAGATGAACTTCGCAAGCTGCATTCGGACTGCCCAAAGGTGCCGTTTCCGGACATCCGAATGCGACTGGAACAGGAGTTCGGAGATCAGTTCAAGGTGTTGTTCGCATGGATCGACGAGATCCCGCTGGCAGCCGCATCGATGGCTCAGGTTCACTGCGCCAGACTGGTCGATGGAACGGCTGTCGTTGTCAAGATTCTCCGTCCGGGAATCGAAGAAACAATTGAGTCCGACCTCGACATTCTCATGGAAGCAGCAAGACTGACAGAGAATCGTTTTCGAGAACTGGGATACAGCCCGACAGAAACCGTGCGAGAGTTTCAGCAGGAGCTGACTCGTGAGACGGACCTGCTGCACGAAGGCCGATCGACGGACCGATTTCGACGCAATTTCGCCGATGACCCGAAGATCCGATTTCCGGTCGTGTACTGGAAATCCACAACGCGACGCGTACTGACTCTGGAGCATATCCAGGGCACGCTCCTTGCGGAAACGGACTTCTCGGCTATGACGATCGAGCAACGTCGCCAGATCGTGGAAAAAGGTGCTGAAGCCGTCTTTCGTCAATGCCTTGAGTTTGGTTTCTTTCACGCGGACCCGCATCCAGGCAATATTTTCGCGTTGCCCGACGGAGCCATCTGTTTTATCGATTGCGGGATGACCGGACGCATTGATCGCCAGACCATGCAGGATCTGGCCACTCTGGTCATGTCGGTGATCAACTCCGATCTCGACAATGTGATTGACGCGACCATGTCCCTGTGCAGTGCAGAGACGTCTTTGAAATTTGACCGCAGTTTTCGACGCGATGCGTGGAGCTTCATGGCGCGATTCGAGCAGGGAACAATTGCCTCACTGGATATGGCCGCCCTGCTGGAAGAATTCTTTGCATTGCTTCGCAGGTACCGGATTCGTTGCCCGGCCGACCTTGTCTTTCTGATCAAGGCACTGTCAACAATTCAGGGTGTCGCTCGTGATATTGACCCATCGTTCGACCTGATCTCGCATGGACGTCCGCAACTGGAGAAACTGATTCGCGAGCGATACGGTTTTCGCGCGGCACAGGACCGGATTGTGACCGCGGCTCAACGTTATCTTTCGCTGGTCGAAGATTTTCCGGACGAGATTCGAGATGTCCTCGACCAGCTTCGTCGTCGCGAATTCAGCGTCAACCTGAGGCATCACGGACTGGACCGGCTGAACGATGACACGCTGGAACATGCCAGCGGCACGATTGCACTGGGCATGATCATCGCGGGCCTGTTTGTCGGATCGTCCGTTCTGCTTCTGGCCGAACGGGGAATGGAAGGTTCTCCCTTGCTGCGAGGGCTTGCTGTCGCGGGGATCGTGATTGGAATTGCTCTGTCAATCACGCTGCCTGTTCGCTGGATCCGTCGACGAAAATAATCCGACGGCATTGCCGTATCTCGTACAGATCCCGGCCTGAAAAGCGTCTCGACCCCGGCGATCCTGAGACTCGACCTCCGCAGACGAGATCTGCTGCGGATTCAGCCAAATTGCAGGTCACCCGATCTTCGAATCGTCACGCTGCGTCAGCCGCCTCAGTTCTTCAAAGAAGGCTGGCTTGAAGCCCTTCACGATGACCAGACCCTGATACGCCCCTTTCGATTTCAGCAGGTTTTTCCGCGATCCCATCGTGACGCCAAAGAGCAGAATCAGGATCATAGCCACGTCGAAATCCATCAGAATCCTGAACGCGACGGAGACGAGCACGAGGAACAAGCCACACGCAATAGAGATCAGACGCCATCGTCGCCGTTCAGATTCAATCCTGACAAGCGCAGTCTCTGACACAAACCAGCTGAGATCCAGTCGATGACGCTTGCGGATGCCTGCGATAATGACCACAGGAGCCACCAAGGCGAGGATCATTGGCAGCATCATCCGCTGCTCCGCTACCACCACCGCGGAATCGAGGAGCGAAGGGACCAAAAAAGACAATATGCTGCCCACAATCAAAAGTGCGAACGCTTTACGATAACCCTCCGGGATTGCACTGAACGTCGAGTTCATCGTAATCAGCCGGAGTCGCTCGCCGGTCAGGATGCAGATTCGTGGCAGTTCCAGCGTCCCGATCGACAAGATACATTCCTCGTTGAAGAGAAACTCGGTATCCGGTGGCAGGCGCCACGAGGAATCTGGCGGCTCGTCGGGAGCCGCGTAGGGATTGCTGTCTGAGACGTTCATCTCTGCAGTGTTACGTCAGAGTGCGGCCGGGACAATTCAGGACTTGCACAGTGGCCAGGAAAATCATCAGATACCACACTCTGTCAGCCTCGCTCAAAGCAGCCAACCTGTTTTCAATGCGTGCGACCCATGTCGGTATTGAGATGGATTCAACACAGCCACAGCACCTCAAAACTCGCCGCACTGTCTCGTCAGTTTCAGTTCGGCAGGAACCCACAGACTCCCGCGATCCGTGTGGAATGCGATTGCGTCCAGACACTGCGTGGTACACCTTCTGCAAACTGCCGGGGTCTCTGATCTGCCAACTTGTGTGCAGCGTCCTCGCCCTGAGTCTGTTGCGAGTTGATGCCGTTGCAGACGAAAAGAAACCGTTGATCGCGGGTTTCGAGCGATTCAGTCGACATGGGGACACCTCGCTGGAAACCGCAGGGATTCTGCTGATTTCTGAACTCAGCTGCACCGCGTGTCATCCGTCTGCCAATCCTGCTCTGACAGCCAAAACCGGGCCCGTTCTGACAGGAGTCGGCAACCGTTTGAATCAGGATTGGATCCGTCGATTTCTCGAATCACCATCGCAGGAGAAACCAGGAACGACGATGCCAGACCTGCTGAGTTCCCTTCCCGCGGAGACACGAGCCGACGCAGCGGATGCTGTTGCAGCCTATCTCTCAACTTTGCAACAACCGTTTCCCGATATCAAAGCGTCCGGCGCCAACCCGGTGCCTTCCGAATTCTGGCAAAAAGGACATCCGGAACGCGGGCGAACGCTGTATCACCAGATCGGATGCGTGGCGTGTCATGCGGCAGATGAGTCGTATCGTCCGACTGCGGTGCAACCATCACCGATCGATGACATGCTTGAACAACTCGACCCGGATGAGTTGAAAGAACTTGGCCTATCGTCCGCTGCGAGGCGATTTGCATCTGTTCCGCTACCGCAACTGGCCCTGAAGTACTCTGCGGAATCTCTGACATTTTTCCTTCTGAACCCGGAGCATACGCGTCCATCAGGGCGCATGCCGAACTTCCAGCTTCAGGCAGTCGACGCGGCGGATCTCGCTGCATGGCTGCTCAAGCCCGAGGCCGGGCCTGCGAACGACGACCTTCCGAACCATTTCAAACAGCCAAGTGCTGAAATCCGGAAAGACTCTGATCAGATTTCACGTGGGCGCAGGCTGGTGGAGCAACTGCGATGCAGGAACTGCCATGATCTGAAAGACATTGCCGATCTGCCGTCTGCAATTTCGATGGATCGGCTGGATCTGAACTCGCGTAAATCCTGCATTCATTCTTCAACAACTTCTCCTGCGGGGTCCGGCATGTCGAAACCGGTGATCGGGCAGCCCGTGTTTGTCGTCGATGAACTCCAGCAACAAGCCTTCGCCGCGGCAATGAAGGCGACTGAGGCACCACAGGCATTGACACTTCAATTGCTGCAATACAACTGCTATGCCTGCCATGAACGAGACGCTCTGGGTGGCGTTGGTCGAGATCGCAAGCCGTATTTTGAGACGGCGGGTGGCATCGATATTGGAGACGAAGGCCGCCTTCCCCCCGCACTGTCGGGAGTTGGAAAACGACTCACCACGAAGTGGATGATGGCTGTGCTCAACGGCCAGGGACTCATCCGACCGCACATGAAGATTCGCATGCCCGTGTTTCCGTCGAAAATCACGAACGCACTTCCTGCAATGATCTCCATCGCTGATGGAGCCGATTCGAATGATGCCCCGGCAGACGATGTTTTTGCGAGTGGCGATCGCGAGGAACTTCGCAAAGCCGGACGGAGACTGATGGATATCGGCTGTGTGCAGTGCCACGCGTTCAAGGGTGAATCATTACCGGGTGTTGTGGGAGTGGATCTCGAAGGAGTCACTCGACGACTTCGTACGGATTGGCTCCATGATTTTCTGAAAGATCCCGGGGCATTGAAAGTTCGAACCCGAATGCCGACGTTTTTTCCAGACGGACAGAGCCAGAACCCTGATGTGTTCGACGGTCACATGGAACTTCAATTGTCCGCAATGTATGCGTACCTCGACGATCTGCCGAATCAGCCTTTGCCCGCAAAAATTGAGGAGGCTCGTTCAAAGAACTATGAACTCGTCCCTGTGGATCGCCCCGTCATTCTGCGAACCTTTATGCCAGAGGCGGGGACTCATGCCATCGCAGTTGGCTATCCACAGAAACTCCACGTCGCGTTCGATGCCGAACAGGTGCGACTGGCTGAAATCTGGAAGGGCCGATTTCTGGACGCAGAAGGCACGTGGTTTGTTCGATCGGCACCACCTGCCAGTCCACTGGGAGAACGTCGTTTCAGGATGCCCCGTGGACCTATCATCGCGCGAATGGCGGA
>JBKDRW010000258.1:0-2643 GCA_046341255.1 Planctomycetota bacterium
CTTCCAGGCTGATCAGCAGGTGTCCCGAGCGAAAACTACTTCGCTGCCGATTTCAGTTCCTCAGCCTTGTCAGTCTTTTCCCACGTGAATCCTTCACCCGATCGACCGAAGTGACCGCCTTCTGCAGTCTTCAGAAATACCGGTCGACGCAGCTGAAGGTGACTGATGATGCCCTTGGGAGTGAGAGGGAATAAGTCGCGAACCAGCTTCTCAATTCGACTCTCTTCAATTTTTGCACTGCCGAACGTGTCAACTCGAATACTCACCGGATCTGCCACGCCGATGGCATAGGCCAGCTGAACCTCGCACTGTTCCGCGAGACCGGAGGCAACGATATTCTTGGCAACATAACGACCCATGTATGCGGCAGATCGGTCGACCTTCGTCGCATCTTTACCCGAAAACGCACCACCTCCATGTCGACCCCAGCCGCCATAGGTGTCGACGATGATTTTGCGACCAGTCAGCCCCGTGTCGCCATGAGGACCGCCGATCACGAATCGACCGGTCGGGTTGATGTGATATTTTGTCTTCGCGTCCAGCATGCTGGCTGGAATCACGTGCCCGATGACTTCCTTCCTGATGAAGGCGGAAATCTCTTCCTGCGTCACGTCTTCCGAATGCTGTGTGGAAATGACAATCGCTTCCACACGAACAGGCTTCTGGCCGTTGTATTCGATGGTGACCTGACTCTTGCTGTCAGGTCGCAGCCAGTTCACCACGCCCTTCTGTCGTACTTCCGTCAGGCGGTTGATCAGTCGATGAGCAAAGGCGATCGGCACCGGCATCAGCTCTTCTGTCTGATTGCAGGCGTAACCGAACATCAGCCCCTGGTCACCCGCGCCATCGCGGTCGACACCCATGGAAATGTCTGCGCTTTGCGAATGCAGCTTCACCAGAACTTCACAGGTGTCGGCATTGAAACCAATATCGTCACTGGTGTAACCGATGCTTCGAACCACATCGCGTGCGACCTTGGTATAGTCGACCTTTGCGTTACTCGTAATCTCGCCGGCGAGGCAGATAAAGTCCGTTGTGCAGAGTGTCTCACAGGCCACGCGTGACATCGGATCCTGCGCGAGCAGCGCGTCAAGAATGCCGTCTGAAACCTGGTCGGACACCTTGTCCGGATGTCCCATGCTGACCGATTCGCTCGTAAAGAAATAGTTCGCCATTGTTGCCTGTACCTGAGACCCAGTGAGAACCACGAAAATTGTCTGCCATATTCCATAAAAAGGCTGGAAAAGCACGTGGAGTTTAAGGAAGCCCTCCGCCTGTCACAACAGATAACGCCCGGCAAAGCGACTTTGCTCGAGAATCAGGAACAGAACACTCCGGAGACGACAATCAACCGCCGGTCCCACGTTCTGCGTCAGTCCGCCGTTGACGCTATGAATTTGACGATCATCACTTCATCCGCTTCGTCTGGAACCGCGTTTTTGCTGTTCTTGAATTGCCGATTCCTTCTGACTTGCCCATCTCGACAACAGGCGTCAAAGTGAAGCCGTCGTCGGAGTGCTTTCTGCCCACCCTCTTCTCGCTGAGCCCACGCTGATGTCCCGATTCTTCCGTGTTTGCCGTTTCGCCCCCGTGATTGCTCTGGTGATTGCATTGGGCGAATCGATCTGTTCGGCCCAACAGTATACCAATCTGCTTCAGGATAAGTCGCTGCATCACTGGACGAAACCCGGAGGCGAGCCGGCCGGTGAAGGATGGACCTTTGATTCAGATGGGTCTCTGCATCTGTCCGGGAAGGGTGGCAACATCGTGACGCGCGAAGATTACGGAGATTTCGATCTGTGGTTTGAGTACCGCATTTCGCCAAAGGGCAACAGCGGCATCAAGTATCGAGTGAGACAGTACGGTCAAGCGTGGCTTGGCATTGAATATCAGATTCAGGACGATGCGGCGTTTCCAGAAATGGCTCCGAAACATCAAACAGCCTCGCTCTACGATATGATCGACCAGTCAAGTTCCATTCTTCGACGCCGTTATCAGCCGCTCGACGCATACAACGTCGGACGCATTGTGGTGCAGAATCATCGATTGCGTCACTGGATGAACGGAAACATCATCATTGACGAATCGGACTGTTCACCACGATTTGATGACGCGATCCGGAAGAGCAAGTTTCGTGATCAGGATGGCTTTGGTAAGAACCCGCTCGGCAAACTCATGCTCACGGATCATGGAACGGAAGTCTGGTATCGGAATGTCTATGTCCGAAGGCTGGATGCCTGCCCGCCGCTCCCATGAAAAGCCTGCTGCCCAAAGACGTGTTTCGACTTGATGTGGCTTCGCATGCCGATGTTGCACTGGTTGTCGGTGCGTCGGATGCCGAACTGCTGAGACATCGTGCCGGCGCCGGTATCGCACTTGTCAGGGCAAAAAAGACGGCTCGGCTGCTGCTGTGTGGTGACGGCCGGGAAAAAGATCCCAAGCGACAATCCGAAGCCGAACGGATGAAGCAGATGGCATTGTCTGCCTCCGTTTCAGAGTCACAGATCCTGATCGAAGATGAGTCGCAGGATGTGATCGAGCTGGCCAAAAGCCTCGGTCGACGATTGAAATCTGACGATCTGTTCAAATCCGTCAGATCGGTGTTTCTGGTCTCCTCCGCATGGCATCTGCTGCGGGTTCACA
>JBKDRW010000259.1:0-4324 GCA_046341255.1 Planctomycetota bacterium
CATTGGGAGTCAGCTCAAATTCATTGTCGAGAGGGACGAGAGTTGTCTGTCCAGTGGCCGTATTCAGCAGAGTCGCCTCAAAGGACTCTTTCATTTGCGGCTGCACAAACAGAAACTTGTAGCCGGCAAAGACCGAAGGACCAACGGTCGAGCAGGAATCCCACTCGTCCGCTGCTCCGCGACAGCCCTCGGGAAACATGGTGGACTCCAGACGGAACAGTCGTTCCTCGAGCTCGGCAACACGGGTCTCATTCAGATGTTCCGGATCTGCTCCATGCAGTGGCAACGAGATGCTGCAGATACAACCGAGACTCAGCAGACTGGCTGTCAGCGTATGAGTGAAACGCATATCCGAACTCCTGACATGAGGTGAGAGATTCGACGTGGCAATCGTCCCGGCAATCGTCCCGGCGTGAAGCGCGGTCGAAATCCCGAAAGTGATCCACTGACGCGTCCGAGTGCATTGGCATGCAGACTCGATGGGCAGGCTCTGCGAGACCTGCGAACACCATGCGTGTTTTCCGAAGGTATCGGCGAGGGAAAAAATGCCGATCATGCGGTTTCTGTCTGGAGTCAGGATTGCAGCGGTTATGAGGAATCCAGTACCGATCAGGCAAGATGGAAAATCTTCACTACGATTCCTGAGGCAGCATTTCGCCCGGACCCGGCATTCACCAGCCCATCGGAAAAAGTTTCCCTATGCATTGCCGCTGCTCGGGTGAGCCCCTGCCGGCCGCTGGCGATTCGCGGGAAATCATGATTTCCACGGCGGATACGACATCGCCTTCCATCGCCCTTCCTGATGGAGCGTCCTGTCTGCTCCCGTCCGTTGTTCGCTTGTCAAAACGTCATCCGGGCTGCACAGTTTCCGACTGGCCCCCCCTGCACCCACCACTGATTCTCCACAACGCCCCATGACACAACGACTGACATGCCTGCTGCTGCTGAGCCTGATCCCCTCAACTGCGACTGCTGCCGAGGAATTCTGGAAGGCAGGTGCCGCCAGTGTCCGGATTACCCCGGAAACGCCGGTCTGGATGGCTGGCTACGCATCCCGGACAGGGCCTTCCGAGGGAGTTCTTCTGGATCTGCAAGCGAGTGCCGTGGTGCTGACGGACGCCAATCATCGTCGACTGGCGATCGTCTCGATGGATCTGATCGAGATCCCGGTCGAACTCCGTCAGCAACTGCTGACATCTGCACTGCGCAGCCATGGCCTGCAGCCTTCGGAACTGCTGCTGAATGTGTCACACACTCACGGTGGCCCGATGGTCTCAGCCAAAACCGTGGCGGACTGGGGAGCCGACCCGGTGTGGGGAGATCGCACGGATGCGTGGCTGGCCAAATTGGTCCTCAGGGTGGATCATTTGCTGGGTCAGGCCATCGCCGCTCAGCAGCCGGCTCGCATCCGGTTTGCGAGGTCAACCAGCCCGCTCGCCATGAATCGTCGCCTGCCAACTCCGGAAGGCGTACGGCTTGCTCCGAACCCCGCCGGTCCTGTCGATCATGACGTGCCCGTGCTGCAGATTTCGTCGACAGACGATCGTCTCCTGGCCGTCGTATTCGGCTATGCCTGCCACAGTACCACGCTGGGCGGGATCCCGTTGCTGAATGGCGACTACGTCGGTTACGCTCGTCAGCAACTGGAGCAAAAGCACCCGACCGCCGTTGCCGTGTTCCTGGGCGGCTGTGGAGGAGATCAGGATCCGGTATTGCGAGGCGGGCCAATGGAAGCGCAGCAGAACGGGCACCTGCTGGCGACTGCTGTTGAGCAGGCCCTGCAGCAGTCTTCTCAGGTGCTGTTGCCAAAACTGGCGGCGGCAATGGAAACGGTGCCGCTGCCTTTCGCTCCGCTCCCGCCGCGCAGCGAATTGGAGGCTCGGGCCGCGTCTCCAAACGGTTTTGTCGCTCGTCATGCGAAGATGATTCTACAGAATTGGCCCGGACCAAAGGATGAGCCACCGGATTACCAATACCCCATCCAGGTATTCCGCTTTGGAGATCATCTGACACTGGTGGCCCTGGCAGGCGAACCCATGGTTGACTACTCCCTGCAACTGAAGCAACGACTGGGGAATGACCGTCGGCCGGTCTGGATTGCAGGCTACTCCAATCTGGTGAACGCTTACATCCCCACTCGCCGAACTCTGCAGGAGGGTGGTTACGAAGGCACAGAGGCGATCATCTACCAATCACTTCCCGCTCCGTTTCGACCTGAAGTGGAGGACCGGATCGAAGCCTCCGTTCAGCGTCTGGCCACGGCCGCTGGCGCGTCGGTATCTTCAGATGCACCGTAGCCGAATTCACGCATCGATCCTGCACCTGCCCCCTTCCGGCCTGGTCACAGACAGTGCCGAACAGGCGTACCAGATGATACTGACCGGGGCCGGAACTTCCTGTGTGCGCGATGCGGGAGACAAACGGATCGTGGCTGGCAACGGGGTTCGTACGCATCACCGAATCGACAGTCAGAAAGAAGTTGGTGGCTGGCCTCCTTTGGAATCCGGCCCTGCGCAAAACATACAGACGGGGATGGAATCCCCTAACGCCAGGGAAACCGAACGAGGTTTGAATTTCAAAGATCTGGCAGACAGCACAAAATCACGGGCGAAAGCATCTACCAATCCTGAACATGATGACAACGGCGACCGCTGACGCATCCGATGAACTGCCGCTGACGCCACTTGCCCTGGAAGACACCAGGGACGTACCTTTCTCTGCAGCCTTGATTGCTCACCCTGAGCAGGATTTTGTTTAAGATGTGGATTCCAATCGAGCTCATCAAGATGCGGCTGTGGTCTTCGGATTCGCGGGAGTCGCAGCCATTCGCGTCCTCACGGCGGGCGCAATTGAAAACACGTCTGAACCGACAGTCCGCCCGAACCGCGGATCGAATGACTCATATCTCCACAGATTCATTCGACTCTGCCGCAAGCGAACGCAGAACCATCGTCATTCGAAAGTAAGCCATGAAAGAACCCGAATATCCTGACGCTGTCGATCCAGATCAAGTCGGCACGTATGACGCACGCGCTCATGCCGGAGGCGGCTACACGTGGGATGCCGTGCTTGAATACCGTGTCTGGATGCATCCCGAACGTGGTGCACCAGATGACTTCGACGGAAACGACTACTACGCCGCGTTTGCCACGTACAAAGAGGCCTTTGAATACTCGATGGCCAATCAGGGCTGCGATCCACCTATTGCGCTGGTCCTGCAACGTGAATACATCAACGAAGTTGCTCCCGGAAAGTTTGAGCATGTCCGGACAGAACGTGTCACGGAGTGGCCACCTCAATTTCTGTCGCGTCCACGCAGAACGGCTCGCACGATCCCTGATTTCCTTGCACCGGACGCGCCGGCAAATCGACTTGATATCCTGCGCGGTCTCGCGAAGCCGAACAGAACCGAGAGCTGAGCGGGACACAGTCCCGGCATCAGTGCGTGGCTGCCGGACAGCCAGTCCCATCTCGGATCCGACAGTATGAGCAGACACCTGCGGAATTGTGGACTGTTCTGCTGTCCGGGATGCTGGGCAGCGCGAGAGATCGGGCAGTTCGTGCCACGTGACAGCACCATAAACATCGTCAGCAGTTGCTTCATGGCGAAATTGCCCGTCTTTGAATACTGTTCGTGCCAGCTTCAGCGCGTATGCCGGGCGGAATGAGGCGCCGTCTCTGGCCACGCGTCGAATCCGAGACCTGATGTTTCGTGCTTGCAGATGACCGCGGGTGTGGATCAGTCCGGAGCCGCGAGGTGGATTTGGTTCAGAGAGGAGGACCTCCTTGTGGCAACAGAGCACGCCGAAATCGAGTATCGCATCAACGCTCCCATCACGGCGGAGCAGTTAGCCGACCTGTTTCGTCGATCGGGAATTCGCCGGCCTGTGGATGATCTGGAACGCATTGGTCAAATGATTCGGCACGCGAATCTTATCATCACTGCCTGGCAAGGCAGTCGTCTGGTTGGCGTCGCGCGTTCACTCACTGATTATTCGTACTGTTGCTACCTGTCGGATCTTGCCGTGGACCGCGAGTTTCAGCATGCAGGAATCGGCAGCGAACTGCTTCGCCGTTCCCGGGCTGCCGCGGGTGACCAGTCGATGCTTCTCTTGTTATCAGCGCCAGAAGCCATGGACTTCTACCTGCGGATTGGCATGGAAGCCGTACAGAATGGCTGGATAATCAGGAGGTCCGGCTGATGTTCGCTCGTGGCATGACAGGCTGCCGGACGGAACCACTGGTCGACATGCATGCCGAGAGATTGATCTGACAAGAGAAACCACGTTCGTTGACCTGGAGGATTTCACATGCGGTTAATAAC
>JBKDRW010000260.1:0-2419 GCA_046341255.1 Planctomycetota bacterium
GTGCTGGAAGGCTGACTGGACCTGGACAGGAATTATCCGGCAACGAGGCAGAATTCGTTCCCGGACGCTTACTCACTCAACGGGCGGCGATGTTAACCAGACGGACTCAGGAGTCAAACGTCGTGCCTCAAATTCCATTCACAGTTTTCAGACACAGGTTTGTAAGTGTCGCACCACGAAGACTCTCCGAATTTCGACGAATGTCACGGTTATTTTCTTCGCGAAATTCCGCCCGAACAATTGACAATGCGCGGATGTCGTTTCACCACACCCTGACACCCTCATCAACTGTGAACTCTTGGCAAGTCGCAGCCCTCAGCGATAATCGCCGCCTCCAAGGACGCAAGTTCGCCCAACCTCGCATTCACCGCAAAGTCTGACGCGAAGAGCTTCGCCAATCTCACATATGTCGCATGATGCCTCGCTTCCGATTCGTACAGACTGCCATAGAAGTCACGGAGCTGCGGGTCCGTGAGATAGTCCCTCAGGAGCACGAATCGTTCGCAGCTTCTTGCTTCAATCAGCGATGCAACAAGCAATCGATCGACTGCTCGATCAGGCTCCTGACGTCGAACCAGTTCTTTGAGCTTTCGCCCGTACGTACCCGGCTTGAGTCGAATCAACCGAACGCCACGTTCACGAAGCAGATTGCGAACCAACTGAAAGTGCTCCAGTTCCTCGCGAACAATTTCAGACATCTCGCAGCATAGCTCTTCATTTTCTACGTAGTCGAACATCAGATCCATCGCTGTCGATGCTGCTTTCTGCTCGCAATGAGCGTGGTCGATCAAGATCTGATTCAACTGCAAGTCTACCTGTCGCAGCCAGCGTTCTGAAGATGTTGATTGAAGATGAAGCATCGTCTGGAATGGACCTTTGAATTAAGATGGAGACGTCGACCGATGCAGTTGAAGATTTTAGATCAGACTTCACTCCGCCAGAACAGGCAACTCAGGGGCAGCATCAGCCGCGGAAAAAATGAGGTTCACCGCACGCCGATAAGCCAGCGACTCGTGCCAGCATCTTCGCAAACTATCGTGAGCACCTTGCCCCTTGACAAGGGAGTGAAACCTTCAAGAAAAGCGGTCGCCATTCTGATTCGGCGGGGCGACTCGCACGATTCCAGGATTCCGGCCTGCGGAACATCGATCGGTTCAGGCTTCAAACGCCGTTTCCTTCTTGCTGCCAAACGAAACGCAGTTATCCTCTCGGATCCGCAACAATCACCACCTTGATCCGGGTTCCCTCCGTCGGTTCTTCGCGTTCGTCCAGTCTTTTTCATCCGAAAGTGATGAGTCATGGTGTTTGGCTTTCTCCGTCAGCGGCCAGGGTTTTCCCCCCGTTTCATGCGCGCACAATGTCACGATATTTCGGCCAGCGAACAACCTGAGCATTTTCGAGTCCAGACCGAACAGGCTCTGATGTGCGGGGCACTTTCGGCCGTGGCTCAGACCGTTTTCGCCTGTCTCATTGTGATATTTCTGGGAATGTTTGAGGACTCGCGGGCATGGGCTCAGACGGTAACCAACAACAAGCTTGGCCAGCCGGACAAGTTTCGTCAGCTTGAAGAAGTCCTGCCGACACCCAATACCTATCGTACGGCCTCCGGAGCACCGGGCCATGAGTATTGGCAGCAGAAGGTCGACTACGACATCGATGTCGAACTGGACGATGAAAAGCAGCGCGTCATCGGACGGGAAACGATCACATACACAAACAACTCACCGGATACGCTGCCGTATCTGTGGTTGCAGCTTGATGCCAATATCTTTCAGCCGGAATCGGGGCAAAACCTGACCCAGGGAGCACCTTCACTGAGCGATGGGACCTCGCTCAGACAACTTTCATCGCTGGCGGCGGAAGCGAAGTTTCAGGGTCAGGTGGACATCTCCGAAGTGAAGGAAGCCGAGTCCGGCAGGAAACTGAATTTCACAGTCGTTCGAACCAACATGCGAGTAGATCTTGCGAACGAACTTCGCCCTGGGCAGAGCGTTCGATTTGTCATCGCCTGGCAGTACAACATCAACGACACGTCAGTCATGCCCGGCCGCTCTGGGTTTGAATACTTCGAAGAGGACAAAAACTATCTTTACGAGATGGCTCAGTGGTTTCCCCGTCTCTGCGCGTACACGGATACGACCGGCTGGCAGCATAAGGAGTTTCTGGGGCAGGGCGAGTTCACGCTGGAGTTTGGCAACTACG
The DNA here is from genome assembly GCA_046341255.1 of Planctomycetota bacterium. Taxonomy (GTDB): domain Bacteria; phylum Planctomycetota; class Planctomycetia; order Planctomycetales; family Planctomycetaceae; genus SXXK01. Next base: position 2,203 of record JBKDRW010000260.1, read on the forward strand.
TTGTTCGAATCACTGTTCCGGACGATCACATCGTCGCATCAACCGGTGAGTTACAGAATCCAGGCGAAGTTCTGACGGAACAGCAACGACAACGGCTCGAACAAGCCAGAACGTCCGCTGATCCTGTGTTCATCGTGACTCCGGACGAAGCCAAAACGAATCAGGCAGAAGGAACGAAGGGCATGAAGACGTGGATCTACAAGGCTGACAACGTCCG
>JBKDRW010000261.1:0-6271 GCA_046341255.1 Planctomycetota bacterium
CGAAACATTAATCGTATGGGCCGGAGAATTTGGTCGGACGCCATTCGCGCAGGGAAGCGATGGCCGCGATCACAATCCGTTCGGCTTCACGGTATGGTTAGCCGGTGGCGGTATCAAAGGGGGGACTGTGTACGGCGCGACCGACGAGCTTGGCTACCATGCCGTCGAAAACGTCACGACGGTCTATGATCTCTGGGCCACCGTGCTCCATCAGCTGGGCGTGAATCATGAATCGCTGACTTACCGTTTCGGAGGCCGCGACTTCCGTCTGACGGACGTGCATGGCCATGTCATCCGAGACATTCTGGTGTGAGGCTGTCAGGTGCTGACCCTCCTGATGCAGATCACCTGGCTGTCGCTGGATCTGATTTCTCTGGCTGCCAGCAGTTCCTCGCTCGGCGTGCAGAGCATAAGTCGTCATCGGTTGACAGAGATGCCGGCGATCATCAGTCATATTGAGCATCGGCAGTCGTGATTTGACCGGCAGACGTGCACATCAGAAATGCAGAATTCACCACGCTGATTACGACTGCGGATCCCACGGCAAACATGGCGAAGAGTCCTTGTGCCACCATCGCCATTCCACCGAACTCGCTCCCTCCTCGGATCGGTTGATGAGTCAGCGAATATCCGTACCAGAGACTGGCTGCAGCTCCGCAAACTGTGGCAATCATCGTGATGCGTCGAGACATCAGGGCGTTGAATCTCAGACAACGAATCAGTGCCAGACCGGCAATCCAGAGTCCCGTTGCGGCAAGCACTCCGGAAATCACGCTGCCGCTATCGTGAACTGTGAGAGGAATGACTTTTTGCTGAACCGTGACTCCGTTTCCGAAATCGAGCTGCCGTTGGCTGAAGTCGTATGACCGCAATTCCGACACGGTCAGTGTCGCGAGGCCCGTCATGCCGCTGGCAGCAGTGAAGTTGATCAAAACGGCCGCGATGCCTCCGACGAGGATCCAGACGCGCCCACGACGATTCCGCGAGTTCGCGACACCGACATTCGTGACAGTCTGCGGGGTCGGCATGCGGGCAATCCTGTAGATCAGTGTCCAGCAAGTTGAAACTGAAACCCCGGTTCCAGTCGAGCCTGTGACCGGCAGTATCTCACTTGAGCAGCCTTTTGAACAGCAAGATTCGGGAGGCCGAACGTCTTCCTGAGCCTTCGATATCGGATCAGCCAGATGAGAAGAGTCCCACGGTGATAAGCCCACGGGTCGAGAGAATCGATCTCCCCATGCGCCTGCTCTTGTGGAATGCAGGCCGAAGTGCGAATGACAAGACGGCACAACTTGTGAAACTGGAGATCTTGTAAGTTTTTTCATTGCGGCTGTTCTGAACGAAAACGTCCGGCAGTTTTCAGGGAATTTTGAAAAGAGTTCGTTTCAGAGACAAAATATCAAAAACCACTGGTCCTGAACCTAAGCCGTTCCGCATGTGGATTCTAATCAACACGTCCATGCGGGAACGGAATTGATCCACAGACTTGTCTCATGCCGGACATGCTGGCAAGCTGCGGATGAGAGAGTCAACAACTTGTCACAACAGCCCCTTGCAAGGGCCTCTTTTTGTGTAGATCTGAGAGTCATGACAACTCCACGAGAAATTGACCGACTTTGCGATGAGTTTGAAGCGACGTGGAAGAATGGTTCGGCTCCGAAGCTTGCTGACTTTCTTCATCGTGTCGAAGCAGCCGCGCGAGACATGCTGCTTGTGGAACTCATCGGAATCGATCTCGAATATCGTTTTCGAACTTCGGCTTTGCCGAAATCGAATGTCTACGCGGAGTTTGGCACACACGCAGTGGAAACTGCCGAGAAGCTCCTGAAAGAATTTGATGCAAAGAATCAGAAGCGATCTTGTTCAGACAACGCGGTCGCGGGTGCTGATTCCGCTCAAGGAGCAAGTGCGGCCGACGGAGTTAACGAGGCTGGTTCGCCCGGGGCTGTATCTCAGGCAAGATTTCGCATTCTTCGCCCGCACGCAAAAGGTGGTTTAGGGCAAGTATCTGTCGCGCTGGACTGTGAATTGAATCGTGAAGTGGCATTGAAAGAGCTGCAGGAGAACCTTGCTGAAGATGAGCAAAGCCGACTGCGTTTTAATCAGGAAGCGGAAATTACGGGAAGTCTGGAGCACCCAGGCATTGTGCCCGTTTATGGTCTGGGTCGTTTTGCCGACGGGCGACCCTATTACGCGATGCGTTTCATTCGGGGCGACAGTCTGAAAGAGGCGATTGAGGATTTCCATCGGGGATCCGATGGAACGCAGCCGCACGATCGTAAGTCAAAAGCTTCCAGCTCGCAGGATCGACGAGCTTCCGTAAAGAAAGCGCCGGACTATGGCAGTGTTGCATTTCGCAAACTGCTGGGGCGATTCATTGATGTCTGTCACGCAGTGAGCTACGCACATTCTCGGGGTGTCCTTCACAGAGATCTGAAGCCCGGCAATATCATGCTGGGGCGCTATGGTGAGACACTGGTGATTGACTGGGGACTTGCGAGAGCCGAGGGAGATGTGGAGCCATCGATTGAAGAGAATTCTTTGCCGGCTGTTCGGGTGAGGACGGATTCGAATCCAACCATGGTGGGCAGTGCTGTCGGGACCCCTGCTTACATGTCGCCGGAGCAGGCCGCTGGGCAATTGGGGGACCTCGGGACAGCAACCGACATTTACTCGTTGGGTGCAACGCTCAGCACGCTCCTGACAGGCAGATCTCCGATTGCCGGCACGAAGGTCAATGACATTCTCGAAAAAGTAAAACAAGGCGACATTATTCGTCCACGAGCCTGCGAGCCTTCGATTCCAAAGCCGCTGGAGATGATTTGCCTGAAAGCGATGGCTCCTTCTCCGGCTGATCGGTATTCCTCCGTCCGTGCATTATCGGAAGACATTGAACGCTGGCTGGCTGATGAACCGGTTTCGGCATGGCATGAGGACCTGCTGACTCGGGTCATCCGGTGGCTGCGCCGGCACCGAGGATTTCTTGTTTCCTCGGCGGTGTTGCTGATCTTCGTCAGTGTCTTTGCCACAGCCTCAGCCGTGGTGATCAATCAGTTTCGACTGAGGGAGCAGGCCATGCGACATGTCGTGGAGCAGGTGGCGGCGGAGTCGGAGTTGGCTGAAACTCGAACGCGTGTTGCTCAATTGAATCAGCTTACGGCTTCGTCTCCCGAGTTGCTTCAGAAACAGAAGCATCAACAGAAGCAGGAGATCAATCGACTGGAAGAGCTGTTGTCGGAGTCGCTCGAAAACAAAACGATTGCGTGGCTGCACATGCGAAAAGGTGAATTGCTGCAGAATCCCGCATGGAATGATCAGGCAGATCTTGAGTTCGCCTGTCGTGAATTCGCGAAGGCAGCCGGATGTTTCAGGGAGGAGCTGAGGCAACATCCGACGTCGGCAAATACTGAGTCTCTTCTGGCAGCACTTGATTCTCTTGCAGAAACGATGAACCTGCTTGGAAGGACGGATGACATGAGACCGATTGTTCAGGAGGCGCTCGGTATTCTTGATGACCACATTCGACGTCATCCCGACAAGACAGAGGCGGAACTCTGGCTGACCCGATTCAGTCTCCATGACGAACGTCTGTCGATGGTCTCGGCATTTGATGGGGACAAACTTGCCAGTAGCGATGATCCTGGCCCAGATCATGACGATTCTATCGATCAATTGCGGAATCTGCCGTGGCCAACGGATAACGGTGGCAAACGACTTCGGATTGCAGCCATCCGGTCAAGATTCGAAGCACTGTTGATGACCTCGAATACGGCAGTCGATTCGATTTCGAGGAGTTCACTGGATGCTGCCCTCGAACTGCTCGAACGCGTAATCGCTGATGAGGATTTCAGTCAGCAGGCCATCTTGATTGACTGGATTCACGTGTCCGCTTCATTGTCGGAGACAACTTCGAGTCTCGATGCCATTCGATCATTGATTGCTGCGCAGCGGTCCATGATGGAAAAAGGGAAATTTGATGCGTTAAGTACTCAGCAGGTTGAAAAGATTCTTGATGCATTGGCACGAACAATCGACAGTCTCGTTCGAGTGGAATTACAGGACACTGCTATCCAGCATCAGCAATGGGCAGTGCAGCTTTCAGAGCAACTGGTGAATCGAATGCCATCAGACACGAAGGCCCTGTTGCTGCAGTTTGATCAGGGAATTCGCCTTGCGCATCTGCTGGAGGAGTCCGGCCGTACCGAGCTGCTGAAAAGCCGGGAATCGCAGCTCCTTGAGCTTGGCGAATCCTTAGACCAGAATGCACAATTCACCGAGCCGCGACGAAAAGAATTGCAGAGGATTCGCGATCGTTCCGTCGCCACCGAGGCGAAGAGAGATCCGTTTAAGCTGAAATGACAACTCAAGTCTTTGCCTCGTCCTGTTATGGAGTGCATTGCCGGGCACTGATTCTTTGGTTATTTGAACATAAATGCATGCAAGGGATTCTTTGATCCAAAATGGCGTCCGGAGTGATGATGTCCGAGTCGATCGTTCTGGGAACTCCATCGAGTGCGACATGGGGACTGAGAGTTGTGGGGCGTCTGCGTTTTCGCAGGACGGATTCCTTGTCGATGAATCGGGTATCTGATCGTCAGAAGCACAAGTTCAGAATTCGAGTGATCACAATCGTGAAGCTGGAGAAGCAACTGTGAGAAGAAGACACAACGCAGGGCGTCGCCTGACCCGACGCCAGGGAATGTGCTTATCGGTGCTTGTGGCGATATTCATGATTTTTTGTATGTCCCTCGGAATCGCGCAAGACGCTGGTGTCGGGAAGAAATCTGAGGGGCACAAGGACCTGAAGGCGGGCCGACGTCTCGGCAAACCTCTGGCAACGATCACGGCTGGAAAGTATCGCCTCGAGGTGATGTTTGTTGAACCAGCGGACCCGACGAGATCGACACAAGACATCGCCTACTATCTCGCAATGCAGTCCTTCGAACAGCAGTCTGATCGTCACAAAGAGCAGTTTGGCAGCGCTGAGGGAGGCGGGAATGCCACGGGATTGACGTTCAGCGGTAGTGGCGGGGCCGGTGGTGGAGGATCATTCCGAAGTCCAAATGCCGTAATCGGAGTACGCATTGTGGATGCGAAGACCAACAAGCCAGCTAAGGATGCGTTCTTTGCTGCAGGTTACAAATTACAGCAGCCCAACAAAGAAATTTCTGAGTCGACGCTGCCTCCCGTGTTTCTGTCCCGCTACGTCTGGGCCGACGATTCACAAACAGAGAAAGACATGACGCCGTTCCCCGTGCATCTGCAGGATGGAGATCTGCATTCAATTCAAAGTCTCGATGGCACACTCGTGGTGTTACAGGAAGACTCTGTCCGACTGGAGTTTTCTCCGGACGAGCTCAATCGCCGAACTCGTAAGACCAGTGGCAAATTTACAGCTCAGATCGCGTCTCTCGAGTCGAAAGACGATGCTGTTGCTCTCTCACTTGCGGTTGGTTTTCCAGCTGATCCCAGAGTCCGGGGTTTGACGCCGGGCGGGATGCCCGATTTCGAGGCAATGATGAAGTCGCAGATGTCGGGGCGAGTGATCGTTTATGTCGAGGACACCGACGGCGGTATTCATTTTGGTCAGCCGCAGAATCGCGGTGGTGGAGTGAATTCTTTTAATAGTTCATTTGCCGTGACTGGCTCGGATGGGATACCGAAACGCGGCAGCAGTCAAAAGAAATCGGAGCCGCCGCAGACTTTTCCGTTCCTGTTTTCTGCACTGCCGGACAATGCTTCGACAAGGAAAATGATCTGCGAAGTCCGTCGAGCATCCGGGGCGGCAGAGGTAATTCCGTTTTCTACGGGTGAGATTATGTGGTGATCGCATTCGCTCGCTGCGGTGCCGGACAACAACAGACGGGAGTCGATGGTCCGCCAAGTGATCCTGAGCCAGAAAAGTTCAGTTTCCCGAGCCACGACTTTTCTAAAAATCTGCGTGCTGTTCCAAGAAATCAACAAGTTTCTCAGCCGTCGTTTCGCCAGCAACACCAGCATCTGAACGCAACCAGCGAAGGAAGTCGTACCAGCGGCGCTGCTGTTCTGGGTCGTCAAATACAATCGTGTACTGAACAACCGCCTTGGGGCCACTGGGGACCTGCATGGAGTTTGTAACAAGACCACTGCCCTGTACGGCAACGTCTTTATGCTCAACAGTCGATGGGGCGACTATTTGTGACTCCCCTTCACTGTTCTTCTTCACCAATGAAGAAAGAATTGCTTCACCAATATCAGCGATTGGCTGAATTACTGGAGGAATGTACTGCTG
>JBKDRW010000262.1:0-7126 GCA_046341255.1 Planctomycetota bacterium
AAGTTCCGGTCCGACTCCTGTTTCAGGAGCAGAGTCTTTGGGTGGCGGCATCGGTTCCTGAAGCCGGCTGGCTGCGTTTTGCATCCGCAGATCAGCTCCGATCATTCCAGAACGCTCTCGTCGGGTTTTATCGCAAATCAGGAATTGATCTCGTTCGCGAGCAGATCGAAACGAATTTTCTGCATCAGCATCCTTATGACATCAATTCTGGAGGATTTGTTGTCTGGCCGAATGCAGACTTCAGCAACGAACTGACAGTTCACGTTGACCGCGAAGGACCGTTGCGAGCTTTCCCGGCTACAGCGGCCAATGTCGCCGGGATCCTGGCGACCGAACGATCTCAGGCACTGTTCTGGGAATCGGCAACGCTATGGTCGGAGTGGAATACGCTCTGGTCCGGTGAGTCCGCCGGACTTCGCAACAGCCATTCGTCACCTGTCATGAATGACGCGACCCCTGCCAGCGTTCCACCAGCATGCATTCGAAAATCGGAAATCCCCGTCATGCAGCAAATCCATTGAGCGAGACAAAGGATCAGGTCGCCCTCCATGGTTCTCAAGCCTGAATGGCTGAGATCAGTCGTTCTCGAACCTGTTTCGGATCTGCGCCGGCAACCTGCTTCATGATCATGCCGATTAACGGACCGATCGCATTCTGCTTGCCTGCGCGAAAATCGGCCACGGCTTCAGGCCTCGCAGCCATCGCGGCCGCAATGGCACTGTCGAGTGCTCCGGTGTCACGAACAATCACGAGGCCCCGTTCGGAAATGATTCTTTCCACATCCTCCACCGTGATATGTTCATCATCGGCCGCTGCCTGCTTCAGCGCCGCATAAATGTCGCGAGCGCTTTTCGTCGTAATGCGTTCGTCGCACACATTTTTCAGCACAGCACCCAGAATCCCGGAAGTGACCGGGAAGTCGGACAATGACAGCCCGTCCGCATTCAGATCCCTGAGGATATCCTGAGTCACCCAGTTGGCGGCCGTCTTTCCATCTCCGCAGAGTCGGGCGACATCTTCAAACCATTCGGTCAGTTCAGGGCCCTGAGACAAAATGACATTGGCATCGTACTCCGACAAGCCCAGATCGGCGGTCAATCGAAGTCGCCGAGCTGCAGGAGTTTCAGGAAGAGACCTCCGCACCGCCTCGACATGGTCCACAGTCGTTATGACAGGCATCAGGTCGGGATCCGGAAAGTATCGATAGTCGGATGACTCTTCCTTTTCTCGCTGCGGGAACGTTTCATTGCGTTCTGCATCCCAGCCTCGAGTCTGTTTGGGGAGATCCCCGATTTTCTGCCCCGTCTTCTGCCACGCTTTCCATTGCCGTCTGGCTTCATACTCAATGGCCAGTTCAACATTGCGGAAGCTGTTCATATTCTTCAGCTCAACAATCGGTGTCGCAGTTCTGCTGCCGTCGGGATGGTGAACATGCAGATTGACGTTGGCATCACATCGCAGACTTCCCTCCTGCATATTGCAATCCGACACACCCATAAACAACAGCAGTGACCGCAGGTCTTCAAGGTATCGACGAGCTTCCGAGGCGGATCGAAGATCGGGTTCGCTCACGATTTCCAGCAAGGGTGTCCCGGTTCGATTCAGGTCCACCATGCTGTCCGAACCTCGCCCCGATTCGTCATGAACATTCTTGCCAGCATCCTCTTCCAGATGTGCCCGAGTGATTCGGATTCGTCGCTGTGGATCCGTCGCATCGTCTGCCGCAATCTCCAGCCACCCCTTCGAACTGAAGGGCTGATCGTACTGACTGATCTGATAGGCCTTCGGGAGGTCCGGGTAGTAGTACTGTTTGCGGTCCCATCGAGTGCAGCGTGCAATCTCACAATTCAGCGCGAGGGCCGTTTTGACTGACAGGTCGAACGCTTCTCGATTCATCGCAGGCAGCGTGCCCGGCAATCCGAGACACACCGGGCAGGTCTGTGTATTGGGCTGGTCCGGCCGAAACTCTGTGGAACATCCGCAGAAAAGTTTCGATCGTGTTCGCAGCTGAACGTGAACTTCGAGCCCAATGACGATGGTATATTCCGCGCTGGACATGGAGACGCAATACGACTGGTGTTTCAACAAAAGACGGTGACGAACGGGGAGTGTAATTGCGACAACCATGTTTCCAAAGGCATTTAAGCACCGATCGCTCCATGCATGCGCCGGACGCCGACTTCGGAGCACGGGTTATGATCTGCGACACGGACCCTCGCGGACATCCCGGGCGGAATTGACGCATGCCGGCAATGACCTGACGAAATCTGATGCGGAAGGCATCTCACGCCGGAATCAGTCCTGAGGCTTGACGTGGGATGTCGGGACGTCATGCTGGAGAAAAATCCCTCCCGCCAATTTTTCACATCGACCGTCGGACACTTTCCGAGGGCTCCTGCCATGAAACTGCGATCTGCCTGCTGCCTGAAACTCGCGTGTCAAACCGTGCCTGATGATCGCCGACAGACCGACCGTCCTTATGCCGCGAAGACCGGCCTGCCATCGATCCCAGCGATCGTCATGATGAGTGTGATGGTGTTCCGCGCAGGCCCGTTGTCTGCTCAGACATCGGACACTGCGACAACAGCGAGGATTGACTACCAGACTGAAGTTCGACATGTTCTTCAGGACCGATGCTTTGCATGTCACGGTGCTTTGAAACAGGAGGGGCAGCTGCGGCTCGATACGGCCATGTCTGCAAAGCAGGGCGGGGACAGCGGGCCTGCGGTTTTGCCCGGCGATGCTGATGCCAGTCTTCTGGTTCAACGGATCAGCGCAACGGATCTGGCGGTTCGTATGCCTCCGGAAGGAGAATCGCTGAAGCCCGCAGAGATCAGTGCAATCCGATCGTGGATTCAGCAGGGAGCCATCGCGCCGGAGGATGAACAGCCTGAAGAAGACCCGCGCGACCACTGGTCTTTCCGAAGTCCCGTACGACCGCCCGTACCGTCCGTGGCTGCCGCAACGTGGATTCGAAATCCAATCGATGCGTTTGTCGCGGCCAGACATCAGGAAATGGGACTCACCGCCCAGCCTGAGGCTGATCGCCGCGTCTGGCTGCGTCGAGTCACACTGGATCTGATCGGCGTTCCTCCCACGCTTGATGACATGAATTCGTTCCTTGCGGATGCTTCTGACGAAGCGTACGAACGAGTTGTCGATCGCCTGCTGAGCAGTCCGATGTATGCAGAACGATGGGCTCGTCACTGGATGGACATCTGGCGTTACAGCGACTGGTGGGGACTGGGGGCTGAAGTTCGTAATTCGCAGAAGCATATCTGGCACTGGCGCGACTGGATCATTGAGTCGCTGGAAGCCGACTTATCGTACGACCAGATGCTCCGTGAGATGCTGGCCGCAGATGAACTGTATCCGAACGATATGTCGCGTCTGCGGGCCTCTGGCTATCTCGCCCGGCAGTACTTCAAGTTCAATCGCACCAGCTGGCTGGATTCCACGATTGAACACACCGGCAAGTCAATGCTGGGACTGACGTTCAACTGCGCGAAGTGCCACGACCACAAGTACGATCCGTTTTCACAGGACGAGTACTATCAGCTTCGCGCGATCTTTGAACCGTATCAGCTGAGAACGGATTTTGTGGCGGGAGTCCTCGATCCGGAACAGAATGGTATTCCGAGAGCATTTGACTGCAATGCGGACACCGCGACCTTCGTGCATATTCGAGGTGATGATCGCAATCCGGAAACGTCGCGTCCGATCTCGCCCGACATTCCTGCGTTTCTTGGTTTCATGCCATTCGAGATCCAGCCTGTGGAATTGCCCCCGGAAGCGGTCCAGCCTGGCCTGCGTTCTGCAGTGATTGAAACACTGCTGCATCAGGCTGAAACAAGAATCACGGAAGCCGCGAAGGAACTGGATCAGGCCCGCACTGCGCTGCATCAGATCACTGAGACCAGCCAGAAACCCGCCACCAAAACCACGACCGCTGAGCCGTCCGTCAGTCCGCTTGTCAGCGAAGACTTTGCGGCCGAACGACCGGAACTCTGGGAAGTTCGCGGGGGTCGATGGTCCATTCAGAACGGTCATCTGACTCAGACGGACATCGGTGCTTCGCGACGATCTCTTCGTCTTCGCCGAGATGTGCCTCAAGATTTTGAAGCGACGCTGAAGTATGTTCCAACCGGTGGCGAAATGTGGAAATCAGTCGGCATCACATTTGATGCGCACAGTGATCATGCCGATGTGACGGTGTATCTGAGTTCCTATGCCGGAGGCCCGAAGGTTCAGGCGTCATACCGAACGTCAGGTGACAGCGTGTATCCACCGGATGGTGCGGAAAATCGTCCGGTAAATCTGAATGAAACGCATGAGCTGAAGATCAAGGTCCGTGACACACTGGTCAATGTGTTTGTGAATGGGCAGCGTTCCGTCTCGTATCGCCTTCCGATCGAACGAAAGAGCGGGCCTCTGGAACTGATGACGTTTGACGCCGCCGTGATTCTGCGTCACTTTGAGCTGAAGCCGCTGTCTCCGCTGGAACCGATGGTGGATCCAGCATCGGGAAAACCATCGCAACCTGCGTCACCCGAAGAAGCTCGCCTCACGGTCATCGCTGCGGAAAAATCGCTCGCCGCGGCCAGGCGGGAGCCGGAGTTGATTCGTAAGAAAGCGATGGCCGAACGCGCCCGGCTGGTGGCGCCGAATGATCCCGAAACGAAGGCGCATGTGGCCGACGCAGCTCGTGCGGAACAGGAATGGAAGGTCGCCACGGCCGAATGGAAGGCGGTGGAATCCGAATTGAATCTGCTGCGAAGCCCGGCCGATCAGAAAATGAAGGCCGAAGAACGACTGAAATCCGACCGAGCCGCGCTCGATGAGGCTCAAAAGGCGCTGACAGGAACTGCGGATCTGTTTACTCCTCTTGTGGGATCTCAGAAGACGCTCGAAAACAATCTCGAAACCGAAGAGTCCCGCCGTAAGCCGTTTCCCCGAACAAGCACCGGACGTCGCACAGCGCTCGCTCGCTGGGTCACGGATCGAAAGAATCCGCTGACAGCACGCGTCGCTGTCAATCATTTATGGAATCGACACTTTGGCCGAGGCCTCGTGCCAACTGTCTTTGATTTTGGTCGCAAGGGAGCAAAGCCCACACATCCGGAATTGCTGGACTGGCTTGCCGTGGAGTTCATGGACCATGACTGGAGCATGAAATATCTGCATCGTCTGATCGTCCTGTCCGGCACATATCGCATGTCATCCTCGTCACTCCATGCGAATCCGCAGAATCTGCAATCGGATGTGGATAACCATTTTCTCTGGCGACGGAATCCGATTCGAATGGAAGCGCAGGTGGTTCGAGACAGCCTGCTCAGCCTTGCGAATCAGCTTGACCTGACGCGTGGTGGCCCTTCCATTCCCGCGAATGATGATTCGTCAAGACGTCGCAGTCTGTACTATGTGCATTCACACAATGATCATCAGCCGTTCCTGTCCATGTTCGATGACGCAGGTGTGCTGGAATGTTACCGTCGCGCTGAGAGCATCGTTCCCCAGCAGGCACTGGCTCTCGAAAACAGTCCGCTGGCATCAACGATGGCGGAGCAGATTGCACGTCGGCTGGAATCGTTGTCGGGAGAATCAGTCGAGCAGACTTCCAGAGAACCTCATGTCTTCATCGAAATGGCGTTTCAACTGATTCTGAGCGTTCCGCCGACAACTGACGAAATCGCCGCATGTGAACAGGCGCTGAAAGATTTTTCATACGCTGAAACCACTCCTCAGACATCCACTGAACCTGCGGAATCAACGAATTCGAGGGCTCGCATTCGTCTTATCCAGGCGCTGCTGAATCACAATGACTTCATCACGATTCGATAGCAGTAAATGCCACAGCGATTGCTTTCCGCGACTCTGGGGACTCCGGTGAGGCAGAGATCGATCACACGCATCCTGTCTCTCGCGATCTTGCCAGTACAGGCGGTGCCATCCCGGGACCAGGCAGCGGGGACTGCCAACTTCGATCGCAGCGGCCGGGGTCGCCACATTTCGGGACAATACGGCCCGGCGACCGCCTCATAACGCCTGAGCGGGGGCCCCGGGCCCGCCGAACGGTGCAGTTGCAACAGACACTTGCCGCGTCAGGCCATGCGGATCCGGAATGAGAAAATCTCGGATCCACAAGGTCTGTCACGAGTCTTAACAATTGAAAGACCGGTCTCTTTCAGAAGCAGGGACGAGGCTTAACAGAATCTTAACAATTCATCCGTTCAATAAAAATCGTTAGGTTTTTCCGAGGAATCTGATCAAGAGAACAGGTGTTTTCATGATGTCTGGATGGCGAGTCGTGTTGGCGTCGGCTTTATTCGTGTTCACGGCAGGCTGTACTGTTGAGACAGATACCCCGCCGGCTGGCGGTGCGACGGGAGGCGGCCCTGCAAATGCTTCCCAGTCGGAAAGGCTTCGAATTCAGATTGACGGGTCAAGCACCGTCAAGGTGATCACGCAGGCGGTCGCCGAATCATTTCAGTCGAAGTTCAGTGATGTCCAGATTGCCTTGAAGGTGACGGGGACGGGAACGGGCTTCAAGGAGATGATTGCCGGGCGAATTGATATCGCCAACGCCTCACGAGCGGTCAAGGAATCTGAGAAAGCGGATTGCGCGAAGAACCAGATTGATCTGGTCGAGCTGAAGGTTGCTCTGGACGGTCTGGCGGTTTGCGTCAACAAGGAGAATACCTGGGCAGATTCGATCACCGTGGCGCAACTGAAAAAGATCTGGGAACCTGGCAGCAAGGTGAAAACATGGCAGGATGTGGATCCTGCGTGGCCTGCAGAGCCGATGACGCTGTTTGGGGCAGGAGACGAATCCGGTACTTTCGACTACTTCACCGAAGCCATCAATGGCAAGGAAGACGCGATTCGAGATGAGTACAGTCCGAGTGCCGATGACAATGTCACCATCACGGGAATCGCAGGGGAGAAGGGTGCGATGGGCTTCTTCGGTTGTGCTTATTACTTCTCCAACAGGGATAAAGTGAAAGCGCTGAAGATCTCACCGACGGAAAATGCGGCTGATGCCATCGAATTGACACCTGACGCGGTCACCTCCGGGGCGTACAAACCGCTGTCTCGCCCTTTGTTCATCTATGCGAAGAAGGCTTCG
>JBKDRW010000263.1:0-6636 GCA_046341255.1 Planctomycetota bacterium
GGGGGTGAAAGGTTTCATCACGTATTCGTTCGCCCCCGCCGAAATTGCACGCGCGACCTGGTCACTTTCAGTCTCCGTCGTCACCATGACCAACTGTACTGAATCCCAGCAGCGATCTCGACGCACTGCCCGAATGAATTCGAGTCCATCCATGACGGGCATATTCCAGTCAACCAGTACCAGACGAATATCCGGATGAGCCTGCAACTGCGAGAGTCCCTCCTGACCATTCGTGGCTTCGCAGACTTCGAACCCCTGCTCGCGCAGGATCCTGCTGATGAGCATTCGAACGGACCGCGAATCGTCGATCAACAGTGCGTGCATATCCTAGGCCTGTAACTTGCGCAGCAGATGCTGGAGATCGACGGCGATCTGCGACAACTCATCAGCAGCACCTTTGGTGTGCGTCGCGCCTTCGGCGGTGCCTCGAGCGGCCTGAGCCACACCCATGACATTTTCAGCGATCTCCCGGCTTCCCACGGCGGCTTCAGTGACGCTTCTCGCGATTTCAGTGGTTGTTGCGGTCTGTTCGTCCACGGAACTGGCAATCGTGATCTGTATTTCATTGATCTGGTTAATGATCGAACTGATCTGACCGATTGCCTGAACGGCCCCCCTGGTGTCGGTCTGAATGGCATCAATCTTCCGTCCGATATCCTCAGTGGCCCGTGCCGTCTGCTTGGCCAGTTCTTTGACTTCGTTCGCAACCACGGCAAAGCCTTTGCCCGCCTCGCCAGCCCGTGCTGCCTCGATGGTCGCATTCAGTGCCAACAGATTGGTTTGCTGGGCGATCGACGTAATGACCTTGATCACATTGCCGATCTCAGCGCTGCTTTCTCCGAGTTTCAGCACGGTGGAATTGGTGCTTTCGGCCACCTTCACGGCCGAGGTGGCGACTCTTGCAGCTTCACTCGCATTTCTCGAAATCTCGCGGATACTCGACTGCATTTCTTCAGCGGCTGCCGCAACAGTACCAACATTTCGACTGACCTGCTCTGCCGCAGCAGAGACCACACCCGCCTGTGCAGCGGTCTGTTCGGAATTGGCAGCCATCTGCTGGCTGACAGATGTCAGTTCCTGAGCGGCACCGGCCAGAGTCTGTACGGAAGCCTCAAGCGAGTTTTCGACCTGTTTCAGCTCGCTGATGTCGGTGGCATACTTGACGATTTTGAACGGCTTTCCGTGCTGGTCGAGGATCGGGAAATAGCCCGCCTGAATCCAGACCGGGCGGCCGCTCTTCGAGAATCGGCAATAGCGACCCAGTCGCTCCCGTCCCGCGGCCAGATCATTCCAGAACTGCCTGTATTCGGGCGCGGCGACCTGCATCGGTTCGACAAACATACTGTGATGACGGCCTCGGATTTCGTCGAGCGTATACTCCATGACGTTCAGAAAGATATCGTTCGCGGTGATGATCGTCCCGTCCACCTCGAATTCGATAATCGCCTGAGCCTTCGACATGGCCTTGATCTGACCCAGGTAATCCAGTTCGAGACGACGACGATAGCTGGCATCTTCCCAGGCCACACAGTACCCCACAATGTCACCCGCTGTGTCTCTGATGCTGTTGATACGCGTTTCCAGAGTCACATTGCCGAATGTGAATTCCGCCTGATGCGGGAGTGACTGGGGATCGGTCAGAATTCGCTCAATCCGCTGCGGATCGCGGTGAAAACGATGAATGGACGCTCCAACCATATCATCCACATCGACGTTGAATACCCGACGGATTTCGGTCCCGATCTTCGCCAGTGTCTCTTTCGCGCAAGGGTTCACGTAAATGATCTCGAAACTGAGGTTCGCAATCATGACGTTGGTGCGAAGAGCATCGAGCGTTTCCGAGGCAAACCGGGCCCACGCGGGCACTGCGGGATTCCTGCGAACAGCGTTCGTCTGACGATTAGCCAATTTCTTTGCCATCATTCACTCGCTTCCGGACGGCGTACGCGTCCACCTCGGGTTTTAGATATTTTTCTTCCGACAAGCCACCCAGCTTGATCCGATCGATCAGTCCGGCGATGAGAGGCTTTTCAATACTCGCCTGGAGACCGCCTGCGAAGTTGATTCCTCCGGAACCTTCAGAATTCGCTCCAGCGACAGAATCACCAATAACCTTTCGGGGAGTTTGTAGGCTCCCAGAATCAATTCCCGATCCGACCCGCGCATCGTTTCCGGAGGTGGCTCGAAAAGTTCATGAGAGAGCGACAGCACATCGCCGATCTCGTCCACAATCAGACTCACTGCACCGTCCCTGGTCTGCACCACCACGTTGACAGACTCCTCGCCTGTGTCTCGATCCGGAAAGCCAAGACGGCGTCGCAGATCCATTGCGGTGACAATCTGGCCTCGCAGATTCATCAATCCGGCGATGACCGGGCTGGCGAGTGGCACGCATGTCATTGGCTGCTCACGCACGATCTCCTGCACCTGCAGCACATTGAGGCCAAAATAATCACCGGCCAGAAAAAAAGTGCAGTACTGATGGTCAGCCGACATGCAGGGTCTCCGATCCCGTGATTCGTTGCCTCGCCGCTTGTACAACTGATGGCACGTTCACGAATTCCGTGACTCGGCCTTCGACGATCGCTGTCGAAAGCACGCCCGGGCGATTCTGCTGCAACTCGCTCTCAGGACGCTGATGAACAATGTCGAGGATCTGACCGACGATGATTCCCGTGTGCTGCGTACCATCGTGGCAGACAATCACGGCCACCATCTGGTCGTCTGGAGAACCATCGCGTGACACCGAAGACACCGTGTGGCTGCGGCCAGCCGGAGACACGCTGGGCGTCACGTCGGAGAGCCGTGTTTTTCCCGAGAGTCGTATCAACTCGTCAGAGATATCCACCAGTGGCAGAATGCCTCCTCGATACTGAACGACCTGATAGTCCCCCAGCGATTCGAGCTTTGTTCCGGGAAATTCTTCGAGACGCGCGATCTGAGACAGGGGGATGGCCATGGGTTCGCCGCGACTTGAAAGAAACACCAGTGAGGGAGGGGCCTCATCCTCAATCGCGAGGCTGTCTCGGTGGATGCTGTTCGACAACTGATTCATGCTGCCGGAATTCACCCCGGAACGCTGGGCCAATCCCAGGACATCCAGCACCAGCGCTACGCGTCCATCACCCATGATGGCTGCACCGGCAAACGTCGGCAGTCCTTTTAATTGCTGCTGCAGTGGCTTGACGACAATCTCTTCCGTGTCCCGTATGGAATCGACGACGAGACCAAATGCTCGATCGTCTGCCTGCAGAACCACGATATTCAGGCCTGAAGCACGATCCGTCTTTTCCGCGAGCCCAAGTTGCTCGTCAAGAAACACCAGAGGCAGCAAGTCCCCCCGCAAACGATAGACCGGCGCACCGTACATCCATTCGAGACTGCCTGCGGTATGGTCTGCGTCAAGGTGCACAAGCTCCAGCAGACTCACCTGCGGAATTGCATATCGCTCACCGCCGGTGACGATGATCAAAGCCGGAATAATGGCGAGGGTCAGCGGGATCTTTGTACGAACTGTGGTTCCTGCCCCTGGATGGCTTTCGAGATCGACTGTACCACCGATACGTTCAATATTGGTGCGAACCACATCCATTCCCACTCCCCGGCCGCTGAACTGGGTCACTTTGTCCGTGGTGGAAAAACCGGGCAGAAAAATCAGACGCAGCAACTCGTCACGTGACATTGTCGCTGCCATCTCGGGTGTGATCAGTTGATTGGCGATCGCCTTTTCTTTCACGCGATCAACATGGATTCCGCTTCCGTCGTCTGTGATCTCGATGATGACTTTTCCACCTTCATGGAAGGCCATCATTCGGAGTCGTCCTTCGGGTGATTTTCCTGCTGACACACGGATCGTCGGCGATTCAATGCCGTGATCTATGGCATTGCGAACAAGATGCGTTAAGGGATCGCGAATGGCCTCGAGCAGTGTCTTGTCGAGTTCCGTTTCCTGACCATCGATTTCAAAACGAACCTGCTTTCCACAGGCCACGGCCAGATCCCGAACGACCCGAGGAAATTTTCCGAGCACGGTTCCGATCGGCTGCATTCGCGTCTTCATAACACTGGCCTGCAACTCCGTCGTCAGGACATTCAAACGCTGAACGGCTCCCTCGACTGCGTCGTTTCGGAGATGAGAGCAGCATTGGAGAATCTGATTGCGAGCGAGCACTAATTCGCCAACCAGCGTCATCAGCTTGTCGAGCAATCCGACATCGACGCGAATACTGCTGTCGGTGACGCTGCCGCTACGGGCGTCTGACGAATCCACTATCCTTGTCGTCGTCGACGATAATTCGGTCGGTGCAGAAGCCGGCGAGTCCGAGGCCGACACAGTATCCTGCTGAGAAGGCGTCAGTGACGGCGTAACTGTCGGCGCCGGAATGATGGCTGTCGGCACGGTGACCTGTGGTGCCGGGCCCACTATCGATTTGGTCACCGCCTCGATCGCCGGCGGGATGGCATGCTCCCGCAGTCGATCGCATTCGGATGCGATGTTCGCGTAGTTTCCTTCGCCCTCGCTGCCGGTCGTCTCGATCTGTTTGGCGATCTCACGAATCGCGTCCACAACTCGTAAAAGTGCGGTGGCGATGGGAACACTGTAGGAAATATCACCGGACCGCAGGCGACTCAACAGGCTCTCAGCTGAGTGGGCGACAGCCTGCAGCTTGACAAGTCCCATAAAGCCGGCTGTGCCCTTGACACTGTGGAGCGTTCGAAACACCTGCGCCAGACGGCCGTGATCCGACGGGTGCTTCTCGAGGTGCACAAGGTCCGAATCGAGCAGGGTCAGGTTCTCGTGGGTTTCCAGAAGAAACTCACGCAGGATTTCGTCGTTCGACATAATGTAGGGCGACGCTCCACTCACCTTGGCATGCAACTGGAACACCACGAGAGTCCAGAGAAATCTCCGGACGGCGACTCGAAGCTCGGCAGTTCTTATGAAGAAGGAATAACCCGCTCCGGATCAATGTCAACGACGAACCGATTGATTCGGTCCCCATCGGCATCGACCGGATGGCCGGACAGTCGTTACATCGGTCATAACCCGTTCTGCTGAATCAGAACAAGGCGTCAAGAATCGGGATGACCACGTCTTTCGGAAAATGCTTTTCGACGATGGCTGTGACGCCAAGCTGGCGAACGGATTCGAGTTTTCGGGGGTCGGCTTCGGTGGTCACCATGATGATCGGAATGCCTGCCGTTGCAGGGTTCTGTTTGAAATAACTGACGAGCGCACGGCCATCCATGAGCGGCATGTTGTAGTCCGTGACGATCAGATCGCAGAAGGCGCGAGCCGACATCGCGATGGCCTGTGCGCCGTCGGCGACCTCCATAAAATGCGTGAACCCCATCTCTTCAAGACTCGCTCGGAGATATTTGCGAGCAGCACCGCTGTCGTCCACCAGAAGAACTCTGGCCTGCCGCCGGTCGATGCGTCCCTGCAACTTAAGCGGTGATTCTGCCATCGATACCGTCAAGCGATCGGCAGTGGCTTCGATGACGCTGTCGATGGCCGCTTTCAGGTCTTCTGGTGTAAACGGCTTTGTCAGAGGCAGCACACGCCGAAGTTTGACCAGCGATTCGGCGGCAACCTCCCCCGTTTCACTGGTGATGAGCACAAAGCCAGGCGCTGTCACATCGGCGTCTGCTCGCATGAGTTCGGCAAGCTGCAGACCACTCATGTCCGGCAGATGCAGGGCACATACGACAGCTCGCGGTCGATGAGTGCGAACGAGTTCAATCGCATCACGACCGGTGGATACGACGCCTGTGACTTTGCAACAGGTCGATTCCAGGTAACTGCGAATGATCGACGCCTGAACCCGAGATGACTCGACAAGCAGAACGCCCGGGGCATCCGTCGACGGCTGCAATACGATCGTCATTGCCGGATCGTGCCGAATCGCGATTGTGGAAGATGACGACCCGGGACCGAACAGGTCTGGTTGCTCGTGTGGTGCAAGGTCGCTCGCCGACTGGTCTCCGCCGCATTCGGCATCAATGGCAACGCACTCATCCGCCACATCGGTCATCGACTGGATGCGCTGCGACGGATCCTTGGCCAGCATCCGCTGGAAGAGGTTTTCCAGTCGAGCCGGAATATCCGGGCGGAGCTCAGATAGTCGAGGAATCGGTGCATCACGGTGCTTCAGCAGGATCGCCATCAGCGTCGCCCCTCCATAAGGAGGTCTCCCCGTCAGCAGGAAATGCAATGTGCAGCCCAGACTGTAAATATCAGCTCGATGATCAATGGCCGTCGAGTCCAGCGCCTGCTCGGGCGCCATATAGTCCACGGTGCCCAGCACTCCGCCGGCTTTCGTGACGGCCGTCGCCTCTGAGTCTGTCGTTTCCACATCGTGTGTCAGCCTCGCCAGTCCAAGATCAGTGATCTTTACGACACCGCTGGCATCAAGCAGCAGGTTGTGTGGTTTGATATCACGGTGCACGATCGCGCGAGAGTGCGCGAATGCCAATCCACGGGCTGCCTGTTCAATACAATGCAAAGCCTTTCTGATCGAGAACGGTCCGTCCTGCTGAAGACAGGCCGCGAGGTCACGACCGCGGACGAATTCCATCACGAGAAAATGGCCCGCATCGGCTTCGTCCGCATCGTAGGCCATCACCATATTGGGG
>JBKDRW010000264.1:0-8589 GCA_046341255.1 Planctomycetota bacterium
GACGGTGTCGAGGAAGGAACGATCGTGGGTGACCGCCACCACAGTACCAGTATACGTTTTCAGGAACTGTTCCAGCCACTGAACCGATGCCGCGTCCAGATGGTTGGTTGGTTCGTCGAGCAGAATCATGTCCGGATTGCTGAGCAGCAGCTGACACAACGCAACTCGACGCTTTTCACCGCCAGAAAGGTGTTCGACTTTTGCTTCGGCGGGTGGCAGCATCATGGCATCGGCTGCAATTTCGAGGGTGCGGTCCAGTTCCCACAGATTCGCATGGTCAATCTGATCCTGAACCTTCGCCTGTTCGTCCAGCGTCTTTTCCATTTCCTCTGGAGTCAGATCTTCGCAGAGCTTCATACTGAGCTCATTGAAGCGATCCAGGATCGCACGGGATTCCGCGACGGATTCTTCGATGCACTCACCCACCGTCTTTTCAGGATCGAGGCGAGGTTCCTGAGGAAAGTATCCAATGCGAATCCCTTTGGCCGGTCGCACGGTTCCCATAAAGTTCTTGTCTTCGCCGGCCATGATGCGAAGCAAAGTACTCTTTCCCGACCCGTTGTTGCCCAGCACACCAATCTTGGCGCCAGGGTAGAAAGCCAGCCAGATGTCCGAAAGAATCTCCTTCTCGTCGTAGATACGAGTCAGATTTTCAATGGTCATGATGTACTGCTGAGACATGCGTTTTACTTTCGACTAAGTGTATTTTCAGACTGGTCATCCGCGGATGACTACGGTCCCGGCGGATTGCGAAAATCCGTTCGAAATCGTGGGATTCAGAGTTTTTCGGCGGCGATCGTCCGCCGGCCGAAAACAGGGGTCAGGAGGTTCGTCGAGGAACTGTCGTGCGTGATGCGGATCGCGATCCGTCGATACCGCAGAGGGATTTCAGCACCAGGGTCAGGAAGTGTTTCGCGCGAGGATAAACTTCGGGCGAAGAACTGCCACGGGGCCCGGCAACGTTCAGAACGCCGATTTTATGGCGATGAATCCAATCGACAACCGATTGTACTTGTTCGGTCTCTGAATTCTCGTCGGACAGCAACCCCTGCCGACCTCCCGGCTCAAGATGCTCTATCTTCAACGGTTTCCCCTGTGCCCTTGCAGCGGCCACGGTCATCCGCGTGCCGCTGCTGATTTCATCAAGCACCACAACCAGAGTACCGTCAGAGTCACGGACATTCCATTCCGTGCGAACGGCGTAACTTCGAGCCGCGGTCTCCTGCAGCGGGTAATGGGTGGGCACGGCTCCATCCTCGGAACGACGCTGTCGCGGACACCAGCCTCCAACCGGCAACCCACACTCCATGGCCGCATCCAGAGCAGCGCGATCCACTCCCGTCTGACCACCCGAAACCAGTTTCAGAATGATCCCGTTCCGAGACCGCGCAGACGTCTCCTTCGAACGAGGCCTGTCAGCAGGCTGTCGCTTCATCGGCACTCCGTTCGCCATTCTGAAAAACTCCTTGGGCTATTTGTCAGGAGCATTGGTCGCTCCTTCATACCACCCAAAGAGTGTTACTTCGACTTCCTCCGCCTTGCTGGACCCGGGGCGAGCCGCCCTGATCACTGTGAGTTTCACCTTGTCACCGATCCGGTACTTTCGGAGACGCTTGACCATCTGCTCAAAATCAGGGAGCACTTCACCATCCATTTCCTGAATAAAATCGCCGGCAGAAATCCCGGCAAGGTCAGCAGATTTCCCATCCGCAACACTCCCGACAAGTACGCCTTCCACTCCGATTTCGCGCACATCGGGTGAAATGCCAAGACATGCCGGGCCTCGTTCCTGTACGGCGATGTCACCGAAGATCGCCTTGATCTTCACCTGCTGATCTTCCGAGAGTGGGTGACCATCAATCATCATGACGGACACCAGTTGCGGGCTTCGCAGAAAAATTCTGCTGCGGAGTGGAGCCAGTCGCGTCAGCTGTTCAAAAACTTCCGGGTTCTTCGGAAAACTGTGATCGATGACCAGCTTCAGATATCGATCACTGGTCGGGCGAGCAAAATCATCCGGGGCATGCTGAAAGAGTCTGGAAGGATCTTTGGGATCAAGGGGAAACTGAAGTCGATTCAACTGCAGGACAGCAAGTTCGACCTGACGTTTCCAGTTGCGTTCAAGAACACGAGCAGCAGCTTCCGACACAAACCATGTCTCAGATTTCTCGAATCGATGCAGTGTTTCCGACACGTAAAACAGAGATTCCGAACCAAGTTCCAGTCCGTTGTATCGCAGTTCGAGAACATCAATCCAGCGACGAATCGCCTCGGTGGAGCCATTCGCCTCAATGGCTTCACCCGTCTGCTGCAGTTGTTCGGTCGGAATGTTCTGAAGAACACGGACACCCCGCTGCCGAACGTTGAATTCAGCGGAAGTGAGTTCCTGAACCAGCGCGGGGATGTCCAGGGGCTCTGATGTTTTCGACACAGCTTCACTCGGTGCCTCCTGAAGACGGGCCACCGACGTCAACGTATTCTGTTCTTCGAATGTCGCGTCCACAACGGACGCCCACGACACGACAGACAGCACAACCAGAAGTCTGCGGATCATGCTCTTCTTGTCACCACGCTGATGAGCAGACCTGAACATTTTCGGAACTCCGAGTGAACAGAGAAACGCCTCACCATGAGCCACAAGGCGTGGTCTGATGACCAATTGCCCCGCGGACCATCTGAACGGCACCAGGCCTGCCACCCTCAACGCTGCGGTAGCCCCGGGGCGCGAGCATCACAGTTTTCGCAGACATTCTGCGTGAGGACTCAGGGAAAAGCCGGAAGTGTCGGCTTCTCCTTGCCAAACTGTAGCAATCTGCAGCCCAAATGTCGCGAACAGTTCTTCGGGTTGGCACAAAGCGGCCGCTTCCGATCATGGTTGATCGCCCCTCGGGCGACGTTCACGGGTCTGGACTTGTACCGTGAAGGCACGAAACAGGAACAATTCCCGCGGGGGGGCAAAAGAACGAAGGCGAGTCGCGAAATCGTCAGATCATCAAATCGTCACCGGAGCCGGCTTCGCAGCCGCCTCTGCAAGACGGCGTGCGGCGGCGACGCTGGTATCGATCAGGACTCGCAGATCGACCACCCACGGCCCCTGCTCGGGCATGGTAAACTCCCAATGGGGAACAACACAGACACTTTGATGAACGGCCTCAAAGCCGCCTTCCGATTGACTGATGGTCTCAATCGGCATGGTCCAGATGCCACCCACTCGAGACGATTCGATCGCCACGTCGATTCCCAGCCACTCGTCCACGAGGCTGACGCGGTCCAAATCGTTCAGGACAAGCTTCGCATCGAGAGTCCCCAGTCGCTGGCCGCCGGCATCGTAGAAATAACGATCACTGGCCCCTCCCGGCATCGCCGCGAAGTTCAACTCCACACCAAAATGCAGCGGTACATCTTTCGGGAAGCCATGCAGCTGATATTGAATCAGAAGTTCATTCGGCCGATCAGCAGCAAGAACGATCATCTTGCGAATTTCGCCCTGCAGATCCCGCACGCTCCCCTTTCGGCGCATTTCGACAGCAATTTTCTGCGGCGACCTCAGGATACTGGCTTCATAAACTCCGGTTGAAAAATCTCCCAGCACACCTTCGCCACGCGAGAAACGTTCACACGTCAACTGAGGCTCGAGGAACAGATCCACAAGGCTCTTGCGAGGCCACTTGTCGTAACCGATTTTCTTATCGAGGTCCGGCTGTTTGAACTTGACCTCCTTTGAGATCGCGGCCAGATCCCCATCATCCGCGGATTCCACGTTTCTGGCGTGGTCGATGATTCGCTGATGATAGGGCTCAGGCCGACGATTCAGCGTCGCCAGCAGATTCACGCCGTTCGCACGAATATCCAGCTCGTAAAGATGACCACCCATGGCCGGCGACAGCCACGCGATCAGCCGATGATTCGCGAGTCGGATCTCCTGGCGCGCGTCAAGATTGTAATCGCCGGGCGAAGCATCCACCCAGGCCTGCGATCCGTGATCGTGGCGATCAAGAATGTTGTCCGCTTCGATGAGTTCATGATACACCGCATTCCGCAGGTGGGGCAGATACAGGCCACCGAATGCTCCATGCCAGTAACTGCAGTTGCACTGAGCTCGATACAGATGAGTTCTGGCCGCTTCCAGAGCATTACGGCGGGATTCATCGGCGGACGGCACCGCCATGCCTTCAGCCAGTCGGTTGCTGACATCAATCATCCGCGCGTACATCTCATTGCTTTCGGTGTACCGCGTTCTGAAGTTTCGCCAGAAGCCTCCTCGCGTGAATCGGATCAGTCGCTGCCAGTCCGCATCGTCGGCATTCATGCGAGTCAGTGAGACAAATTCTTTTTGAGCAGCGGGAGGGAGCACCCACTCTGTCATTTCGCGATAACTGGCATCCGGAAGGTAGCAACGTCCGATCGGTGCCACCTGATCGAGAACGCCGGATGGAGTCTGCACCGTGATCCACGATTCATTGGCGCGGAGCAGATCAAGAAAATCGCGGAGCCAGCGGTCTTCATAAACATGCTTGTAGGTCTCTGGCCACGATCCGAATTTCTCACCATCGTCGCCGAACACGAGGACCGGATTGTTATACTGCGACGCCACTTCGCGCAGGTATTCGATGCATTCCGCCGGCTTCGAAAATGGAATCAGATATCGCAGTTTTTCGCTGTCCGGAAACACGAACAGCAATTGACCCTCATCCTCGGTCACGTAATAACCAGCCAGTTCATTCTGAGGAATGCCGGCACAGCGAAAATGGTAGTCGTCAATGATCGTGTACTGAATGCCCGCGCGAGCAATGTCGCTGGCAAAGGATTGCTCCCAGACTCGCTCCGGCAGCCACATCCCGCGTACATTCGTCTGAAACAGCGCGTTCAGATGCTGCGTGTAAGACTGAATCTGTCCGATGCGGTCTCGGCGCGGAATGTTGGCAAGAATCGGCTCGTAATACGCGCCTCCGATAATCTCCACCTGCGACGAGGCGGCCATCCGACGAAGTCGGTCAATGTATTCGGGGTGACGAACTTCAAGCCATTCCAGCAGGCTTCCGGAGTTGTGCAATCCGAAAGGGATGTCGGGATAATCCTGCATGACGTCGAGGAACGGACGGTAGCTGTCGCGGTAGGCCTGTTCAAAAACTCCGTCAAAGTTGCCGACCGGCTGATGATTATGAAAGGTCAAAACGAGGCGAATTGAACCCGCCATGAACGCGTCTCCGTAACTGAATTGCACCGATTTCCCTGAACAATACAAAGGATGCATTCGATTAGGCGAGACCACTCGAAACCGGACTGTTTTGATTCGTGCAGAAAGACTGCCAGAATCGGCGTCAATCGGCAGGACTGACAGACCCTCCGAAATCAATCGGATCTGTGCATCTTTCCCAGATCGATTGATGAAAGCGTCCAAAACGGGGGCCATGCGTTCCGGTCGGTCTGCCTTCTGAACCTTGTAATCCCGATCCGACGCAGCGATCGGCGACAGGACTGCGTCCTGAACAACCGGTTGAAACACTTGTCCCATTGGAAACGGCGGAAAATGCCGACGGTGGGGCCGCGACGTCTGTTTGCCTGAAGACGTGCACGAAAACTCGACGAATTCAAATAAGGCGAACGCGCGGAGGGTGTCTGCGCGCTCGGTCAGGATCAAGCCCGTCCAGACCCCGGTCTGGCACGGGCGAAACGGCCCGACCGTCGTCTTACGGACAGGTTGACGAATCGATACAACCGGCGTAACTCGTTGACTGTTCGCAACAAAGAGCTTGCATCACCTGGGGTCGGTTTTAGAATTTGACTGAACGACCAGATTGCGCAGGATAGAGTTTCTCGGGAAACATTCTGTTCAATCTGATCGCCGGCCGGAGTGGTCCGGGACAGCCGAAAGGAGTCGGAAGCAGGCGGGGTTTCCCCCGTTTTTCCAGGCGGTCTGCCCTTTTTTTGCAGTCAGCGCATTTCACTCTTTACTTCGTCCCGTTCGGGACATCGGTGGAACATGGCCAAAAAGTACTTGAGCCTCGAAGAAGCAGCCTCTCAACTCGGTATGACCACAGACCAGTTGATGAGAATTCGAGAGCAGGGTGAGATTCGCGGCTTTGCCGATCGAGGCAGCTGGAAGTTCCGTGAACAGGACATCGAAGAGTTCCTGCGAAGTCGCCAGGCGGATTCATCGCCCGATATGCCCATTATCTCGGGCAATTCGTCGTCATCGGTGCTGGATGAGCCGGAGGTGGATCTGGCCAGCTCTGACAGCGACGTACGATTGTTCTTCGACGAATCGATGTTTGAAGGTGACGATGCCGGGAAAGTCAAGGATTCCGGAAGCGACGTGCGTCTGACGGGAGACTCCGGTCCGAAGCTGGAGGCAGATGCAGACGACGAGATTGATCTGAGCGGCTGGGACAGCGATGCGAAGCTGTCTGATTCTGATTCCGATGTGCAACTGGTCGGAGCAGCGACTGAAGCCGAAGTGGACCTCGGCTCAACGGACATCCTGGGCAAGGAACCGGTCTCCGATGATGACGTACTCGGCGGAAGCTTCATGTCAGACTCGGACAGCGACGTGCTGCTGGCGACGGATTCGGATCTGAACTTGTCGGACTCTGACAGTGATGTCCGTCTGTCTGACGACACGGACAAAACCAACGAAATGACTTTCACGGGAGCGGACTCAGACAGCGACGTCAAGTTGATGGGAAGTGACGACCTGCTGCTGGACGACAGCGACAGCGATGTCAAGCTTTCCGCAGGACTTGATCGAACGGACAGTGACATTCGTCTGGCTGATGCTCCTTCAAATGACGGGGCGGCAACCATGGCTTTGCCAGCCATTCCCGACGACAGCGACCTGAAGCTGATCAATAAGGGTTCCGGAGTCCGAGGCCAGGCGGTTGACAGCGGGATCAGTCTGGATGTTCGGGGCAGTGGTCTCGGGCTTGATGCAGATGAAAGTGGAATCAGCCTCGAAATCGACAGCGGCATCAGTCTTGATGCTGATGACAGCGGAATCAGCCTCGAAAGCTTCGACAGCGGAGCGGTGCTGAATCAGGACAGTGGCATCTCGCTTGACGCCGGTGACAGTGGCATCTCGCTCGATCTGAAAGATGATCGTGGTATGGCAATGGAGTCGACCGACATGAGTCGAACCATGCCGATGCAGGCGATCCCTGGTGCACGAAATCTGCTGTCGGAATCGCAGGCGAATACGACGCAGATGGAGATTCCTCAGCAACCTTATGGCAAGGACAGCGAGTTCGAGCTCGCAGGCCTGGATGATGATGACGACGATGTGGGTACCAACACCAGCGTGCTGACGTTTGAAGATGAGAACGAGTCGGCTCCGACTGTTGCAGTTCCCGTCGTTGCCGCTGCCAGTGCACCAAAGGCAGCAGCGAAGGCGCCTGCAAAGAAAAAACAGGTCGAGGAAGAAGAGTTCGCTGAAGATTCATACGAAGATGACGACGGCGGGTTCGATGATGAGGGCTTTGACGACGAAGAGTTCGACGGCGATGAACTGGATGCCCATGATGCGGAAGACTTTGAAGACGAAGACTTCACGGCTGGCCAGAGTCAGGTCGGAGGTTTCCCGACACGAGCCGCAGCAAGACCGGACGTTGACTGGGGCATGGGCCTGAAAGTGATGATTGGTCTTTCAACGGTGCTGTCTCTTCTGTGTGCGGTCATTGGCGTTGAACTTGTCCGCACCATGTGGCTCTGGACACAACCCGGCCAGACCGTTGAGAAGTCCGGAATTCTCGACATGATTGGTGGATTCTTCGGTTCCTGACAGTTCACTGTGGATCGACTCAGGTCATCACAGCAGAACTTCATGAAAAATGTGTTACCATGAGGCGGTCAATGACCGCCTCTTTCTTTTCAGCTGCAGAAAACAGAATACCATCGGCACGGTGCTCTTCCTCAGATGGCATCGTGAACGCCGACGCCGGGTGGATTGGGCCTTCAAGGGAACGGCCAACAGATTCGCGAACTGTCTTCTGCGAAGATGATGATCCGGAGCGATACTCGTCCCGTTCTGCGGCAGGTGAATTGACAGGGAGAGCATTGCGAAGATCACATTGGCAGACAAATTCCTGCCTCCGGGTGCTCCTTACGGCGGTGTGGTTGCCAGAAGATTGTTCAGGTGAGTTGAATCATGCGTCCTGCCATCATCATGGCTCTGACAGTCATTGTGCTGAGTCTGATCATCCCTGCCACTCCTGCGAGGCCCTGGCTCAATAACGAACTGGGGGACTGCTGTCCCGACGAATCAAAGCGCTCCGAACCGGGCCATATGACTCAGGTCCCGAAAGAACTCCCGGGACTGCACAACGTTCATCAGGCGACCAGCCAGGTTTATCTGGGCAGTGAGCCTCATGGGGAAAACGCGTTTCAGCAACTGCAGAAGCTTGGGGTGAGAGTCGTTGTCAGTGTGGATGGTGCAAAGCCCGATGTGGCGACCGCAAGGAAATACGGGATTCGTTATATTCATATTCCGATCGGCTACGATGCCATCCCGCAGGAAGCGGTGCTGGCGCTGACGCGAGTTGCTCGTGAGATCCATGAGCCGATCTATGTACATTGCCATCACGGCAAGCATCGAGG
>JBKDRW010000265.1:0-23838 GCA_046341255.1 Planctomycetota bacterium
CCATAGGCCATGCCGCCCCTGACTCCGCCACCAGCCAGCCACATTGAGAAACCGTAGGGGTTATGATTTCGACCGGGAGCATCTGGCCCCTCACTGAACGGCATGCGACCGAACTCGCCACCCCAGACAATCAACGTTTCATCCAGCAGTCCACGCTGTTCCAGATCTGTCAGCAGAGCTGCAATCGGCTGATCAACTTCGGCGCCGTGGCGACCATGATTCTTTTCAATCGACTCGTGAGCATCCCACGTCTCTTCCAGATGACCTCCGCCCGAATAAAGCTGTACGAAACGAACTCCTCGTTCAATCAGTCGCCGGGCAACCAGACAGTTTCGACCATACTCATCCGTCGGCTGCTGACCGATGCCGTACATGCGCAGCGTCTCCGCCGTTTCCTGCGACAGATTGACGGCCTCGGGAGCTTCGCTCTGCATGCGAAACGCCAGTTCGTAGGAATTGATCCGAGCAGCCAGTTCCGACCCTCCTGGACGCTCCTCAAGGTGCCGCTGATTGATCTGACCGAGAAGATCCAACTGATCTCGTTGAACCTCGCGAGTCACATGTTTCGGACCGCGCAGGTCAAGAATCGGATCACCCACCGGACGGAAAAGTGTGCCCTGATAGGCCGCCGACATGAATCCGCTCGACCAATTCGGCTGACCACCGATCGGTCCACCGCGTTTGTCCAGTATCACCACGTAACCAGGGAGACTTTCATTCTCTGTCCCCAGACCGTAAACACACCACGATCCGAGCGACGGTCGTCCTATGAAGGTCTTACCGGTATTCATCGCGACCAGTGCAGATCCATGAGCATGACTGTCTGTGTGACACGAACGGATTACCGCCAGTTTATCCGCATGTTGCCTCACATGCGGAAAGTAGTCAGAGATCAGCAGTCCGGATTCGCCACCCGGACGAAACTTCCTGAAAGCAGGCGTCAGAAATCCAACCTTCCGGCCTCCCGAGTTGATGTAGTTCTTGCCTCGGGGCAGGGGCTGGCCTGCATACTTCTCAAGAGCCGGCTTGTAATCAAACGTATCCACCTGACTGGGAGCGCCATTCATCATCAGAAAGATACAGGCTCTCGCTTTTGTCATCAGGTGTGATGCGCGCGCAGTCAAAGGCCCGGACGACTCTGCCGCCGTAACCGACCGCTGGAAGAACCCATCTGACGACAGCAGCGACGTCAGAGCCAGACCAGCAAAGCCACCGCCCATCTGCCACACAAATTCGCGCCGAGTCCGGCCGCACGGAAAAGCATTCATGTGCAACTCCTCAAGCCAGACAGCGAGTCCAGAACCTCATACGCCGATCATGCAGGCTACTCGTCCGGCACACCAGGACCTTGACGCAATGAAGGCAGGACAGGTTTCAAAGCGGGCATCCACACGGCCAAAATCAATTGGACACGCTAGCTGAGCAGCGCCTGCATTGCCTCATCGCGAGTCGGATAGATTGCCCAGATGGTATCCAATGCGGTAATCCGGAGCAGTTCCAGAGCCATCGCATTGGCCTCGCAGAGGACAAGTTCTCCACCCTTCTTCTTGACGAACTTATGACAGCGAAGCAACAGGGCAAGAAAGACGGAGCCGAAGTACCCAACCCGGCTCAGGTCAACGATCACCATGGGCGCTTCCTGCCCTTCCAGAGGCTCCATCACGAGGTCTGCGGCCTGTTCCACCATGTCCCAGTTCAGGGATTCGACGCTGGACGCAGGTGTGACAACCACGGTATTGCCATGCCATTCGATTTGAAAACAATCGAGCACTTCGGACATCTTCACACCTCTTACCAGAAACCGCCTCATCCTTACCAGGCAGCAAAATCTTATCAGCTGCCCGTCATCGACGCTCGTTCGAACAATCAGACTACCGGAAACAAGGCGCATCGAAAAGCACGCCGAAGCGAATTTCAACGTTTGGGCTGGATCGGACACGATCCAGGTACGGCTCGTCAGCGTTTCGCAAGCGGAGTCCACGGATCAAGTCACAACGAGGAGCTCGCAAAATCATCGGGATCGAGCTGATTTCGAAGACCCGCCAGGAAAATCGTTTCAGACGCGATCCTGTTCCGGCTCAGCCCAGACCATCGGCCGCCCGTTTTCATCCACATGCACATGAATGACACTGGCCCGACAACAGACCGGACAGTCTTCGACGTAAGATTGCGAGCACCCCTCACTGAGATCCAGCGGAACGACAATCTCTTCGCCACAGGCATCACAGATATAACTGGCTTCCGATATGGCTGAGGCCTGCCGTCGAGACGACACCGGAGCTTCGTCATATTCGAAGAGTTCCTTTGATTCCGGTGAGACCAGCATCTTGCAGGCCCACAGCATCACACTCAACGAACCATCATCAGCCAGACGATGATCGTATCCCACTTCGAGCAGCCGATCAGAAGACAAACGGCTTGCTGCAATCAGCTCCTCGGAATGTTCGAAGGGAATCACCTCATCATTTCGCGAATGCAGGACGTACGACTGACTTTTGATGCTATCGGCATTTCCCCATCGTTTCCACGCCGGACACAGCAGTACCATCGGAACATCATTTGACATGAGATTCATTGCAACGGCGCCGCCTCTGGATGATCCGACAATCACATCCGGTTTCTGCTGATCAAAAATCCGCTGCGCTGTGGCCACTGCAGACTCGAAATCATCATCGTCCAGTGAAGGATTCAGTACATGGTGCCCCGACGAGATCAGAAACGTCGGCTTGACTCCGCCCACGATACTGCGCCACCCGTGAAGAAAAAGAATTCGCATGAAAAAATCACTCAGCGGATTCGGACCTAAGGTTCAACTTTCGATGCCATCCGGGTGCATCGATGGCATCTCGCTCCGGCGACGCTGCAGGAGTCCACGAACTGCAACGCAAAAACGAAGACATGCCCTGATCGCCTTGCGAGCACCCAAGCCTCTTCCGTTGACGCGACTGCAGGACAAAGGCTCCATTTTCCCCGGACGAATCCGCACCGGAGGGTAGGCGGCACAAGCGTACCATGGCGTTCAGCAGCGGTTCAACCGAGGACAACACAACGCACAGAACAGCAACCTGTCCGAATACGAAAGCGGAAGACCGGGTCTTCATCAGCATCATGACTTATTCAACCCCCACCGGAACTCCAGTGAGAACGGTGCGCGGTCAGCAGTCCGATCAGCGTTGCACAGGTCGTCAGGTTACAGGTATCGAATCCGTTTTCGAATGTCGGTATTCACACTTTGATACCGATTGCTCAAGCTCCCCGGACTGAACATCTGAGTTCGAATGAACTCGACATCATCGAGGCCGATCGCGTTCGTGAAAATGGGCTTCAGATACTGGATCCCGAATGGTGACAACTGCATCCGAACAGAATCATACATGGAAAGATGCACTTCGCGGGGATGAATTTCACCCCACTGGTCTCGAAGCTTATTTGCCGAGACCGAACTGAGAACAAGACCTTTTTCCGGCGCATATTGAATGGTCGCAATCTCATTCGTTTCTCCGGAAACCAGCAGATCAACCGCTTTTCCACCAAGCTGCGAGCCGTAGAAACGATCGAACAGAATTGGTCTGCCTCCGCGTTGAGTGTGCCCGACTTTTCGATTGAACATGGAGGAAGAAGCAGGCTCGTAGGATCGCATGTCGCAGAAGATTTTCTCGCCCATCGACTTCCCGAGCAGATGCCCTACTGCATCCGCCGCTCCGCTGTAACGAACATTGCCGGCCGGATCATACGTGGGCATCGCAGCACCCAGTTCTTTCCCTTCGGCATCGCGAACGCCCTCACCCACAACGATCACCACGTTCTGCTGAAGTTCATAGAGCTGCGTCACTCGAGCGGTGAGCTGTTCCAGATTCAAAGGCACTTCCGGGATCAGAATAATGTCTGGCTGAGCGTATGCTGCTCCGAGTGCGATGTATCCCGACTGGCGTCCCATGACTTCAACTATCGCAATTCGCCGATGACTTTCTGCTGTTGTTCGCAGACGCTCCACACACTGAGCGACGACATAAACGGCCGTCGCGTAACCGGGCGTGGCATAGTTGATGATATCTTCCAGACGCATGGCATCTCGCGAAGGAATCCGCTGCTCGATGTAGCCTGGCGGTTTGGAACTCGCTTTTCGAATCCACTCGTTCGGCTCGTCGATGTAGTTCAGCCCGAGATCGTTATCAATTGTCTTTGGAGCGAGCACGCACGGAATGATCTCAGCAATCGGCTGCATGCCGTTGATCGTCCCGTCACCGCCGATACACAACAGCCCATCCAGCTTCAGCTTTCGCACGTTCTCAGCAACGGTCACAAGCTTTTCTGTGCAGGTCGAATCCAGATAAGTTCGCGATGAGCCCAGCAGCGTGCCACCCTTGCAGGGATCCAGCTCGGGAATCGCTGTGAACAGCGGATTCAGATGCACATGAGGCACCCGCGGATCAATCAATCCGGCGTATCCTCGCTGTAGCCCGAAGACTTCAATCTTCAGCGTATTCGCGCGTTCCACCGCTCCGTAAATGGTGGCGTTCAGAGCCGGGGTGTCTCCACCGGCCGTCAGAATTCCAATTCGCTTCATGACAACGTTCCTGGTGTGGCGTTTGTCGCAGATTCAACGAAAATCATTCTCGGCCGGAGAGCTACGCCCAGTCTGAGGACGATCCTCTGCTGCATTGCCGATTCACTTCGGTAGGCGAATCTGGAATCTTTCCATTACACTTTGCAGTTCCATGATGACAGTCCGGAGGTTACCAACATCGTGGTGATACCGGAATGGCAACGGAATGATCCCGGATTTCCCCTGCCTTGTTCTGAGTGTTTTCACGTGCCCCTTCCTGCAGTTCGACTGAAGACTGAGCAGATCTGTCGCCATTACGGCAGTGTTTCCGTTCTGAGCAATGTGTCGCTGGAAATCGGTGCGGGTGAAGTCCACGCGCTCGCTGGAGCGAATGGGGCCGGAAAGAGCACCTTCTGCCGGATCCTTTCCGGTCTGGTCAAAAAAACGTCCGGTCAGATGTTTATTGACGGAGTTGAGTTCGACCCGAACGGCAAACGTGATGCGGAGCAGCGAGGAATTGAAATTGTTCAGCAGGAACTGAACCTCATTCCGACATTCACTGTTGCCGAAAACCTGCAGCTTTCAGCATTGCCGCATCGATGGGGCATCATTCGTCGCAGGTCGCTGCACGCTGAAGCGAGGCGGTTGCTCCAGCGCGTCGGCCTGTCAGATCTCTGTCCAGAGACGATGACGGGAACTCTCGGAATCGGTCAGCAGCAAATGATCGAGATTGCTGCCGCAGTCGGACGCGAATGCCGTGTACTGATTCTGGACGAACCGACAGCAGCCCTGAGCCCACGCGAGGTCCAACTGCTTTTCGCACAAATCGAATTCCTGAAAGCACGCGGCACAAGCATCATCTACATCAGCCACCGTCTTGATGAGATTCAGGCAATCGCTGATCGAGTGTCTGTGCTGCGTGACGGTCGACTCGTCGCATCTCAGGCGGTCAGTGAAGTATCAACCTCGCGAATGATTCAACTGATGAGTGGTGAACAACATGAGTCGGGCCATACGGTCACCGCTTCCTGCTCCGGCATACCGATACCTCAACAGAGTTCGACAGCCCGCGATCGACCCATCGCGATGCGAGTTCGCCATCTGACGTGTAGCGGCGTCAAGAATGTTTCATTTGACGTGCATTCCGGCGAGAAACTTGGGATCACCGGCCTCGTTGGTGCGGGTCGAACGGAACTGCTGCGGGCTATCTTCGGCGCGGATCGGGCAGAAGATGGTTATGTGCAGATCGAAAATGATCCGCAGAAATACCGATTTCGGACCCCAGATGAAGCCGTAAGGCACGGACTGGCAATGCTGACGGAAGATCGCCGGGCATCCGGTCTGTTGCTGCCCGTGTCGATCGAGCAAAATTCATCACTTGCAAGTCTCCGTATCAAGTATTCGTCTTTCGGCCTCCTGAAGTTTCGAAGTGAACGAGTCTCCGCTGAGACCATGATCCGACAACTGGATATTCGCTGTCAGTCTCCCCTGCAGCCGGTCGCACAACTCAGTGGTGGCAATCAGCAGAAGGTTGTGGTCTCAAAATGGCTGCAGCGTGATGCAAAGATATTTTTGTTTGACGAACCCACACGAGGCGTGGACATCACAGCCCGAAAACGAATCTACGATGTCATAACTCTGCGTGCCGCAGCGGGCAGGGGCGTGGTCATCGTGAGCAGCGATCTCGAGGAACTGTTCGAAATCAGCGATCGAATCGGGGTGATGTCAGCAGGGCGGTGGACCCGGTGTTTTGATCGCTCAGACTGGAATCGGGAGACACTGATGGCGGCCGCGTTTGAGGGTTATCGATCGGTCGACACCCCACATCCCACAAGCCCCTGAAATCCTTCGCACTGCGGGAGGCGGGCGGAGCCAAATGTTAATCACCCTGTTGACGTGGCCGTCAGACAACCATGCATGATTCCGAAAAAGTAACCAACAGCAAGGAACCCGTCCGGTGAATCGTGCCTCGCTACAATCCATGCTCCCCTATCTGGGGCTGATTTTCGCTCTATGCGGACTCGTTGCCGTCTTCTCGGTTCGAAGTGAACACTTTCTGGAACGCGCAACGCTGATCTCCATCGCGAATCAGATTCCAGATCTCACGTTCGTTGCGATTGGAATGACGCTGGTGCTTGTGATTCGAGGTATTGACCTGTCGGTTGGATCACTCCTCGCTCTGTCCTCAGCCATACTCGGCGTGCTGATGACCAGCCAGCACTGGTCTCTGATTCCTGCACTGCTGGCAGCCTGCAGCGTCACCACGCTCTGCGGTCTGTTCAGCGGAACCATCGCTGTCTGTATGAAGATTCCGTCGTTCATCGTCACACTCGGGATGCTGGAAGCAGCCCGTGGCGCGACGAAGCTGATCACGAATTCAGGGTCTGTTTACGTGGGACGCCAGGTGGGCTGGTTCGCGGAACCGCTGAGCCAACTTGGTGTGACACCGGCATTCCTCGCGGCGTGCATTGCCGTCTGTGCAGGTCAGTTTTTGCTGACTCGAACAATCTGGGGGCGTTACTGGACCGCCATTGGTACCAATCCGGAGGTGGTCCGTCTGGCCGGAGTTCGAACATGGCCCTTCATGGTCAGTGTGTTTGGCATCAGCGGCCTGCTCAGCGCTTTGGCAGGATGGTCTCAGACGGCTCGCATGGCAACGGCCGATCCCAACTCCGCCGTCGGAATTGAGCTCAGCGCTATCGCGGCTTGTGTGATTGGCGGAACAAGCCTGATGGGAGGCCGGGGAACAGTGATCGGCACCTTCCTTGGAGTTCTGATCATTCAGGTGCTTCAGACCGGACTCGCTCAGCTGGGAGTCTCGGATGCCCGCAAGCAGATCATCACCGGCTGCGTGATCGTCGTCGCAGTGATGCTGGACGCACTTCGCGAGCGATGGGCCCGCACCTGAGCCGTCGTCACAATACATCACGTGATCGTGGGTATGACTATCGGCGTTTTGTGGCCGCTTTGACCGCGCCACTCAACTGAAGTTCCAGGTCCCCTTTGCACTTTGCAGCAGCAGGAGTATTGACCCTGACGATCAGCACCCCGCTTTTCCTTGGAGTGAGCTCCATGCTGTCCGTAATCGCAAACGGCTCGCCCGGCTTGTCACCCGTCACGACAACTCCGAACAAAGCCCCGAACGGTGCCACCGGAATGTAATCCGTCCCAGGGTCTTTGGTGCTGAGCCCCGTCAGCGGGACAGGAGTCGTGAGATCCAGTTTGTAATCACCAGTCGCCTTGATTCTGATCGGTTTGCCTTCTTCCACTTCACAAACCGGCATCCAGCGGTTGGCAACATCGA
Organism: Planctomycetota bacterium; assembly: GCA_046341255.1. Lineage (GTDB taxonomy): Bacteria > Planctomycetota > Planctomycetia > Planctomycetales > Planctomycetaceae > SXXK01. Next base: position 7,851 of record JBKDRW010000265.1, read on the forward strand.
ACCTGACCTTCAGTCCGTTCTCCTGCAGCAATTCTTCATTGATGGAATCAATCTGTTTCTGAATCCCTTCCTGCTTTGGATTGATCTCCAGAATGCGCTTTAATACCTGTGACGCAGCTTCACGCTCTCCTTTTTTATAATACTCGTTCGCAACTTCGGTGTACTCAGTCAGCAGCAGCTCCTCAGCTTTTGAAAGTCGCTTCGCGAGGTCCTGTGCGTTCGGATCTTCTTTTTTTCCCCGATCACGATCTCTTGCCTGGCCAAAACACTCACTGCCTCCGAAAAGGCAGATGCCACAGAAACCCACCATGAACAGCAGCGGTAACCGGCCGACGAAATAACGAGCCGACATGATCATCAGATTCTCCGTGGTCTGGTGCTGGGATGGTGCGACAGAAATTACCCGAGAAGCAGCAAGGACTCAAAGATTTCAGAAGTTATTCGGAGTGGAATCCCCGGAAGCTGACGAAACGGACGTCCTCTGCCCGATTCGATTCTCTTCTCCTCGAAGCATTCGCTGAATATTGCTGCGATGACGCCAGATAATCAACAGAGGAACGATCGTGGAGAACAACGTGACGGGGAGATATTCCGCCGACAGAAGATTTTCGCGGAGCAGATAAAGCTGGGTTCCCATAAACACCAGAGCGGCGATGATGGATGCCAGAGCCACCATACGAGTCAGCCGAACAACAATCAGAAATGCGGCGAGTGCTGTCAGTGATGCCTTCCAGGACACCACGACGACAACACCCAGCGCCGTGGCGACACCCTTGCCACCACGAAAGCCCAGCCAAACCGGGAACATATGCCCGGCGATTGCACTGATGCCGGCGGCAATCGTCAGGAGCTGAATCGAATGACCGGACGTCAAATCGGGCGAAAGCATACGGAAGGACAGCGTCGGAAGGAGTCCCTTCAGGGCATCCAGCACAAGGACGAGGCCTCCCCACCTCCAGCCACAGACGCGACCAACGTTCGTCGCCCCGATGTTGCCACTTCCATACCTGCGGATGTCGTCTTTCAGCACGCCCCGCGCAATCAGATATCCAAAGGGAATGCCTCCTACGGCAAAGGAGACCACAATCGCAACAAAAAGAGTGCCCGACATTTGATCCACACTTCTCAGGAACATTCAGGCACATGGAATCTGTGCGGCAGCAGAATCAGAATGCCATCAGTACAGACATTGTTGTGAGGTCATCGTCTACGAACTCGATAACTCTCCGGGTGCGCCGGGATTCAGGAGAAGATCGACTCGCAGCTGACAAGGCGCAGCGAAAAGGCGACGGCTCGAGGAACCCTGTCCAAGCCGTCGCCCGAATGCGGCGTCAGTCACGTTGATCGCTCAATCAGTTACCGGAGTCACTCACCTGAACTTCCCAGGGCTTTGCCTTGCGTTCCTTCAGACGAGTTGCCTTTCCGGTTCGTTCTCGCAGATAAAACAGCTTCGCACGGCGAACGCGAGCATGGCGTTTTACTTCAATATGAGAGATCTTCGGGGTGTTCACCGGGAACTTACGCTCAACACCTTCGCCCTGAACAATTCGGCGAACGGTAAAGGTTTCGGCAGTCCCAGTGCCGCTTCGCGCGATCACTACGCCGCTGAAAATCTGGATACGCTCTTTATTGCCTTCCAGAATTCGAGTGTGCACATCGACGGTATCACCGACCGCAAACTGCAGCGGCTGTTCACGCAGGCTGGATTTTTCGGCAGCCAGCAAAAGATTGTTACGCATAACCGGGTTCCTTTAAACAATGAGGGGCGTGCCCCTGATTCACAACAGTCTCACTGAGCGACAATCATCATTCGGAAAGAAGATCACTGCGACGTTCCGCAGTGCGCTTGAGACTTTCCTGATGCTGCCACTCCTGTATTTTCTTGTGATCTCCGCTGATCAACACGTCCGGAACGGTCATTCCGCGGAATTCACGGGGTCTTGTGTACTGAGGATGCTCGAGAAGACCTGCGTTGCTGAACGAATCATAACGGCTGCTGGTTTCGTCGTGCAGAACACCCGGAATCAACCGGATGACTGTATCAACGATCAGCATGGCCGGTACTTCACCTCCATTGCAGATGAAATCCCCGACAGACACCTCTGTCGGCTGAAGCCCCTGACGAATGCGATCGTCAAAACCTTCATATCGTCCACAGAGCAACACCAGCCGTTTCTCCTGAGCCAGCTCTTCCACGAAGATCTGGTCCAGTTTTCTTCCCTGAGGAGTCATCATCAACAGTCTGCCAGGCTCTGTTGCCTGTGCCTGAACCGTTTCGACACAGTCGAAGACAGGCTGACACATGAGCAGCATCCCCGGGCCACCGCCGAAGGGTTTGTCATCCACCTGTTTTCGCTTTCCAGGAGCATAGTCCCGAAAGTTATGCAGATTAATTTCAACCAGTTTCCGGTCAATCGCCAGCCGCAGGTGCCCCTGAGCGACGTAGCCTTCGAACATTTCCGGAAACAGAGTGAGGATATCAAACCGCATGGCAACTCAGCGTCGCAAACGCGATCACTCAGCAGGTGCTTCCGCTGGTTCAGACGGCGCAGCTGTTTCCTTGATCTTCGGAGGGGTCATCGGAGGAGGCGCGAGAGCCTTCCCGAACTTGTTCTGCTTCACCTTGCGAATCAGTGCGTTGACCTTTTCGCTTGGCTGGGCACCCACCGACATCCAGTAATCCACTCGCTCCATGTTCAGCTTGACGCGAGCGGCTTTGTCCTCGACCGACGGATCGTAAAACCCGACTTCCTCGATTGCCTTGCCGTCTCGCTGAACACGCGAGTCCATGACACAAATTCGAAAGAACGCACGGTGCTTGCGTCCCATCTTCTTCATACGAATTCGAACTGACATCGTCACTCCTGCAAGGGCCAACTGCCCCTGACCAATTCCTGAGCTGACGCTCAAAACAAAAAACCGCTCACCACATTTATTCACGAACCGGCAAATACCGCCGATTCATCTCAACCGGAATCACACCAACGAATCAAAGTCCTATCTCTTTCGGTTTCTTTTCTTCGACTTTTGTGCTTCTTTCGTCTGTTTTTTCTTCTTCTCACGAGCTTCGTCGCGAAGGACCGGCCCGCGAGTACTTCTCATCTTCTTTTCCATGAGTTCAGCACCCGGGTTCAAAAAGCCCCCGTCCGCCATACCCTTCACAGCCCGCATACGATCTCGCAGCCCCATGCTGGCCATCCCCTGCATCATCCTGCTCATCGAACCGAAGTCCTTCAGCAGTTTGTTCACATCTGCAGGCTGAACCCCACTTCCGCATGCAATCCGATTGCGGCGACTTCGATCTATGACGTCCGGATTTTGCCGCTCTTTGGGGGTCATCGAATTGATGATGCCCTCAATGCGTCGCATGTCATCTTCAGGATTCAAATCTCCCAGCTGATCCACGATTCCGCCGAGCCCCGGAATCATCTTCATGATTTCGCGCATTGAGCCCAGCTTCTTGATCTGCCGCATCTGCTTGCGGAAATCTTCCAGCGTGAACTTGCCCTGCTGCATCTTCTCCTGCTGACGCAGCATCTCTTCTTCATCGAATTCTCGCTGGGCTTTCTCGAACAGCGACACGATGTCGCCCATGCCCAGAATTCGACCAGCCATGCGGTCCGGATGGAACTCTTCCAGACGATCGAGCTGCTCACCAACGCCAAGGAACTTGATCGGAACGCCGGTGACAGCCTTGACACTCAGAGCCGCTCCGCCCCGGGTATCACCGTCCAGCTTGGTCAGAATCACACCGTCCAGCTCCAGCGCTTCGTTGAACGCTTTCGCGCTGTTGACGGCATCCTGACCAGTCATCGCGTCACAAACCAGCAGCGCCTGATCGGGAGCAACACTGTTGTCGATCTGCTGCAGCTCTTTCATCAGAGCCGCATCAACGTGAAGTCGGCCGGCCGTGTCGAGAATCACGACCTTCGCACCGACTCGCTTCGCCTCTTTCACCCCGTTTCGACAGACCTGAACCGGATTGCTCGCCTGCGGATCCTCCGCATACACCGGACAACCAATCTGGCCGCCAATGACTTTCAACTGCTCAATGGCCGCCGGTCGCTGAAGGTCCGCCGCAACCAGAAACGGAGAATGGCCAGCTTCTTTCAGGCGACGCGCCAGCTTTCCGCAGGTTGTGGTCTTTCCAGACCCCTGCAGCCCACACATCATGATAATGCTCATTCCGTCGCGCTTCACCGCGAGTGAATGATCCACAGGCCCCATCAGGTCAATCAGTTGCTGATGTACGATCCCGACAATCTGCTCGTCCGGACGCAACGACTTCAGAACTTTCTCGCCAACGGCCTCCTCTGTCACCTTGCGGACAAAGTCCTGAACAACATCGTACGCAACATCAGCCTCCAGCAGTGCCGTACGGACCTGCTGCATGCCTTCACGGATATTGCCTTCGGTGATCTTTCCGGTACCCCGGAAAGCCGAAAATGCTTTACCCAGACTTTGTGTGATGTTTTCAAACACGATGATGGAGACTCAATCAGGAGTTCTGACGAGCGTGCCGTCGACAGGCCGAACAGCACAAGCCCCTGAAATTCAGGCAGTTGCAGTTCCGACAGGCAATAGCGCCAGCCAAAGCCCGCTTCGCGCGCAAAACGGGCCCAAAAAATCGAACCGCGGATGATATCGAGGCCCCAGGCCCCTGACAAGCCGTCCGTTCGGTTTGCCGTTCTTTGGGGCTGAATTCACCTTTGAACCTCTGAATCCTCGACGATTCAGGCTGAAAATGTGACCACCGGCAACTCACTGCACAGCGATTTCCCGACAATCACGCCGCCCGGCCCCAATTTTCGCGTCGGCCCTGCCGCAAGCCCCCGGTGAATCGGAACGCCCGGCCGTACCAGAAAAACCTTGATCACCCGCAGATCCTGTCGTCCTCGCGTCCAGTACTGTCTTCCGAATCGCGCCGTGTGTCCGACTACCGGCGACCTCCATTTTCTCCTCAAGTCGCCGTAACAGGATCGAAAATCGCGGAAAGACGTCTCGAGCGCAGGGGTTGGCCGGCGAAGCTTAGAACTCCGAAGCCCCGAAATGCCCGTGTCTTTCCTCCGGAAAAAAGCGACTCCTGATTCACACTCCGAGCGATTTCAGATTGACCGACCGTAGCGAGGACCGCGACAGAACGAGGCTGTTCGGAACCGGGCGGGCAATCACGCCGGACGCATTCCGGAACCGACCCCGAAGCGACATCGGCCTCATCACCTGCTGAAGATCGAAGCCTTGTGTCGGGATGACGGGAAGTCGCCGTCAATCATCAATGCGGGCTCGTTTCTGTTCCATTCGCTTGACGAAGACTTCCATGATGCGTGCGTAGAGGTCTTCTTTCAGAATCGCATCTTCACTGTCCGCGTCGATGTTGGGATTGTCATTGACCTCGATGATATAAAAATTTCCGTTGGACTCCTTCACATCAACCCCATACAAGCCGTCGCCAATCAGATTGGCCGCCTTAAGCGCGAGCTTTACTGCTTTGCGGGGTGCGAGTTCAACCGGGAGTGTTTCTGTTTTGCCATACCGACCACGGCCAGCCACTTCCTGCTTCACGATCTGCCAGTGCCCGGGGGCCATAAAATAGCGGCAGGCATAAAGTGGCTTCTGATCCAGAATCCCGATCCGCCAGTCAAATGTCGTGGGCAGGTATTCCTGAGCAATGAGCAGTTCAGAATCTCCTGAAAAGTCAGCAATGCGGGCTCGAAGCTCGTCTTCAGACGCAATCTTTACTACCCCCTGTGAAAACGCGCTGTCGGGTTTTTTAAGCACGCAGGGGAAGCCCAGTTCATCAATAATCCGATGAATGTTGTCTCGATGCACAACGATCGAACGAGGAATCTCGATGCGATGTCGAGCCAGCATTTCGGCAAGATACACTTTGTTCGTGCATCTCAGAATCGACACAGGATCGTCAATCACCACCATGCCTTCCTTGGCCGCTCGCCGCGCAAATCGATACGTGTGATGATTCACAAAGGTCGTTTCCCGAATGAACAATGCGTCGAATTCCAGAAGTCTGCCATAATCATCTTTCGTGATCAGTTCAGCGAAGACATCCTGATCTCTGGCAGCTCGAAGAAATCTTTTCAGTGCAACTTCATTCGAGGGCGAGTTGTGATGCTCGTCCGGATCATGCAGAATCGCGAGATCAAACCGAGTGCGTTTCCTCGATCGTGGCGAGGATGCACGCCCAGAAAGATATCGCTGGGCTGATTCCTCAACGAATGATTTATGGCTGTCTGGAATCGCGTTGGCCGCAATCGTCTGAACCTTTCGAATCTGCCACTGGCCCTCATCGTTTCGGCCAAACTCAAATCGCAGCAGCGGCGCGGCGAACAAATTGAACAGGTGCAACGCGAGACGATCGTAACGTCTGGCCATATTGCGCCCAAAGTAGACGCTCAACGTGAACTCACTCGACTGCAGCGGATGCAGATTCTGCTGAATCAGTTCATCAAGCTCGTCTGACAGAACCTTGACGCTCGCTCGATTCTTGAGATCCTGAAGCGTAATCACACCCGGCAAAGGCTTGTGACCTCGAGCCTCAGCCAACAGCGACACATAATATCCCGTGCTCTGGTAGCGATAGGAACGACACAGGTTCACGACGCGACAGTTTCGACCACCGGAAGAAAACTCGGGAGATGTCAGATACGCCCATGCATCGACCACCTCAACTCCGGGAATCTCGAAAGGCCAGTCTTTCGCGTCCGACGCAACAATCAAAACGGACATCAGTCTTTCACCAATCACGAACTCACGCGCTGGCATCCGTTGCCAGCATGATGCGTTGCTCTACCAAAGTATAGTCTCTTCCGCCGTATGCCTCCAGACAGTTCCATACTCCCGTCAATGAACACAGAACATGATGATCAACCGGGGCGATAGAGCAGAAGCCGAGGTCGCGGATTCCAGTGCCGCAACAACGTGAGCAGGTGCCAGTCATCGAGCCGGGAGGCTCACGAGGATCAAGGGGCTGTCGACCTCTTGTGAGAATCTCATCCGCGTTCGGCAGCATCCCGGAACAACTGATTTCCGGCGCAGCGAACATCGTGAGCGGGTGCCATTCATCGAGCCGGGAGGCTCACAGCGGTCAAGGGGCTGTCAGCCCCTGGTCAGGTGTATCGCACCGCGCGATGCTGGGACTCGAAATACTCGGGCAATAGACTATCCACCTGAAGGAGGCCTTTGCGAGTCAGACGAAGTGTATCACCATCGAGATTCAGAAAACCAGCAGCCTGCTGATTTCGAAAGGCATCGGCAAACTCGGAATTGACGTCGACGCTGTATTTATCAGACAACCGTTTCAGCGACACCTGGCCCTCCTTCATCAGCAGCACCAATTCCCGAATAAGCAACTGATGCCGGGTAGGCCTGAGCGCGCGATTGATCGGCAAGTCTCCGCGGTTCACGGCGTCCATATAATCTTCGATGCGATCCAGATTCTGATAATGAACACCCTGGAAATGACCGAACGAGGAGACTCCCGTGGCGATCAGATCACAGCCTCGCCAGACATTGTCCCGGTAGACAAAGTGATCATTTACGGGATCACGAACAAGTTCGTTTCCGCTGGAGACGTGATAACCAACGGCGATCAGTCGATCCATAGCTTCATTGACCCAGCGGCGCTTCGTCGGCCAGTCGGCTACGGGTGACTGGGTACCGAGCTCACGGATCTCTTTCGAGTAAACGGTGTTGAACGGGAGTTCCATCTGGTAGATGGTGATATTGTCAGGCTTCATGTCGATCGTTTGGTCGATACATCGGTGCCAGTTCTCATCTGTTTCGCCGACCATGCCGGCGATCAGGTCAATATTCACCTGAGCAAAGCCGGTGTCCTGAATCCATTCGTAAGCTCGCATCACTTCCGGCGACAGATGCGCACGACCGTTCTCTTCAAGAATGCGATCGTTAAAGTTTTCCACACCCAGTGAGATCCGTGTTACCCCGATTTCCTTCAGTGTCTGAAGTTTCTCCTGACTCAGTGTTCCCGGTTCACACTCAAATGTCACTTCCTGTGCATGGTCCCACGTGATGAATTCGCTCATGCGATCTCTCAGTGAGCGCAGCTGCTTCGAGCTGAGATAACTTGGAGTTCCCCCTCCGAAGTACACGAACAGGAGTTCCCGGCTTCCGATTGCCGGCCGACGACTGATGAGTTCAAATTCCTGAATCAGTGCGCGGACGTAGTCTTCAATTGCTTTGGCATTCTGATTCGTATAGACGCGGAAGTAGCAGAACTTGCAACGTTTGCGACAGAATGGAATATGAATATAAAGACCAAGCGGGGTCTTCGCCGTGAGTTCGGGAGAGGAATCCAGCGCCTGAATGGCCTGCGGCACAAAGTCCTGCGTCCACTGGGAGAAAGGTGGGTAGTTGGAAACAAAGTAACTTCCGACCTCAGTCGTTGAGCTGGCTTCGGTAATCGTGAGCGGCGTTGACATTGCTCAGGTCTTTCGGATTGGCAGCAGAACGGACAGGAGAACGTGATGACGATCCAGCCCCGCACTTCGCTCGGCATCAAGTGATGCAGGCGTCCTTCATTTTATCGGCGAGGGCGAGGCAAAAAGCCAGCGATCTGTCGTTGACACCATTTTCTCGCGAAGCGTCTGTATGGTCACTCTCGTCTGAAACGCTTTGATTTGAGCAAATCAACTGCTGAAGTGAATTGCAACCTGTGCGGGACCGCATGGCACGAACGCAGAATAAAACCGAGTTCGGCAGGCTCGGGTCCGAAATATCCGAGCATGTTGAGACCGACTGAAAACAGGAACGGCACTCCGCGGGGTTGAGAATTCCCTGCGGAGTGCCGTCACCCGACCCGATATCAGAACCGCGAGACATCGTTCTCGCCTCGCAGGTTCATAGTCTTCAGACACATCGCGATCAGCAGTGGCTCGACGTCCGCCGGAGCACACCGCGGCTTCAGAAGCGGATTCGGCCAGGAGCCGTTCAGTTGGTTTCGTAAATGCTTCCATCAGGCCGACAATGCAGGCCTGGTTTCACAATCTCAGGAGGGACCGCCATCAGTTCCAGACGTACTTCGTTCCCCGAACTCACCATGCCGTGAACACAGATCAGCGACTTCGAACGGCCTTCCGAGTTTGCAGGGTCTTCTACGGAGTACCATTCAAATCGCGTCACTTTGTGAAACAAGGCGGGCAAAGCGAGGAGATCCATTCGGAATCCTGCATGATCAATATGCCCGTCTTTGGCTCCGCCAACGATTTCTGTTGTCCCCAGATACATGCACACAGTCCAGCCACGCTCGTCAAACTGGCAGTCATAACCAACTCGACCAACACTGGTCAACGGCTCAAACTGCAGCGCGGCCAGCTGAACGAAATCCTTCAGCCAGTTCGGACGACAATCACGAAGCTCCCTGCGCGATCGATACTGCTCCATCTGTTCAAGCAGTTCTTCAATAGACATGGGCAACGTCAGTTCTCAGCATTCGTCCGGACCGAAAAGTCAGGTTGTGATGGTTATCACAACCCCTCATCCCGTGCAGACGTGATTCGTGAAATGCATCCATGACTACCATAGCGAGCAGTGCGACCGCGCTGGCTGCTGTCGGCATCGTTTTCTGTGATTCGCATCACCTGCAACATGCCGAGCCTCTGTTTCATGGAAGGAGAACAGCGGTTCTCTCGATCCATGTTACTGGAGACGCAGAAAGGTATCGAAAACCGTCGATGTGGTGTTCAGTCGATTTGCTCCACATCCCGTCGGAAGTGTGCTGCCAGGTCCTGTCCTTCCAGTCAGGACGCACAGAGCCTATTGCGCTTAAGATGCCGAATAGTCCGGCTGGTTGCTCTGCTTTCTTTGACACTGCAGTTCTGTATCGGAACCGTCCAATAGTTCTTGACGACGCAGAAAATCCTGTTTCTGCGTGGAATCGACGGGGTTTCCCGGAGCCCCCGGAGCGTACAGAGTCTGCAGGGGATTCTCGATGTCCGCCGCAACGCCTGCCCGATCCGGATTCGCCCCGCATCGAATCCAGAGCGACGTTTCGGACTGACCAGACAGACTGGCAAAAAACCGTTCAATCTCAATGATGAAGTCGAACAACACTCTGCAAAATGGCAGCAGGAGTTGGAAATCGGGCCTCCAACTCCTGCGATCTGCAGAATCGAATGGGTTACCAGCCAAGAACGTGCGCGAAAATCAGCGGGGCGACAATCGTCGCGTCAGATTCGATGATGTACTTTGGCGTATCCACACCCAGTTTTCCCCACGTGATCTTCTCATTCGGCACAGCCCCGGAGTAGCTGCCGTAGCTTGTTGTTGAGTCACTGATCTGGCAGAAATATCCCCAGAGAGGGACGTTGTCGCGCTGAAGATCCTGGTGGAGCATCGGGACGACGCAGATTGGAAAGTCACCCGCGATCCCGCCACCGATCTGGAACATGCCGATGGAGTTTTTCATCGCAGTCTCAGTGTAGAATTCCGCGAGCCATGTCATATACTCGATGCCCGTTCGAACGGTGTGAACGTTTTTCACATCACCGCGAATCACCGCCGCGGCATACATGTTCCCGAGCGTCGCGTCTTCCCAGCCCGGAACGATGATCGGCAGATTCTTTTCCGCTGCTGCCAGCATCCATGAGTCCTTCGGGTCGATCTGATAAAATTCGCGGTATTTGCCGCTCAACAGAACCTGATAAAAGAATTCATGAGGAAAGAACCGCTGACCCGCCTGATCAGCGGCGGTCCACACTTCCAGCATGGCAGACTCCATGCGACGCATGGCTTCTCCCTCTGGAATGCAGGTATCGGTGACTCGGTTCATATGCCGATTGAGCAGATCGAGTTCATCCTGAGCAGACAACTGGCGATAATGCGGCACGCGTTCATAGTAATCATGCGCGACCAGATTGAAGACGTCTTCCTCAAGATTCGCACCGGTGCAGGAGATCAGATGAATCTTGTCCTGTCGAATCATTTCAGCGAGCGACAGTCCCAGTTCGGCAGTACTCATGGCTCCTGCCAGCGTCACCATCATCCTGCCGCCGGCATTCAGGTGGTGTGAATAGCCTTTCGCAGCGTCAACCAGAGCGGCCGCATTGAAGTGACGATAGTGGTGATTGATGAACCGTGTAACCGGTCCCTCGGATTTCTGCGGTGAGGACATATCCGGAACATTTCGCTCTGAGGGGTCATGGAACGGAATTGAGGAGAGCGAATGGTAACCCGCTGGCTCTGCAGTTCCACTCTGCCGTGGCGATTCCCGAAAGTACGGGATGTGTTTGTCGTCGAGAACGATTACTGACGAGGTGGCAGAATCCAGATTTCGTTGAAATCAAGCGGCTGTTCCGCTCGGTAGCCTTCGTGACGAATTAATTCGAGGATGGCAAGGAACACACCAACGATTCGCGATTGAATCTTTTCGCCCTCGAAGAACACACTGAATGCAACTCGGCCTTCGGCCAGAATTCGCTCCCGAATCGCTTCCTGAAAAACAGACATGGGAGTCTCGTCCATACGGACGCTGATCTCTTTTTCAAGGTTCGGAATGCGAACGATACGGGAGAGAGCACTGACAAGGTCCCAGAGTTCCACTTCGCGGATGCGATCTTCCGATCGATCATGTCGAACTGCGGGACGAGAACTTGAGAGTCGCGGAAACCGCTCCATCCATTCTGCACCTCGGTCTTCGAGGGCTTTGGCAGCTTCTTTGTAACGACGATATTCCATCAGCCGTGCAATCAGATCGCTTCCGGTCTCGTCTTCCTGAGTCCCGGTTTCCTGCGGAGGAACCTCGGATGGCAGGACCTCAGCGCTCTTGATTTCCAGCAGCGTGCTGGCCACAACGATGAAGTCGCCAATCAGATCGAAGTCGAGAAACTCAAGAACATCAATGTAATCGAGGAAATCCGTCGTGATCCTTCCGAGTGACATCTGACAGACATCAATCTCGTGACGCCGGACGAGATACAGCAGCAGATCCAGCGGACCGGAAAACAGGTCCGTCGAGATGCGATAATCGGTAATTGTCATGACAAACTCGGATGCGTCCCCGACCTCGGCGTGAATCGGCAGTTTTTGCCGCTCAAATATTCAGATGAGATGACGTTGAGAGAATCGTCGCCCCATCTGATACGACTGGAACTTTTTTGAGTCATTCTGAAGCTTCAGACCATTCGGACTTCAGATTCGGGCCTGTTTCTGATGGGCCATCACAAATGATTCTCGCCGCGTAACTCACGTTTCCGATCCGATGATTTCCTGCAATCATCCGGCTCTTTCCAACTTTCAGCAGGGCCGGACGGACGGTTTCGAACCGCGAACCGGCCTCATTTTTCGTGAGTTCATCTGTGTCGAAAAAACTGGGTTTGTTCGATGCCTATGGTGTCGAACTGGAATACATGATTGTATCTCGCGGCAATCTCAACGTGTTGCCGATCTGCGACCGTCTGATTGAGTCGGAATGCGGACGCATCGAATCCGAAATTGAACGAGGCTCGATTGCCTGGTCCAACGAACTTGTACTTCATGTGGTCGAATTGAAGACCGCAGCGCCATCGCCTTCACTGTCAGGGCTGCACCAGAAGTTTCACGAACAGGTCCGCCACATCAATCGCAGGCTGGAAACTCTTGGTGGACGTTTGATGCCATCAGCCATGCATCCGTGGATGGATCCATTTCGAGAAATGAAACTGTGGCCACATGAATACAGCGCTGTCTATGAGGCCTTCAACAGAATCTTTGATTGTCGCGGACACGGATGGGCAAACCTCCAGAGTGTGCATCTCAACCTGCCCTTCAATGGCGACGAGGAATTTGGTCGACTGCACGCGGCCGTTCGTCTGGTACTTCCACTGCTGCCAGCGATTGCTGCGGCGTCTCCTGTTGTCGAGGGACGAGTTACCGGGCGGATGGACCATCGCCTGAACGTGTACCGAACGAATTCCCTGAAGATTCCCATGATCACCGGTCGTGTGATTCCCGAGCAGGCATTCACAGAGGCGGAATATCATCGGCAGATCTTTGAGCCCCTGTTCCGGGAGATTTCGCCCCACGATCCGGAAGGTGTGCTGCAGGATGAATTCCTGAATGCCCGCGGAGCCATTGCCCGCTTTGGCCGGGGCTCCATTGAAATCCGTGTGATTGATATTCAGGAGTGTCCGGCGGCGGATCTGGCTGTCCTGCAGGCGACGGTCGCAGTGCTTAAAGCGCTGGTCAGCGAGAAATGGTCGTCGCTCGCATCACAGCAATCGATGCCGGTCGAGCCGCTTTCCGAGATCCTGCTGGCTGCGATCGACAAAGGCGAACAGGCAGTCATCAGCAACACAGCCGTCCTGTCATTGTTTGGAATTCGTAATTCTTCCTGCACACTGCAGCAACTGGGGCAATCGCTCTACGAGTCCACGAATCCAGATATGGATTCCGCAACGCGCCGAGCGTTTGAGGCCATTCTGGACAATGGTCCGCTGGCTCGTCGAATGACCCGATCGTTAGCTCGAGACAATTCGATCCTGCGAATCACCGAGGTCGCTCAGGAACTGTGCGACTGTCTGGCTGCCGGCCGACAATTCGGACTTTGAACATCCTTCGAAGGAATGAACACCTTCAATGCGTCCGGGAATCCCGAGGATGATTCTGTTGCAACGACTTCTGCCAGAACATGACGAGCAGCATTCGATGGCATGAGACCCGCCAGATGGAAGTCTGCTGCGGACGAAAGTCGGATGAAATCATTCTTGTGACCTGCTCTAATCCGAACTGGCCCGCACCGTTGTCAGACGAACTGCGGATGTTCCCGCCTGTCGGCCTCGTTCCGTCCCACTGGAGGTTTCCGTGAAGCTGAAGACGCTCTTGTCACTCCTCGTTTTTTCCATTGCCGCGAATGCTCACGCGGCTTTAAAGTTGCCCAACGTTTTCAGTGACCACATGGTGGTCCAGCAGAACATTCCGATCAGGATCTGGGGCTGGACGAATCCAGATCAGGATGTCTCGATTGATTTCGCCGGGCAAACAACATCAGTCAAGGCGAACGGTGATGGACGTTTCGACGCGTCACTTCCTGCGGTGAAGGCTGACGGAAAATCACACACGCTGACCATCAGAGCTGATGAAACGATCACGATCAACGACGTTCTTATCGGTGAAGTCTGGATCTGTTCCGGGCAGTCGAACATGCAGTGGACGGTCAATGCATCCAACGATCCGGATCTGGAACGACTGGCGGCAAAGAATCCCAATATTCGCATGATCAATTTTCCGCAGACGGGATCTCAAAAGCCCATCGACTCGCATCCTGATCGAAAGTGGATGCTGTGCACCCCGGAGGATGTTGGTCAGTTTTCCGCTGTCGGATACTTTTTTGCTCGCCAGTTGCAGCAAACAATTGATCTCCCGATCGGCATGATTAATAACGCCTGGGGCGGCTCAGCATGCGAAGCATGGATCAATCGAGACGTCCTGAACGCCGATGAGCAGTACAAACCACTGATGGAACGCTGGCAGGGCATCGAAAGTCAATTTGAAGCCATGTCTGCCAAAGCGGATCGGTCCGAACAGGAAAACAAGACCTTCGAAAATCTGAAGCGTCAGTTGTCCGGAAACCAGCGTCCGGCGAATATCTACAATGGAGTTCTCAGATCCCATCTGGGCTACGGAATCCGTGGGGCAATCTGGTATCAGGGGGAAAGCAACGCCGGACGCGCATATCAGTACCGCGAACTGTTTCCGCTGATGATTTCCAACTGGCGTCAGGAGTGGGGTCAGGGCGATTTCCCGTTTTACTGGGTGCAGCTCGCCGACTTCAAGGACGAGAAATCAGAACCGGCGGAAAGCGACTGGGCTGAACTTCGAGAAGCACAGACGATGACGATGGCCCGATTGCCTCATACCGGACAGGCAGTGATTGTTGATATCGGTGAGGGCAAGGACATTAACCCGATGAACAAAGTTGATGTGGGTCGTCGACTGGCTCGATGGGCTTTGGCGAATGAGTATGGTGTTCAGATTCCATTCCGCAGTCCGCAGTACAAAAGCATGGAGATCAGGGGCGAGAGTGTCGAACTGACGTTTGACCACGTAGACGGAGGATGGCGACCGTTTGATGTTCGCGAACCTGTTGGATGGGCGATCGCCGGTGAAGATCGCAGATTTGTATGGGCTCAGGCCAGGGTTCAGGAGAATGGCACCATCTCGGTTTCCAGCCCGGCCGTTTCGAAGCCTGTCGCTGTTCGTTATGCGTGGGCTGACAATCCCGTCTGCAACATGTTCAGCAAAGCGGGACTCCCGTTAACGCCATTTCGCACGGACGACTGGCCCGGAGTCACTGCTACCGCAAAGTAGTCTCGTTGTGCCCTGAGTATGTCCGGAGGGCTCGTTTCGGCGAGCCCTTTTAGCTGCGACAGCAGACACGGCCCACACACCGAATTCATGAGAATTCCGGCCAACCAGCCGACCGCAGGCTCTCAAATCTGTCTGGACCTCTGCTAAAAGTCAGACTCGTCGATTCCTGCCAGTTGCAGTTCCAGGACCGAGCAAGACATACCATGAAGATTGGGCTCACATACGATCTGCGTTCCGAATACCTTGCGGCAGGCTTCAGCGAGGAAGAGACTGCCGAATTTGATCGGGACGATACCATCGATTCGATTGAACGTGCCATTCAAGAAAACGGCCATGTCACGGACCGCATTGGAAATCTCAGACAATTGGTCTGTCGCCTGGCCTGCGGAGATCGCTGGGATCTGGTCTTCAACATCTGCGAAGGCATGTATGGTACCGCCAGAGAAGCTCAGGTCCCGGCACTGCTCGAGGGCTACAACATTCCCTGCACATTTGCAGATTCATCCATGATGGTGGCCTGCCTGGACAAAGGCCTGACGAAGACTCTGATTGCGAAGGCAGGATTGCCTACCGCAGGTTTTTTTGTTGTCGAATCCTTAGCCGATGCAGATGACGTACCGCTGCCATTTCCGCTGTTCGCAAAACCGATTGCTGAAGGGACCGGTAAAGG
>JBKDRW010000266.1:0-6150 GCA_046341255.1 Planctomycetota bacterium
GAATAGAATGATGCATAGCGATTTGAATGCCGATCCTGATCATGCCTTACTGCGCGAAGTCATGGATGTTTCGCGCTGAGGTCGTGAAATCGAGGTGTTCGCGGTGGTCGCCAGAGGGCGATCGCTGGCATGTGACCGCTCGAATTTCACAGGCAATCTTCGAAGTTACACGAGGTCAGGCCATGGAACGGCTGAAGATCCTGCTGCTTGTCGCGACTATGCTTTCGACCGGTCAGCTTTCTGAAGCACAGCAGTCTCCGACAGAGGCACCCGTCGGGAGTGCTGTTGGCAACATCCCGAACTATACCGTGATTGGTGACGTGCGAGACCCTCGAACGACTGAGATACCGGGAGATCGGCTCACCATTCGATCGGCTGTTCTCTTAGCTCAGCCTTTTGCAAGTCCGGTCTCGGTCTCAGTTCTCCGAAGAACGCAGGAACGTGTCGTCTGGACGCAGTTGATTTCCACAGACACGGCTGACACCGGTGAATTTGTGGTTCCCGGAGATGTGCTGATCGTTCAGGCGATCAATGGATTGCAGACACCCGTGCAGCAGAATGCAGCAGTCCGGACAGATGCCGGTGTGCAGGTCGTGTTGCTCTCGGATGAAAGTGTGGCCATCGGCGATGTTCTGCAGCAGACCGTCGGGTTGCCGACTCGGGATCAGGAAGTGTCGATTTCAAGCCGATTTCAGGGACGGCCCAATGCGGCAAAGGTGTCGCTGGCCAGCATCGTCGCTCACGGCGATGTCATCGACCTCGGTCAGTCCAGCCAGAAGGTCCTCAAAGGATTCGGGGCCCTCGCTCCGGCATTCTCGGAATGGAGGCCCGAGGGAAATACCGTGAACCTTGCCCCACCCGCTCTGACCACGGTGGCCGCCGAAGTCACAACTGACGCTGTTCCACCGTCTGCCCCACTCGAGTTCCCAACAGAGTTCGATGAGCGACCGGAACCAGCCGAGCCTGCTGCTGAATCTCCGGCAGCCAACGATTCCACGGAACCTGTCGAAGACTTCAATGACATCATCGACAACACTGTGAAGCCCGCGTCACAGAGCAGTGTCACCGACTCCACGATGCTCGAGGATGCCGCCCCGAATCCTCCGGAGCCTAAGATGACCGTCACCGCTGAAGAAACTTCTCCCAGTGGCCTGAACTTCTGGAATGTGGTGGTCATCGGTGGATTGATCGTTGCCGGAATTCTGCTTCTGGCTGGTTCATTGAGTGAGGAAGATGATGCTGAAGTGCTGCAGCAGTCAACGCCCCGGCAGTCGACAAGAAACAATTCGACAGAACAGGAAGAAAGAAAGACGAAGTCATTCCTGCCATCGATCGAGAGTCATCGAGCATTCAGTTCAGCTTCCATCGAATCACAGGCCTCTGTTTTGAAATCCCCGCAAACGGAAAAAATCGCCGAGATCCACCCCCTCTCCTCCGAGAAGATCACAAGGTGCGCAGGAATGAACTCAGAATCTCTGGTGAAGCCAACCGAGTGGTTTTCCGGTGAATGGCGCCGTCAACCAGAAGGAACGTCTTTTGCCGAGGCAGTCCTTGATCAGGGAAAAACCATCCAGCCGAAAGCAACGGGGCATGCAGTCGAGGTTCCTCAGTCTGTCCCGGACGAGTCGAACAGCATCGTCAGACCAAAAATCTCAGATGCCGAGGCTGAGCGATTGGAAAACCTTGTTCGCTCGATTGCGGCTGAAGGCAGAAAGCATGTGAATGCTGCACCAGAGCCGCCGGCCCGCTCCACTGAGTTTGCAGATCTTGAAGATCTTCTCCAGAACCGACTCCCGATCGATCTGCTTCAGGCGCAACTGCCGCTCAGAATCTCGCTCTTCGGCCGGCCAGCCGGACCTCGAAGGATGCGTATTGATGCGGCTCATTCTGCATTAAGCGGTCCGCACACGCACCTGAATTCTTCCCGACGACAGGACGTCGGGATGCCCGACCTGGCACCGAAATCAGAATCGGGGCGCCTCGACGCTCTGATTCAGGATGAAGGCCTCGATCGAGCCCTCAGTTCACTTCAGGATCGGACGAACTCATGATTTGCGCACTTGACTTTGGAAGCTGCTGGATACGGTCGATGTTCCGGAACCCTCGCGCCCCGGAACGGCTGTCTCTGTTTTCCGAAAAGTCCGAATACGCTCTGCTCGCCGACTCGGAACAGCATCGCAAGGTGCTGAGGGACGAGATGATACCGTACGCTGAGTGTGATGGTGTTCTTGCTGTGATCGGATCCGCGACCGCGAAAATCGGCTGGCTGCGGCGACTTCCCTGTGCACCGCTGCTTCCGGATGGAATGGTACCGACGGACGATCCTCCGGCAAGACAGATGCTCAGCCTGCTGACCGAGACAATTCTCCCGCCCGTATCAAGCAGCCGAAATCTATGCGCCATTGCGATCCCCGGCGCTCGCGATCAGACCGATCGTTCACGACGTGATGAGGAATTCCTTTGCCGAATTGTGCGAATGCAGGGCTATCAGCCGCTGATGATCAACCCTGCGGAAGCTGCGCTGCTGGCAACTGGAAATGAACAGGGATTTTCCGGCATCAGCATCGTCATGGGTGCTGAGACCACAAGTCTGTGCCTCGCTCGTCACGGCGTTCCACTCGCGTCCGAAACTCTGCCTGTCGGAACAAACTGGATCGATACGGAACTTGCCAGACAGTTTCAGATTCAGGTCTTCGATGCGGACGGAAATGTTTATCTGGATGTGGAGGCCGTGCGAGCATGGAAACAACACCATGCCCCTGGGCTGATGCATTGCTCCGGCGAGCGTGAACGCGTCTTGAGCCGCCTCTACACTGTAGTCCTTGATCGAATGACGCGAACAGTGGTCTCCATGCTGTCAAACCACAATGTCCGAAACACTCTGCAGCGCCAGAGACTTTCCATTCTCGTGTCCGGAGGTGGCTCGCTGATTGATGGCTTCGTTCCGCTGCTCACCGATCGTTTCATCGAACATCAGATTTCCGACCGAATCCTTGCCATTCGACTGGCCAAAGATCCTCTGCACGCGGTCGTGCGTGGAGCGCTGATTCTCGCCGAACTGGAAGCCAACTCGCTGTTCTCGGGAGAAGCGGCATAATTCTGTTGTCGATCTCCAGTCGCTACGAAATCTCGCGCCCGGCACGGCAGTTATGCCAGCATCGCGAGAAAGTCGTCCTCCGAAAGTACCGGCACGCCAAGCTCCTGAGCTTTTGCAAGCTTACTGCCGGCTTCGGCTCCGGCCACAAGAAGACTCGTCTTTTTTGAGACACTGCCGCTGGCCTTGCCGCCATGATCGCGGATCAACTGTTCAATCTCATCACGCTTCAGTTTGACCAGCGTTCCGGTGACGACAATCGTTTTGCCTGCCAGCTTCTCTGATCCCTGAGCGGAAGTGCGTTCGATCGGCTGGCCCAGATTGACTCCGACGGAACGGAGATCCTCAACCAGCCTTCGTCCGTAGTCAGAGTGAAAAAAACGACAGACCGACGCCGCAATCACCGCACCGATCTCATCAATTCCCGACAGTGACTCTTCTGACTGGGCGGCAATCTCATCAATAGTGCCGAAGGCGCGTTCGAGAGTTCTGGCATTTGTCTGCCCCACATGCCGAATATTCATACCGGTCAGGAGTCGCCAGAGCGGCTGCTGCTTGCTTGCCTCAATTCCCGACAGCAGCTTCTCAATCGACTTTTCGCCAAGCCGATCCAGCTGGCTCAGTTCCTGACGTCGTTCGGTCAGTCGGTACAACGAAGGGATTCCGTCGACCAGACCGGCAGCCAGCAACTGCTCGATCAGTTTCTCACCAAGGCCATCGATATTCATCGCTGGTCGAGACGCAAAGAAAATCAGCGTCTCTCTGAGTTGCGCCGGACAGGCTGGATTCGGGCATCGGATGTAAACGCCACC
Source organism: Planctomycetota bacterium (assembly GCA_046341255.1). Lineage (GTDB taxonomy): Bacteria > Planctomycetota > Planctomycetia > Planctomycetales > Planctomycetaceae > SXXK01. Next base: position 3,907 of record JBKDRW010000266.1, read on the forward strand.
TTCATCCTGCTGAACCTCAGACTGACATTCGGGACAATGCTTCGGAAAACGAAAGGGCGTCTCATCGCCTGTTCGAGCGGACTCGTTGACCCGGAGAATGTGCGGGATGATCTTGCCAGCCTTCTCAACAACAACGGTGTCTCCAATCTGAATTCCAAGACGATCGACTTCATCCCTGTTGTGAAGACTGGCACGCGACACGGTCGTTCCGGCAATTTCGACAGGCTCCAATTCCGCAACAGGAGTCATCGCTCCCGTCTTGCCAACCTGAATGGTAATCGCGCGAACTTTGGTTTCCGCTTCATACCTTTCCCACTTGTAGGCTCTCACCCATCGGGGACTTTTCGCCGTTGCGCCCAACTGCTCTCGATCCGCCAATCTGTTGAGCTTGATCACCAGCCCATCCACTTCGAACGGCAACTCCGGGACCTGAGCAATCATCTCACCACAAACCGTCATCAGTTGAGAAAAGTCCCGAGCAACGGATACACCCGGAGTGACGGGAATACCGAGATCCCTGATCGAATCCAGAAAGCGGGTATATGTGTCCCACGAAATTCCCTCCACGTAACCCACCCCGTGAGCAAGGAAACGGAGTTTTCGTTCTCTTGCAAGCCGCGGATCCAGAAGCTTCAACGCTCCCGCCGCTGCATTCCGAGGATTCTTGAAAGGCTCCTCACCTGCTCTTGTCTGCTGCCGCTGAAACGCCGCAAAATCCTCGTTCAGAATGATCACCTCGCCTCGAACTTCCAGAGAGGCCGGCGGATTCTTCGTGCTCAGTCGCAACGGAATACCGGCAATGATTCGAGCATTCGACGTGACATCATCGCCGACAACACCATTGCCACGAGTTGCAGCGCAAACAAAAAGTCCATTCTCCCACGTCAGTGAAATTGCCACTCCATCGATTTTATATTCCACAGAGTACTCAAGTGCGTCACGTCCGAGTGACTTTCTCAGACCGGCATCCCAATCGATCAGCTCCCGCTCTTCAAAGGCATTGTCGATGGACAACATCGGCAGTCGATGATTGACCTGCTGAAAACCATCAATCGGAGCACCACCCACTTTGCGGCTCGGACTGTTTTCAGAGTCATATTGCGGAAAACGTGCTTCCAGTTCGATCAGGCGGGCCATCAACGCATCGTATTCACGGTCCGTGATCTCCGGACGAGCGTCGACGTAATAAAGACGGTTGTGCCGCTCAAGCTGATCGCGCAGCGACTCAATCTCCAACCGCTCGTCGTCCGGACCAAACAGAGACCTCGACTTCGCCATCACGCGCTCCCGAATCGCCAGCAAAGACTCGTCGACAGAGACGGACTCGCAGATCTTCGACAAGCGAGCCGGATGTAAACAACGCATCCATATGAAACGTAGTGGAACCCTCCGTTGAAACAAGTCTGCCTCGGTTCGCAAACGGTCGCCGCCTCCGGATTCGCGATGGCAACGGATCGACAAACCTCCACGCTCCGACCAGACTGCATCAGATCCCGAGGAAGCACCCCGAAAATCGCCTGCATGCCATGGAAATCACTCGTCCGCCGACGACATCCGGGATGCAGTAAACACTCAGGTTGTGAATGCCCGACAAGAACGGGCGATCCCCTTCCCTGCAATTCCAACCACTTCAGGTGCCGCAACAATTCTCAACGAACTGTCAGGAAACGTGGGAAACGGGGCGAAATTCCAACAGGTTCCACTTTCGAACCGCAAAAAGCGTCGATACCATCCGCAATCTCATCAATCGAGATAATGAACAAGTGTGCGCTTTGGCTGCTAAGGAAGGATTTCCGAAGTCGCCCAGAGAGTTCAGTCTGCATCCTGCCGAAACCCGTGAGACGGATCCGGCAGAACGTTTTGGTGTCCCTGGTTGGCCGGGTTCTCGGTGAGAATTTTCCTGAGGATCTGAGTCTTCGAAGTGACCCGAATCTCCATGCGACATCGTCTTCGCGTGTTGCAGACCCAGGCCGGTCGAGCATTTTCCGTTGGAGTTCTCTCCAGGAATCGCCCTCCCCGATCCTCTCAGCGCTGGTGGTCTTGATTTTCCAACCGTTTCGTTTTTTCACTGAGGATCGTTTCGAACATGACTGACATTTCCCGACTTCGCAATATCGGCATTTCGGCCCACATCGACTCGGGGAAGACCACCTTGACCGAGCGAATCCTGTTCTACTGTGGCCGTATTCACAAGATTCGCGAAGTGAAGGGTGGCGACGGTGGTGCCACCATGGACCACATGGA
>JBKDRW010000267.1:0-3173 GCA_046341255.1 Planctomycetota bacterium
CCAGCCGACCGATCGGACCCGCTAACCCCAGACGAAACCCCACCAACCAGTCCCACCACGGCACCATCTCCCATCGCTAACACCGCGTCCCGGACCCCCGCCGGAAGATCGTCGCACCGAGCAATCAACCCCCGAATCTCACCCCACTTTGCACCACCCGGCGCTCCACCACCGAGCCCCGACACTGTTTCCCCAATGTTTTCCATTGGTGTTGTGGTCCAATATCGTCCACTGAACGGGATTCTGGGTTTTGCTCAGAAACCCGTTTTTTATTGGGTTGCCTGCATTGCCAGGGTTTCGTGTATCCAATCACGGCCACATCTCGGCACCTTCGGGCATGGTCGATTTCCGCTGACGAATTCAGGTGCGTGCAATAAGAGCCTACCAGCCGCGTTTTCAGCTGACCCCAGCAGCGTCTCTTCTTGCCTTCGCCAGAATGTGCGAACAATCCAACCCGCACAGCGTTCCCGTGAGCGACATCCAGAGACTCGGGTCATTTCCGACAATAACGGTGTGTCAGCAGCAAAACCCAACACTGACGGTGAGCAGGACATCGACGTCAGCACGCGATGCTCAGTGTCCTGAGCGACAGCCCCATTGACCCTCGCCATTTCGAAGCAACCGAGACCCGATCTATGCCATCAGGACTCTGAGGAGTTGACTTCAGGCGATGCACCCTCGCCCTCTTTCCTGAACGGTGGATCACCGAGGATTCGGGTGACATCGTCACGCTCGAGGTCCTCCACGATGAGCAATGCGTCGACAAGTGCTCTGAGCTGATCAGAATACTGATTCAGCAACTCCATCGCCCGCTGCTCGGATTCCTTGATAATCCGTTGTACTTCCATGTCAATCAACCGGGTCGTCTCTTCGCTGAACTCCCGATAGGTATGCATCTCTTTGCCGAGGAACGGATGTTCCTCGGATTGCCGAAAAGCGACGGGCCCGATCACTTCGGACATTCCCCAGCTGGCCACCATCCGACGTGCGATCTGAGTCGCCTGTGCGATATCGCCCTGAGCTCCGGCGGAGTACTCGTTAAACGCGATTTTCTCGGCCGCACGACCGCCCATCGTCATGACGATCCGTGCCTTCAAACGCTTCTCGCCATAATTGTTGACTTCGCTCTCAGGCATCAACTGGGTAACACCCAGCGATCGGCCGCGGGGAATGATGGAGACCTTATGAACCGGGTCCATCCCTTCCTGCGCCCATGCCAGGATGGCATGTCCGGCTTCGTGCCAGGCGGTCAGAGTCTTTTCCTTCTGATCCATCTGTTCGTCTCGAGGGGCTCCCATCGTGACGATATCCTGAGCGTAGAGAAAATCCTTCATTTCCACGGCCCGTTTGTCTTCACGAGCCGCCTTGATGGCGGCTTCGTTGACCAGCTTTTCCAGCTCGGCTCCGCTATAGCCCATGGTCGTTCGCGCCAGTTGATCGAGGTCCACATCATCCGCAAGTGGAACCTTGCGAGTATGCACCTTAAGAATTCCGAGACGTCCATCACGCGCTGGCAGATCAACGGTCACATGGCGATCAAAACGTCCCGGTCGCAGCAGTGCCGGGTCCAGCACATCGGCACGATTCGTGGCCGCCAGCACAATCACGGTCTCGCCCTGACTGAAGCCGTCCATTTCGCTCAGAATCTGATTCAGTGTCTGCTCGCGTTCATCGTGGCCACCACCGACACCCGCACCACGGACGCGGCCGACGGAATCGATTTCATCGATGAAGATGATGCAGGGAGCGGCCTCGCGAGCCGTTTTGAACAGATCTCGAACTCGCGTCGCTCCCACGCCAACAAACATCTGAATGAACTCAGAACCGTTGATTGAGAAGAATGGCACGCCCGCTTCACCAGCCGTGGCTCGAGCCATCAGCGTCTTCCCGGTACCGGGAGGGCCCACCAGCAGAACGCCCTTTGGAATCTTGGCACCAAGTCGGGAAAAGCGTTTCGGGTTCTTCAGAAAATCAACCACCTCCTGAAGATCCTGCTTCGCGGATTTCAATCCCGCCACATCGTTGAACGTGACCGTTTTCTCACTCTTCTCAAAACGTCTGGCTGGACTTCGAATAAATCCTCCCATCATGCCTCCGCTGCCAAACGGATCTGATGATCGTCGCATGATCGTCCAGATAATCATCATCAACATCAGCGGCATAATGAGCCAGCTGAGAATCTCAAGACTGTTGACAACACGAACCTCCGCGAATCCATAATTGATGCCCTGTTTGTCAAGCTCTGGCAGGAGCTGAGCATCGAACGAAGATTCCGGTGGCAATCCCGTGTTGAATTCCTGAGCGAGTTTCCCTTCAAATCCCGGAGGCACCTCGGTCGGAATCGACTTCCATTTTCCGGTCAGCCGCGTCCCCTGGAAAATTACCGTGTCGACTTTCCCCTGCTGCAGTTGCTGAAAGAAAAACGAATACGGAACCGTGGAGCCGGAATTGAAAGCCGAACTGCTGTACGCAAAAACGGCCAGTCCAATCGCGACAAGAATCAGAACCAACAACGTGGGACTGGAAAGAAATCGCCGAGGATCGCCGCCGCCGGAACCGTCCGACTTCTGTGCGGGTGACTTCTGTTGAGATGGGTCAGATGGTTCGCTCATTCGTTCACCGAGAGTTGAATGCTCTCTTTTTTCTTTCCATTAGGGCGACTGGCGATGATGAACACATGCTCTTTTCAAAACTCGCCAGAGATCGAGCCAACGGAGACCAGATTCTCCGTCCCTGCTACAACCCGGCGCCACCCCCGAGAGTCGCTCCGCCAGACACGATTCCCCATTCTGACGGATTCTAGCTCGGAGAGTAACTGAGGCTTTCCGACCAGGCAAATCAGCCTCGAATTCGGGAGCATGTTCAATGAAATGGCGGATTTCTCGGCCTGTCCAGATCCTGAGAACGCCACGCTCTCCCGAACACTGCACGCAACTGCCGCGGACCTCGCCCTATCCACGCCTGCTGAAGCATCATGAATGCCATCCCGCCTCGTCGATCAGCACCATGCGAGGCCGTGACAGCGCCCTACCGTTGTCCTTGATCGCGGCGAGGATTCCTGTGACGTGGTCGCCCCTGTCGAGGATGTCCACCACGAGACCTCCCATGGCCTGTCTGTCGGGTGTCGCCACGTTCCAGAGCATCGATCGCCTGCAGGCGACGATCTGCGTTGA
>JBKDRW010000268.1:0-16292 GCA_046341255.1 Planctomycetota bacterium
TACGCTCGAGCCCGACGGGTTCGCATGCCCTCGCCGCTGCTTCGCGACTGGGCGCTGGCAGGAAGCGGGCTGTTGAATGATCGAATTGGCGGAGTGCCCGTGTATCCGTATCAGCCTGACGGGATCTGGGAATCGCTGGCCATTACCAAAGAGCGGGATTTCACCTACCCCGCATCCCACGGATCGGACCTGTATCGCCGCAGTCTTTACACGTTCTGGCGGCGGACTGTTTCACCAGCCAACATGTTTGATGCGTCCAACCGACAGGCGTGTCGGGTCCGACAGAGTCCCACCAGCACTCCACTGCATGCTCTGACCACGCTGAACGACCCCACGTGGGTCGAAGCAGCTCGAGTGCTCGCGGAGCAATGTCTGACTCAGGCCCCGACGCTGGAGGAGCAGTTGCAGCTTGCATTTCGTCGCATTGTCAGCCGCTCTGCGTCAGAACTCGATCTCGAAGTGCTTCGCCGGTCTTATGACAAACAGCTGGCTCGGTTCACGACAGACAGAGACGCCGCGCTGAAATTCCTCAGCGTGGGTGAATCGACAAGGGCTGACTCCATCCCGTCCGAGCAGCACGCAGCATTTGCTGCTGTCTGTCTCGCAATTCTTAATCTGGACGAGGCTCTGTCTCGTCAATAAACGCGGATCATCTCTCCCTGATCAGGACAGACAAGGAAGAACAACAACGCGTACTGCCCGCGACGGAGGGATTTCGTCGAGCCCCTGCACTTCGACATTCCGGATCTTCAGCCGCAATGCGGATGCACTCAGGTTGTCGACCGACTGGTCGTATTGACGCATCGCGAGCACGTCTGGTCGCTGCCCGAATTCCTGCCACGTCGGTCAGAACTCGCAACTTTCTGTATCCACAAGTTCACTCATGCGCTACACTCCCACGCGGCCTGCCTCGATCGCCACCTTCCCGCAGTGACTCAACACACTATGAAGTCTGGTTTTCCATCATCTCTGGTCATTCTCGTCACCGGTGCGTCTGCCGGGATTGGACGGATTACGGTTCAGCGGCTCGCCAGACAGGGGCATCGTTTTGTGCTGGCCGCGCGTTCGGCTGATAAGCTGGCATCACTCGAGACCGAACTGATTGCTCAGGGTGTCGAATGCCTCTCGGTACCGACCGACGTGTCCGATCCGAACGCGCTGGACAAACTGGTGGCCGCGGCAGTCGATCGGTTTGGACGCATTGATGTGCTGATCAACAATGCCGGCATCGAATGCTTCAGCCCGATTGATGAACTGGCGGTAGAGAATATCGCACAGACGATCGAGACAAACCTGACCGGAGCCATTTTGCTGACCCGCGTCGTCGTCCCTGTCATGCGGAAACAAAAGTTCGGTCGGATTGTGAATCTGGGATCGATCGCCGGAAAACATGGCCCCGCTTACGGCGCGGTCTACGGTGCGACAAAGGCTGGGCTGATTGCATTTACCCAGGCACTTCGTGGCGAACTTCGCGACGATGGCATTCTGTCGACGGTGATCTGTCCGGGCTTCGCGACAAATGGTGGAATCTACGATGAGATGGTCAAAGCAACCGGCAAGAAGGCTCCGGCAATGCTCGGTGGGACGACTGCGGAAGCCGTCGCTGCGGCCATTGAAAAAGCCATTCACACAGCGCCGCCTGAGGTGATCATCAACTTTCCCTGGCTTCGTCCTGTATTTCTGTTCCGGGATGTTTTTCCAAGACTGGGCGAAGCCGTATTCCTTGGTGTGACCTTACGGTTTTTAAAGCGGATCGCCACACACAGTAAAAAACCCTGATTCCGCATGGAATTCAGCGTCTGCTGTCGCGATCGTGATGCAACGATCCGTTCAGTGGCACATCGTGGCGATGTCTCGGGTCCCGTGGGTTCAGCTGAAACCAGATGCTTCCCGCTGTGAAGTGCAGGAAATGCGTGCTGCTCACACAGTGAACAACGACCGCAGTTGAGTTCACGGAGTGAGCGGTAACGATTGACCGTCGGTGTATGTGACTGTTCGAACGGGGCCGAGGCAGATTCGAAAACCATCGCGAGAATCTGAGTACCGAGGTCCGGCAAGTCCCAGTCGAACAGCGCAACGTGCGTTTCCCGGCACGTCAAAATAGTTGCCGCCTCGGCAGACCGGGCGATAGTTCTCAGAGGTCACCAGAAGCTCTTCATGACCGCCCTTCGGATCAAAATGATCCAACACGACTTCCCATACACCGCCGCACATGTCGGCCATTCCGAAGCCATTTCGTCCCCGTTCGCCGTAATAATCCACGGGCGAAACAAATGAAAACCCATCACTCCACGGCGCACTGCTGAGAGGCCACTTCTGTTTTCGATCCGGAAGAAAATCCACGGCCGAAATATTGAAACGACCTTCGCCGTCCATCAGTTCATTGCCCCACCAGAAGTACGAACTGTCTTTTCGCCCGCCTCGACAGGCGTATTCCCATTCAGCCTCTGTCGGCAGCCGGTATTCATAGCCATCCGGCAGTCGACCTGCCCTGCGTTCACGAGCCGTCAGCCATGCTCCGAATGCTCTCCCATCGAACCAGCTGACACAGACGACCGGGAAACCATCCTGCAGCGGAAACTGAAAGTTGGGGTCTTTCCAGCTTTTTCCGGCCATTGGCTCCCACGGATGAGTGACAGAGGTGGTCAGGTGGTAACTCTTCCATTCCGGATTAAAACACTGCGTCTTTCCGCCAGGCTTCTCAGCATCCGTCACATAGCCCGACTCAGCGACAAACTGTCGAAACTGCCCGACCGTCACTTCGGTTCGACCCATCCAGAATCCGTCGGACACTTTCATCGGCCGCGGATTGGCTCCTTCATACGATTCGCGCTCCGTGCCCGCCTGAGCACCGCCTTCAAGGCCCGTGGCCCAGGCCTTTTCCGCAGGCGTGCTGCCCATCATGAAATCCCCGGGCGGAATATAAACCGATTCAAGAATCACATCGGCACCCAGAGTGACCTGCCTGACATCTCCCACCTTCGGATCTTCAGCGCAGGCGAGGGAAGAAAACCCCGCAGTGACCAACAGAACAAGGCACAAGCAACGTCTTCGACACATGGCGTTCTCCTGACCGGTGACAGATCGTTCATGGGCATGGCGGCGATGAAACCACATTCTGTGGTATCGCATCATAGACGGTCGTTTCGGACCAACCTTTCGGACAGCGTTTTCCTGATCGTCCGCAGACACTGCTGACCGTGGTGCGAGTGTATCGATCTCACGTCTCCGCTCCAATCAAGGACAGGTCGCGAAAATCAGGGCAAAAGCGCCCTGGGAACTGCGTGACTCCGTCAGCGGGATTGTCAGGAATCGGAAAGATCGGCAATCTGCCTGCTAATGTGTCACGATCCGGCAAAACCCGAGGCTCGGAGGTTTCCGCACGTCCTGTGAACCTTAGAATCCGGACCGTAGGGTCAGATTCGCCACGAACTCAGCCGACGGCAGCCCGTCAGTTGTGCGACATCTGGTCCGTCTGCCAACACCAGCATTTCATGAAAACAACGCGACCTATGCCTGACATCAACAACATTCTTGCTGCCGCGGGGATCCCGCCTGAAGATCGAGTGGTGGATCAGCTCCGGATCCAGGCCGCCGTTCGCGAAATTCTGCTGGCCGTCGGAGAGGATCCGGATCGCGATGGTCTCAAAGAGACGCCTGCCCGTGTGGCTCGGATGTATGCCGAAATCTTTGGAGGGCTGCATCTGGAACCCGGTCGACATCTCCAGAAGGTGTTCGAAGAGCAATATGACGAGTTGGTGCTTGTGCGAGACATTTCGTTCAACAGCATGTGCGAACATCACCTGCTGCCGTTTATGGGCAAAGCCCATGTGGGATATATCCCTCGTGGAAAAGTCACGGGGTTGAGCAAACTGGCACGCGTTGTCGACGAAGTGGCCCGTCGTCCGCAGGTGCAGGAACGAATGACACATATGATTGCCGATCTGATTGAATCTGAACTGAATGCGAAGGGCGTGATTGTTGTCATTGAAGCGGAACACACCTGCATGACCATCCGAGGCGTAAAAAAACCCGGGGCTCTGACGGTGACAAGTGCGGTTCGCGGGCTGCTGAGGAACAACATCGGAAGTCGAGCAGAAGCGATGGCATTGATTCATGGGAAGTCCGGCTGATTGTCAGCCATCGCGGCGTGTGAAGATCCATGGAATTGTGGCAATTGGAACCTGTTCATGGTGGCGTTGTTTGTCCTGAAGCTGGTCGCAGGAATCGTGTTGATGTGGCTGCTGATGCCTCGTCGCGATGTCACGGACGGCTTCTTTCGAATTCAGATGCTTGTCGTGCTGGGACTCACAGTTCTGCTCGTGCTGACTCTGGAGCCTGCAACTTTGACGGGCGGCGCGGGTTCTGCAAGCCCTGCAGAATCCGGCGACGCAGAGCAGGTGCTCAGATGGCTGCGTGGCATGAATGTGGCGGCTGCCGTCATCGCCTACGCTGGCCATATTTTCTGGAAGCTCGGCCGGCGTGTCCCGGGAAATGCCTGCATCTACAGTCTCGGGGCCTTGACTCTTGCGGCTCTGGGACTGCATGCGGTGGTCATGGTGAAACAGGTGCCCGCATGGCTGCAACTCCTGTCAGAGGCCTCGTCGGCCGCTGTTCTTGGCGCGACACTGACGGGGATGCTGCTGGGCCATTGGTACCTGACGACTCCTGCGATGTCGATTCAGCCACTGACGTGGTTCACACGCGCTCTGTTCTTTGCCGGACTGGCGAGACTGCTGGCCACGGTGATTGTGCTGGTGCATTTCCGCTGGCCCTCGACAGACACAACTCTCACGCTCTGGCTGATCGTCCGATGGATCGGCAGTATGGCTGTACCGCTGGCCACGGCATTTGTCGTGGCGCGGATTCTGAAATATCGAAACACTCAGTCGGCCACCGGCGTTCTGTTCGCGGCCCTGATTCTGGTCTTCATGGGCGAAATGTCGGCAACCCTGATCGAACGGACGCTGAGTCTTCCCTACTAGCTCGCGGTGGGCCGTTCCGGGAGAGACGGCAGATTTCAATGGAGTGCCAGAGTGACAAGGAGATCGAATGAGAACAGCCCTGCTGTATCGCATTCCGCTCGCCCTTCCCCCTCGCCCCGGAAACAATCATATGTTCCAGACACGGAATTCACCGGAGAGAGAGGACGGGCGACGACTTTTCGGTGATTCGGGCTGCTCACTGCGATTTACTCAGCAGACGACGTTCGGATCCGGCGTCAGGACGATTGTTCAGAAAAGGTCTCCGGCGAAACAGGAGAAAGTCATCTCATGACAACACACATTATCTTTCAGTGCCCATCCTGTCAGCGAAGAATGCTGACGGTTCCGGATCCGTCGGAATCGAAAGTGGGTTGCAACCACTGCCACTGGACACGGGATGAAGGGACGAATGATTTTCAGGGCGGTCATCTTGTGCGATGTCGGATCTGCGGATGTGAAGATCTTTGGCGACAGAAGGATTTTCCGCCGGGACTGGGCCTGATCATGGCGGGAACCGCAGCCATGCTGAGCATTATTGCGTGGGCGATGTATATGCCTGTCCTCGCCCTTGCCATCCTCATGGGAGCCGGCCTGATCGACATGATCCTGTACTCCAGGATGGGGGATATGCTCGTTTGTTACCGTTGCAAGGCACGACATCGGAAAACTGCGATGCAGGATGAGCATCCCACGTTCGACCTTGAGACGGAAGAACGCTATCGTCAGCAGCGTTTGCGGCAGACAGGTTCCGGCTGACTGCGTCTGCCCGTGCTGGCAGCCTGCTGAAGGGCTGGCGGCCATTTTTTCTGGCGTGCATTTGTGGAAGAACTGCGTCGACGACTCCTTGAAGATCTGACCGATGCGATCGATGGCGAACTTCGTGTCGATCGTGCTGCGGTGTCGATGTATTCCAATGACGCAAGTCTCTATGAAATCGAACCGATCGCTGTCGCGTTTCCGCGGCACACACGCGATGTGGAGCGTCTGGCGGCCTATTCGGCAGACAACGGCATTCCGCTGATTGCGCGCGGAGCCGGCTCCGGAATTGCTGGCGGCGCCATCGGGCCGGGAATTGTCGTGGACTTCTCCCGGCACATGAATCAGATCCTGAGAATCGACGGGGACACCGTTCGTGTGCAGCCGGGTGTCGTGCGAGATCCACTGAATCGTGCGTTGCGGGAGCATGGTCGTTATTTTGCACCGGACCCTTCGAACAGCCGCATCACGACGGTCGGTGGCATGATTGGTGTCGACGCGGCCGGATCTCACGCCATCCGGATCGGTTCGACGCGAGATCATGTGAAAAGTGTGGAATGCGTTCTGTCTGGTGGACAGCGTCTGGAACTGGGTCGCGAGCCGATTCGACGAGACACCGAGTCCGTCCCCAGCGTTGTGGATGTGTCACCATCAGGCACAGGGGGTAGTTTTTCGGTTCGGTCGGATGTGTCACGACTGTCGTCCCTGACCCCAGCCACTCGCCGCGCGGATCTATTGTCACGACTGGACACGTTACTGCAGGAATTTGACGACACGATTCGCCAGTATCAGCCGCCGCTGCTGAGGAACTGCTGTGGATACATGCTCCGCGGAATTCGCCAGGGAGAGATGCTGGATCTGCCGCGTCTGATTGTGGGTTCGGAAGGCACGTTGGGAATAGTGACGGAGGCGACTCTTTACACGCTTCCGATCCCGCAGTTTCGTTCCGCGGCCATGCTGATGTTTCCGACGCTCGAGCACGCGGTGAATGCCATGCAGATCCTGCTGCCACTCGAGCCAAGTGCCTGCGATCTGCTGGATCGGCGACTGCTGAGCCTCGGTCGCGGGACCGACCTGCGTTTTCGAGACATGATTCTGAAGGATGCTGAAGCCGGTCTGATCGTCGAATTCCCCGGCAGCAGCGAGACCGAGATTCGAGATCGTCTCGCAGCGTCTCAGCGAGTCCTGATCGATCATGGCATTGAGTTCCAGATCACCCGTGAAGCGACCACTTATGAAGATGTGGAACTTCTGTGGGCGTTGCCGTCTCAGGTGGTGTCCTTCCTCGCCAGCCTGAAAGGAGCTTCCAGACCGCTGCCGTTCGTCGAAGATGTGGCTGTCCCTCCTGCGCGGCTGGCCGAATTTCTTGTGGCCGCACAGAAAGTGTTCCAGAAGCATGAAGTCACCGCGACTTTGTATTCTCACGCAGCATCCGGCCAGGTTCATTTTCGACCCATTCTTCCCGTGCCCAGTCTGGGTGATGAGACTTGCCTGGAAGCGATTGCCCGAGACCTCTACCGTCACGTCAAGGATGTGGGAGGAACGATCTCCGGAGAACATGGCGACGGCCTGTCTCGAACGGCCTTCATTCGCACTCAATATGGCCCGCTCTACAAGGCATTTCAGCAGCTGAAGGACCTGTTTGATCCTCATCGACTGATGAACCCTGACAAAATCATCAGCAACGATCCCCAGCTGACGGTCCGATATCTTCGAAAAACACGACTCCCGGTCGCCGACGGTGTGTTGCCTCCGGTGATGCAGCTGGCGTGGACGGCCGACGAAGCTGCCGATGCGGCCGTGCGATGCAACGGCTGTGCCTCGTGTCGCGTCCAGGTCGCTCCGGCACGCATGTGTCCGTTTGTCACCAGCGAGCCCGACGAGGAACTGACTCCTCGAGCCAAGGCCGATCTGCTGCGTCGCAGTCTGTGTGTTGATCACGCAACCGAACTCCTGACCGACCCGCAGTCGGCTCGCATTCTCCAGAGTTGCTTCAACTGCAAACAGTGTGAGCTCGATTGCCCGTCGGAAGTGAACATCCCCCATCTTGTGCTCGAGGCGCGGGCTCAGCAGGTCCTGGTGAATGGGTTGCCAAAGACTTCGTGGCTGCTGTCCCGCGTGCATACCTATGCTCGCGTGGCGTCACGATTTTCCTTTTTGAGCAACCCCCTGCTTCGCAATTCACTGTTCCGGAAAGCACTTCAGCGCTTTGTCGGTCTCGCGGCTGAACGTCGCCTGCCCCGCTATGCTCGCATCCCGTTTCTGCACTCCGGTCGAGTGCGACGGGACGACAATGTGGCAAACCCGGGCAGTCCCAGGCCCACGATTGTCTACTTCGTCGACTATTTTGCGAATCACCACGATACCGATCTCGCAGAGGCATTCTTTCGCATCGCCGAACATAATGGATTACGAGTCTACATTCCGTCGGCACAAACGGTCTCCGGAATGAGCATGGTGTCGGTCGGTGATATGACGGCTGCCAGAGCCGTGGCCGAACAAAATATTCGTGAATTGATCGAACCCGCACGGGAAGGGTACCCGATCGTCTGTACCGAACCATCCGCAGCCGTGTGTCTGACCAAAGAGTATCCCCTGCTGGTCGGCAGCAATGATGCGGCAATCGTAGCCCAACAGACCGTCGATGCGGGCTCGTTTCTGATGGATCTGCATCGACGCGGAAAGCTGCGTCGTGATCTGTCACCGCTGAAAATGCGAGTCGCGTGGCATACGCCATGCCACGTCAAAGCGCTGCAGAAGGGTCAGCCGATGCTTGACCTGCTGCGGCTGATTCCCGGGCTGGAAGTCAGTGAGATCGAAAAAGGCTGCACAGGGATGGCCGGGACCTTCGGCCTTGCAGCAGAGAATTTCAGACAGTCACTCGACATCGGACAGCCCCTGATTCAGACGATGAAGACCATCGATGCCGTGGCAGGAGTGACCGACTGCAGCAGCTGCCGAATGCAGATGGAACAGGAAAGCTCCATTCCCACCATTCATCCGATCAAACTTCTGGCCATCGCCTATGGCCTGATGCCACGACTTGCCGAACAGCTCCAGTCTCGCCCCTCCGGACTGAGCATGTCCTGATCCGGTGCTGTGGGCCACGTGATTCAGCTACTGCCCGAAAGCCTCGGCGGCGGACTGGGAGGCTGAATCAGCCGGGGAAATCAGAAGTCAATCCAGACACCACCGCCAACCAGTTCCTCGCGCTGATCCAGAAATACCCACTGCAGGGAGGGACCTCGGTAGTAGTTCACGCCCAGTCGAAGCCGGCGCCCTGTCTGGGGCCCCATCCAGCCCCATCCGGCAGCGATGTTCCAACTGCCGGCAAAATCAAAGTCTTCGCGAAGGTGTCGGTTCACCGCAACAAACGGAGCACCTGTGGCCACAGTCCTTGCCACCGGCGTATATTCAGCACCATATTGAAACTCAAGCGGTTCTGCACCGCCTTCATGGCCGACGGCGTATCCCATTTCCCCATAGATGCGACTTGTCAGTGTCGTCTCATACGCAAGACCAGCCAGTGCGGAATCCCGGACATAATTCGCCCGGACAAAACCCGGATTCGCAATCTGGTACTCATCACCCACATGGGAACTGATGTGATAATATCCGAAACGATACGAAAGCCGATCGTTCCTCCACGTTCCGTAAAGGCCTGCCCGATAATCTGAACCAGCCAGAGGCGTGCTGTCCTCCTCTGGCATCACGCGAGCAAAGACGGCTCCTTCAAGATCAAGCTGGAACCCCTGAGGATCAATCGCTCCCTTCGTGCCATGCCGCAGGATGCCAAGTCGTCCTCCGAGCACCGCGTCGTCGTATGATTGTTTCGAGACGCGGTCGTAAACGCGTACGAACTGCATGCGTGGTTCCTTTTCCCCGGCAAGGTACGTTTTGTAGAGCAACCCGTTGGGAAGCAATTGCCAGCAAAGACTTCGACCGCAATCCTGAGAAAACACGCGATCGGGTGACATAGGCGGACGAGACTGTGCGCGGTCTTCAATCGTCGATTCGGGGAATTCGCTCGCGGGCGGACTGCCGAACACATCCGCATCCGGCGTCTGGACCGGCCCGAGTGAATCGATCGGCTCAGCAGGTTCACCCAGTGGAACGGCGACATCCTCAAACGCGTCCGCACCCGCCCCATCGGCAGATTGACTGATGGGTGTTGTCAGTGACCGATCCCCAAGCAGTTCATCACCACCACTCCTGACATCCGCACTACGGCCGGAAGAACGCAATGAATCGAGCCACGATGTCGATCGTCGAATGGTCACGGCAGGATCGGCCAGAGTGACGGACGAATCAGCGGCCAGCGCCCCACCTGACAAGACCGTCAGGACTGCGAGCATCGCCAGAGCTCTCAAAAAGCCCTCGCTGTTGACACTTGAGGATTCGACGACACGACACATCGACGCACCACATTGGTACAACCGCAGGAAAGCACGAAGGCCGTTCGCGATACCGAGCGGCAGAATCTGCTGCAGAGAACAGATCTTCTGATTGTGCTCAATATGTTCGACGGAACGAACAGAACGGCTCTGTCGGACAATTCGGTGATTCGCCGTGCGTGCATTGAACGATCACACCTCCGCGCAGGGGATTTCTCGGCCGGTCGTCCAGTCAGTGAAACCTTGCGGGTTATGCGGACCGCACACCGGCGGACTCAAATCGACAGGTCATCCTGGGAGCTACGGAACCTGCTGATGGCACATCCTTCCGGCGTTGCCGGATGTGCCATCGATTGATTTCACAATCCGAATCGAATGGTTTTTCCGAAACCAATGTTTGCCGAGCCTCAGGAGAACTGAAAAAAGCAGCGTCCGTCCTGAGTGTGAAACACGACAACGCGGGACGCAAAGTTCTGAGCTCCCAGCGTCAGCACGCGTTCCACCCCGGGATCTTCGGGAAACATCTCCGATGTCACGTCACCACTGAGCACACGGCGGACATGGCCTCGATTGTTCGATACCGGCCCTTCATAATCCAGGTACATCAGTCGATGATCAGCCAAGCGTTCCGCATAAATGGGTTCGCCGAGGCAGGGCTCTCGCATCAGACGCCATGTTGCGGCCATCGCCTCACCCTGAACCAGAAAGTCCCAATGCCAGAAGGGATGATCATGTTCCAGAATCACGAATCGTCGGGTGGCCATAGAAGAGCTCTCGCTTCAGAAGCATGCTGCGGTACGCTGAACCGGATCACTGACCACGGCGACAGTGGAGTGCGAAACCGAGCGGCTTCATTGTCAACTCGAAGCCGCGAAAATACCACCAGATCGGGCATCTGCATCACATGAAACCCGGTCGGTTGTGTCCGCATCTCGGGCCGTTTTTCCGAGCCTTGCGGGACGCTGCCTGCCGCTTCTTGCCAATACGCCCCCGAAGCCGATAAACTGCCCAGAGTTTAAGGGACCGGAAGACACTGACATGTCGGATTTCGATGGCAGATCAAAACCAGGCTCTGACTCATGGCGACTGTGCCGTGGGCCGGCAAACTGGTTCACGTTCCGCTGTCCTGATGATGTGGAAGTTCGCCAGAACCAGACGTTGATCGAAATCATCCACACCGGCAAAGTCTCTGAAGGACTGAGGCCCGCGTTTTCCGGATCCTCGCCTCAAGAACAACCGGCAGACGACAGGTTTGCTCCGCCATCTCCTCCGACCTTGTCGATCGTGACCTGGTGGGAAGATTCAGCTTCCGAGCATCGGAAACCTTCTCCCGACCTTGCATTGCTGTTCCCGCAGGTGGTGTCACTTCAACCTCAGCCCCCGTTAAGGACCGAGGTTCCGAACGAAGTGTGGATGGGGTTGTCTCGACGTCCCGCGACCGGCTGCTGGCTGGCCAGAATCTTCCAGCGGCGGATTCATTATCAGTGGCGACTGTGGACATTGCGACAGGGTCGACTCACGATCGTTGCGACTCTGCAGTCTGCTGATCGACGGCCGATTGATCTGGGCTTTCTGAATCTCTGTGAACAAATTCTGTCCAGCCTTGAGGTTTCGCAGCAGCCTGCATGGCCACCGGATGTGTTCATGAAAAATGTGCTGGACCTGGCCCGGCAGAACTTTCCGCTGCTCCAGGCATCTGTTGCGCGAGGATTTTCGCTGCGACTTGGGCATTCGGAAATCGGGCTCTCCAATTTTTATCGCATGTATCTCCAGCAGCCGACTCACTTCCGCCGGATTGTTCTGCCCGGACTGACCACTGTTGTCCGCATGCAGGAGTTAAGTCCCGAACAATTGCTGCCAACTCTGGACGAAGTGCGTGAACGCATTCTTCCGATGTTGTCCGGCGACGACGAGTCTCGGACCGAAGATCGCGTTCGTACCGCATGGGTCGGGGGGCTGTCCGTCGGATATGTCGTCGACGAAGCTGAGTCGTATCGATTTGTCCTGCAACAGATGCTGGACAGCTGGAGCATCACTTCGGATGAACTGCACGACATCGCGTTGGACAACCTGCGGCGGTACGCCTCCGAAAATCCTCTGGAAGTCACGATGGTGGGAGATGACGATGATCCACGGATGCTGATGCCCATCAAACCCGATGCCTACAACTCCTCACGTATTCTGGATCCCGGATTTCACGGACGACTGAGAGATCTGTTCGGTCCGGAATTGCTGATCGGAGTTCCGAACCGGGATTTTTTTGTCGCCGTGACGATGAAGGATCGTGAACTGATCGAACAGGTTCGGCTCCGAGTCAACGAGGACTTCGCGACCATGCATCATCCGCTGACACGGAGACTGCTGGTTGTTTCCGCTGATGGTGTCAGCGAGTTTTGCGAAGGCTGATCTCCACGATGTCCCAACTTCGAGTAGCCGTGATCGGAGGCGGCTCCGGCGGTCATTTATTTCCTGCGATCGCAGTTGTTCAGGAGATCCTGAAACAGCATCCGGATACAGCCGCTCTGTTTCTGACCAGCCGCAGACCCATTGATGCGCATGTCCTGGCTTCTGTCGGATGGCCAACAACTGCGCCGGATCCTGCAGACTCAGGCATGGCATCCAGACCGGTGGCCGGCCGTGTGGCTGTCGAGCCGTATATCGCCATTCCTCGAAGCCACGGAAATCTATCCAGACTGGCTATGCTTCCGGGCGTCTCGCGGGCGTATCTCCGAGCCAGGAAACGATTGCAATCCTTCGCACCACATCTCGTGATCGGCTGCGGTGCGATGGCGAGTCTGCCCGGAGTCTACGCCGCGCATCGACGGCACATCCCCATCACACTGATGGAGCAGAATGTCGTTCCGGGGCAGGCCATTCGCATGCTGGCGCGATTCGCCATTCTGACGCAGGCTGGTCTGCCGTTCCTTTCTGAATACTCGGAACGCTGGCCGGGAGAAATCCTCGTGACCGGAACCCCGGTTCGCGCGGCCATTGCGGAATTGGCCGCGTCAGACCGGCGTCAGGATCACGGCTCGCGTCCAAAACTCCTGATTCTGGGCGGCAGCCAGGGGTCGAGGTCCGTGAATCGCCTGACGCTTGAAGCTCTGGCTGACGAACGACTGATCCCGTCCGACTGGGAGATTGTCCATCAGACGGGCGAAGCACACGTTGCGGAGGTGGCCGCCGAATATGCTCGACATGGCCGCATGGCCTCGGTCAGATCGTTTCTTCCCGATCTCCCGCAGCAGCTGGCGACGGCCACCATCGCCATTTCTCGTGCCGGGGCTGGCACGCTGCAGGAATTATCGTGTGCCGGAGTGCCGTCGATTCTGATTCCGTTCAGTCACGCGGCCAACGATCATCAGCAATCCAATGCCACATGCCTCGCCGAGCGCAGGGCGGCCATCATGATCGACGAACAGACTGAAGACGCCGGATCACAACTTCGTACATTGCTGATGGAATTGATCTCCAGTTCCACGCAGCGTGATCGACTCTCCGCCGGCATCCGAGAGTTTGCCCGGCCCACCGCCGCCCGGGATTTTGCGACGCGACTCCTTCACCTGAGCGTCGGCTCACCCTGAACAGCACACGTCCACCGAAGTCCCTTCTCCCTTCGACAGGAGAAGGTGGCCGTCAGGCCGGATGGCAGGTCTCCAGATTCCACCAAAACAAAGAAGCCCCCGCATCCTGGGAGGCTCAAACAGAAAACGCCTGCTGGTTTCAGGCCAAAACCAGCAGGCGTCATGCTCATGCACAAGTCAACCAAGTCGACTAAAAGTCGTTGTCGCTCAGTGGGTTTTCCGGAGCAAATCCGGTGATACCCGGACGCTTGCGAGCACCACTTGGAGTCACCAGACGTGTGTAGACGCCCGGATCAATCGTGTCAGACAGGATACGGACGGTGCCATCCGCGAAGGCTGCCACAATGATTCCGACGTGCTGTCCGTTCGGGTATGGTCGATCTCCATCCGGACCATCCTTTGACTTGTTGATAAACGCCTGTGCTGGAACAAGATTTTGGGCGGAGATGTAGTTGTTCGGAGCAGCACCGGTCATGGGCACAAAGAAACCGCAACTTCGTAGCGAAGGATCGGCAAAGGTTCCCTGGCCGTTCAGCGGCAGCAGACTCGTATGAGAACCAGCAGCCTGCTGACCACCGTTCACATTTTCGATGAACATAATCGTGTTGCCGGCACCGTCGTAGATGCGGCCCACATTCTGGCTTTTACGCTCGGTGTTTTGAGTGGCTGGCAGATCGAAGAAGGCAGAGAACATCGCCGAGTCTTCCGCCACCGCAATGTCATTTGGATTGACCCCCGTCACACCGTCCCAGTTCAGAGTTTCGATCTGTGGCAGTTGACCAAACGTCGTTGGGTCGGCCGGATCCGTAATGTCGGCCAAAGTGTCTCCATAGCCCATGTTGCAGACGTAGCTCAGAGCACCATTCAGACCCGATGCGGTCTTGTCATTCGGACAGGTCAGGACCGCAAGGTTGTACTGGCCCACAGCGGCGTTGGCTGCGTTGTTGAATGGCAGCGAAAAATTCCATCGGTCGTAGAGTGCCTGCTGATCCATGTATGGCAGCAGGTCAATCGCCCAGCTGTGGCTCGCTTCAGCCGTATTCGCAATGTTATCACCGTCTGTATTGAAATCCTTGTAGGTGCCTGAAGACGGCAGGACGCCTCGATGAGCTTCAGCGAAGCCGAGTGCAGCGAGGCCCACGTTTTTCAGGTTGTTCTGACACTGCGTGCGTCGACCGGCTTCGCGGGCCTGCTGAACGGCGGGCAGAATCAGGGACATAAGCACGGCGATGATCGAAATCACCACCAGAAGCTCGATGAGTGTGAAACCCCGTCGAGTGAACTTCGACGGTGTGACTGGACGACGTGTCTGCATGAGCATGACTCCCGAAAAGCAGGACTTTGATAGAACACGGCCTGAAGAACTGACACCACCCAAATAATGGGGGCTTCTGCCCCCTTCATCCGCTGCCTTCACCCGACTCGGTGAAATGCAGTGAACTCCATGACGATCAGTAACGCAAATTCTGTGACAAATCCGGCAAAAATGCAGTGGATTCTGAAATTGGGCCTAAAAACTGAGCCTTATTCGAAATCCCCGGACTCTTCAGACTCGGACCATACACCGAGCGTCCCTCTGTAATCAACCACAACCCGCCGCAAAACGCCCCATCTGCACCCCGGATGTAGCGTTTTGCTGCACTGGCATTTTCCTACTTCACCTTGACGGACGCCTTCACAAGTTGACTCCAGTTGAAATCACCCGTTCCCGGATCGTAAGCCTGGAAGGCATCCGTTCGGTCAATCACAAAGATGGACTTCTGTTCGCTCGGATTCGTTGCCGGATCGTTGTCTTTGTCCTCATTGAGATCATAGCGACCGCCGATCTGAATCATTCCCGTCGCCGAGTCTTCAACCACTTCAAAATAGGCCGCCGTCCCGAACACAATGAAGGTATTGCTGACGGTGGTTGTATTGTTGATGATCTTCGAAAGAATCTGATGACGAACCTGAGGATTCGTAGAAGGATGAGGCTGATTGTGATGACTGGCGTCAGTCGCAGCCTCAAGCCAGTGGCGATTGTTCGTCATGTTGTCATCCCCGTCATTGCCACCACCATCGTCATCGACACCATCCGTTTTGCTGTTCTCGATACGACCCGCCAGCCTTCGCAGCAGGGTCCGATCGAGCCCATCGTCGCTGGACGGCGTGGTCCCGACAAATCCCGTTTCGCGGAACGGACGAGCATTGGGAGTCCCTGGAATGAAATAGTCGCGGGCGCCCACACCATTCTGGAAACTTCGGACTGGCTTGCCGTCACGATCCCTCACAAAATCCTGCCATACGTCCCGACCATCGGGGTTATTCGAGTCGTCAAGATAATCGCGACTGACAAGAAACGGACCGTCTTCAAGATTGTTCGTGTTCACATCCGCCAGCGGCGGCACATCTGCGAAAGCCGGATTGTCGATCAGTCCCGCCAGCACCTCGCGATGTCGCACCATGTTGATGTTGATTTTGCCAGGAAATTTTTGCTGAGTCAGGTAGTTGCCAAGCATCTTGTGGACGCGCGAAGGCACTTCCACAAACCGCAACAGGCGATACCAGCGATTGTCCCTCGGTGTCTCAAAGGC
>JBKDRW010000269.1:0-5386 GCA_046341255.1 Planctomycetota bacterium
GTCTCCGGGTGCGCGACGTGGAAGGATCGGCAGAAATTGCCGGTGTTGCCTCCGACAGAAGCTCCTTTGATCGTGATGAATGCCGTTTCAACATTACAAGTGATTCCGGTCAGCAACTCTGCGCCGCTGCCGACGGTGGAAGTGCTCGATCACCGGCCGGGCCCGGAGCGTTACTACTATCCCGGCTCACTGGAACCTCGACGCTGGCCCGACGGTATGTCGATGGTCCCGATGGAAGCGTTTGATCCCACGATCGAAGATCAGATTCGAGCTCATTGCTTTGCCAGCCTGAGCCGCAACGACCTTTCAGCAGTGTCGATTGAGGTCACATCGTTTCAGCTCGTCTTTGATCAGCGACAAAAACTGAAGGAAGAAAGCGAGTATTATCGGCTAAAGTGGATCGCACGTAAGGAAGAAGAGTACGACGACCGGGTCGAGCGTAGGCGGCAGAATGATAAAGAAGCCGATGAGCGTGAACGGGCCGATCGTAAGCTCAGGCGAAGTTTCGGCGAGGATGTCGATGAGCCATCTATTGGCGATAATCTCACTTCCGATGCCGTGAGAGGCCTGTTCCGAATCGTTGTGCTCGATACGCCCAGAGAAGGCGTAGAGTCCGCGCGAGCCAGAGATCTTCGCAAGCCGTTGCCTTCACAGACTCCTCACTTCATCGCCAATGGAAAGCAGGAAGGATTGAACTGCCAGATCCGAGGCAACGTTCGTCTTACGTATCAATCTGGTGAAGAGGATGTCCGAATGATCGAAGCTGTCCTGCATCAGCCTGTGAATGAAGAGTTCGACGTGCAGACTCAGATCGCGGAACTCGTTGACGTGGCGGTTCGGCAATTTTGCGAATCAGCAACTGCGAAAGATGCGATTGCTCTCAGCCGTCAGGATCATCCAGAAGCTGCTGAAGTCGCTGACTGAGTTCTTCCGGAAGCTGGCTGCACCAGGTTGCGTCGATGAGACCGATCGACATCATGTTGAGCAAGTGCACTTGGTCCTTTCTGCGGAAGGACGTTAGCTTCATGTTCACGAGTGATTTCAGCGGGATGGTTCGATCTGATTCGAACCACGTTGCGTCATTAATCTCAGACGCCGCGTAGGCATCTGCTTTGCGAACCTTTTCGCCAGAAAAGATCAAGTAGACGGCATCGCGTGCTCCGGCATTCGGGCCGTCGAGAAACATGGTGATGTGATCGGCGTGTCGATCAATGAGGCCAGCAGCTTCCAACACCTGAGTCGCCCGAGGCAGGTCGCTTCGATTGAGCAGAATATTGACGTCCTGAATATTTCGGACGACCGACCGGTCTACCTGGGCAACCCAATACTGAACAGCGTTGTCCTCGATGACCGCATCGGGAATCTGCGCATGGTCAAGTGCTTCGCAGACGCGTCGGAGTCGATCTTTCACACTGTCCACGGCCTTTTCGTTCCTCTCCCACAGGGCTTCATCGTTGTGTCTGACCTCGACCATTCGGCACCTCAAAGGTCGGAATAACAATTGGAAAGCGTCATTCCGAGTGGAAACTCCGTCGGCCTGGTCGCTGCCCTGCCCGATCTGGCTCGGCACAGAGATTTTCGCCAGTCCGTACGCTTTTTTCCGTAAAATCGCTACTCACTTCTCAAATTGCCCTGAGGCCGTCATCATTCTCGCTTCTGGTGGTTCTCGCAGGGATGCGCTCAGGAGTCAGGCTTTCAAAGCCGATGACGTTCGAACACTTTGACCGGCATTTTTTGCCGGGGAATCCTCGTTCCGTCAGAGCACTCAAACGACGCAGGCCACGAACTGCATGTGCCCGGCCGGACGTTCGTTTGGACCGAACATCATGCCCTTGAGCGGATCGACTTCCAAGGTTCAATCCAGGTCTCTTGACAATCTTCCCCGCTCAATTTTTCACCTTGGTAATCAAACAATGGCAAACGTTGCATTGCTCGCCTCCGCCGCGTTGACCGCTCCCCCGGGTTATTGTTTGACTGGCCCCGACCTCGGTGCCTCGGTCATTTTTCCAGTCCGCCTGACATTGGTCGTTTTCTATCAGTCTTTGTTATTTTCCTGAAAGGTTCCACCTCAATGTCGCATCCGTCCCCGAAACTTCACAACGCTATGTGGCCTGGTCTGGTTGGTAAAGGAACGGGCGAAGGTCAGGAGCCACCGATCAGTCTCGATCGGATGCTGGAACTGACTGCGGCGGCGAATGTGAATGGTCAGAAGTTCGATGGCATTGACTACTTCCTGTTCCATCCGCATACCGATCCGGACGCCAGTGAGTCGGATCTGCGACGCATTGCCGACAAGATTGCATCCCATGGTTTCAAGGTCGGATCGCTCGTTGCACCGATCTGGCCGGGTACGGTCGGCGATTCAGCAATGGGGACTCCGGTTCAGCGAGCCAAGTTCATCCTGTCGGTGAAGAAGGCTTGCCGTATTGCGAAGATCTTCAACGAACATGGCGTTCGACAGTACGGGGTGATTCGTATCGACTCGGCAGAATTCGGCGTCAACAAGTGGCGCGAGAATGCAGCGGCCAACACGAAGACCATCGCTGCGACGTTCCGTGAAGCTGCCATTGTTGCGGCCGCTCATGGTGAGCGACTGGCTGCGGAAGGCGAAATCTGCTGGGCCGGTATGCACAGTTGGAAGGACATGCTGAATCTTCTCGAGACAGCAGACATGCCAGGCTCGCTCGGTTTCCAGTGCGACCTGGCTCATACGTATCTCTATCTTCTGGGCTACAATGCTCCGGAATGTGCCTTGGTCAAGGAAGGTTACACCGACGCAGAATTCTGGCCTGCCTACGAGAAGATGACCGACCAGCTGCGACCATGGACGATTGACTTCCACGTTGCCCAGAACGACGGTCATGTTCACGGAGCCGGCTCGCACGATAAGACCGGCAAGCACTGTCCGGCCGATGATCCTAACGGCAAACTGGACATCGTGAAGTGTGCCGGTTACTGGCTGAAAGATGCGGCTGAACGAGACATCAAGCACATCTGCTGGGACGGCTGCATGTTCCCGAACGCCACGCTGGAGAATCCGAAGACGTGGAACACAATTCTGGACACCATGATCAAGGTTCGTGATGCGCACGGCTGGGCATAAGTAAAAGCGGAGAGCAGAAGTTACTGGTGGAATCAGAACTTGTGAAACCGGCTTGAATGCAGGACCTGATGACCTGAGCAGGCGAGCTTACTCAAATTGTTGTAATGGCAAACCCGTCGACGAAGTAGGATGCGAAAACAGGCCGCTTTTGGCGTTCCGCATTCTGCTTGTGGCTTTCATAATTTAAACGACATTTTCTCCTCCAGAAGGACCACCGCAAGTGTCAAGTCTCAAACCCCTCAATATTGGTCTCGTTGGTTACGGCTTCATGGGCCGTACTCATTCGAATGGTTACAAGCGAGTGAACGATTTTTTCCCGGAACTGAAGCACCGCCCGGTACTGAAGGCGATCTGTGGTCGCAGTGAAGAGCAGGTCAAAAAATTTGCAGATCAGTGGCAGTTTGAATCGACCGAAACAGATTGGCGTAAGCTGATTGAGCGGAAGGATATCGATGCGGTAGATATCTGCACTCCAAACAACTCGCACGCCGAAATTGCCATTGCAGCAGCTCAGGCCGGCAAGATGGTGCTCTGCGAGAAGCCACTGGCAATGGATCCGGTTGAAGGCCAGAAGATGGTAGATGCCATTGAAAAGGCCGGCGTGGCAAACACGGTCTGGTACAACTATCGTCGAGTTCCCGCAGTCAGCCTCGCCAAGAAACTGATCGACGAGGGCCGCCTTGGAAAGATCTTCCATTACCGCGCTAACTTTCTGCAGGACTGGACGATCAATGCAGACCTTCCGCAGGGTGGAGCGGCTCTGTGGCGACTGGACGCCGCGGCGGCCGGTTCAGGCGTGACTGGTGACCTCCTCGCTCACTGTATCGACACGGCGATCTGGCTGAACGGTTCCATTTCAAGCGTGACTGCGATGACGGAGACGTTTGTCAAGGAGCGTAAGCACAATTTGACGGGTAAGGTAGAGAAGGTTGGCATCGACGATGCCTGTTCTTTCTTGTGCCGATTCGGAAACGGATCACTTGGTCTGTTCGAGTCGACTCGATATGCACGCGGTCACAAGGCGCTGTACACACTGGAAATCAATGGCGAGAAAGCCTCGATTAAATGGGATCTGCACGACCTGCATCGCCTTGAATACTTCGACTACAGCGATAATTCTCTGATTCGCGGATGGCATCAGGTTCACTGTACTGACGGAGATATGCCATACATGGGCAAGTGGTGGGTACCGGGGCTGCAGATCGGGTACGAGCACACATTCGTGCATCAGGTCGCCGACTTCATTGCCGCCGTGGAATCGGGAAAACCATGCAGCCCAACCTTCCGCGAAGCTCTTGAAACCCAGAAGGTTTGTCAGGCCGTTCTGGACAGCGCGAAATGCGGACTGTGGAAGGAAATTGCGTAGCCTGACTGAATTTGGACCGGTATACTGTCCGAACAAGCAAAAACGGCGGTTGAAGGGATCCCTTTCAGCCGCCGTTCTCTTTGAGAAGGGCGGAAAATCCCGACCCAAAACGCTGAAGATTCAGAATTTTCGGACTGAACAGGATCCGGAGATTCGGTGTCTTTGTGCGTGTTTTTGCGCTATTGAACTCCACACGGGAGAACGTCTCAAGCTCCCGTCCCATGTTACGTTTGAGGTCTTGCAATGGAACGCCAGCCAATTTCCCGCGAAGGTTACGATAAGCTCCGTGATGAAATCCGTCAGCTGGAAGAAATAGACATGCCAGCTATCGCTGAGCGTATCAAAACAGCCCGCGAAGAAGGGGATCTCAAAGAGAACGCCGAGTACCATGCTGCGCGTGAAACTCAGGGTTACATGCAGGCCAAGATCAACCAGTTAAAGACGAAGCTTTCAAACTGTTACATCGTGGAAAGAACAGAAGGACCAAAAGATATTGTGGCATTTGGTACTACAGTGACAGTGAAGGTCAATGGGGATGAGGAGGTGTATGAACTTGTAGGCCCCGGGGAAGAAGATTACGACGGCGACGTTATGAAGATTCTGACGAACAGCCCGATCGGCGCCGCCATGATGGGCAAAAAGGTCGGTGACGTCGCCGAAGTCAGTACACCACGCGGCGTGCGAAAAATGCAGATTCTGAAGATCGAATGAGTGCCGACTTGCTTTCCGCAGACATTCAGACGATCCCCACAAGGTGTTTCAACTTCGAGGGCCGATGGAAATGTGCAGATCCTGATCGTCACTGACAGATCGGGCTGGAAGCGTTCGTTTCCAGTGATCTATACTTTGTGAATCAGTGTGAGTCGCGAAACGTATTCGGGGCGTCTGTTGACGCGGAGAATGGACAATGGCCGGAA
>JBKDRW010000270.1:0-12612 GCA_046341255.1 Planctomycetota bacterium
TGTTGACGGGATTCCTTCCGTGCGGACTTGTCTACAGTTTTCTGGCGCTGGCAGCCAGTTCCGGCAGCGTCAGTCGAGGTGTGCTGATCATGCTGAGCTTCGGCCTTGGAACGATCCCGATTATGCTGGTGACCGGCGCCGGGCTTTCTCTGGTAACCGTCAGCATTCGAAAACGGCTGCTTCGAGTGGCGGGGATTGCTGTGCTTGTCACGGGCCTGATGACCGTGACCCGCGGGGTCGCTTTTGCCGTCAACGCACGCGATGCAGCTTCAGCCTCCGCGTCGTGCCCGATGTGCATCCATGAGACCGGGATTCCCGGCCATTAAGGCGGCAGGGTGTCACCTGCTATTCGATCTTTCCGGGCTGAAGAAATTCGCGGTGTCAGATGCCGGCGTCGTACTGCCGTGAGGGGCTCAATGACGCAGGCCCGCCGAGGAGGATTCTTCCGACGGGTCGTGGCCTGCATGGGAAATGCTGCTCAGAGTGTTGTCGGCCTGTTATCAGGATATCAGATCTTCGATGACGGAACCGCCGAACTGGCTGAGCTGCTTGAATCGACCGGCGTGGTAGAACGTCAGCTTGTTGTCGTCAAGCCCCAGCAGTCGGAGCAAAGTGACGTGAAAATCACGAATGTGAGCTTTGCACTCGATCGCTTCCATTCCGGTTTCGTCGGTTGCTCCGATCGTGTGCCCGGCGTTGCATCCGCCGCCGGCAAGCCAGATGGTCATCGCATTCGGATTATGATCCCGTCCATATGCCGTTCCGCCTCGGACTCCGTTGTCAGGAGTTCTTCCAAACTCTCCGCACCAGACAACCAAAGTGCTTTCCAGGAGTCCTCGCTGCTTCAGATCGTCAATCAATGCTGAGATCGGCTGATCAACTCCGCGAATCAGATTTCCGTGAGCACGTTCGATGTAGTCATGACTGTCCCACGATCCATGGTAAAGCTGGACGAAGCGGACCCCCTTTTCAATCAGTCGACGAGCGAGGAGACATTTGCGGCCGAAGGAGTGAGTTGCCGCCTCGTTCAGCCCATAACGTTCCCGAGTCCTGAGATCCTCGTGCGACAGATCGATCAGATCGGGCACTTCCATCTGCATCCGGAAAGCGAGTTCGTACGTTTCCATCCGACTGCGCAGCTCATCACTTTCGACGTGACGAGACGCATGTCGTTCGTTCAGCAGTTTCAGCAGATCAAGATTCTTTCGCTGATGTTCCGCGGTCACTCCTGCTGGAGGCTGCAGGTCGAGAATCGGTGACCCGTTTGCTCGAAGCGGAGTCCCCTGATAACGAGCAGGCAGGAATCCGTTGCTCCAGTTCGCTGGTCCGCCCTGAGGATAACTGACCTCGGGAAGCACAACGAAGCTCGGAAGATTCTGGCTGAGCGATCCAAGTCCGTAAGTCATCCAGGCGCCGATGGCGGGATCACCTCCAAAGCGATTGCCGCAATTCATCTGATACATGGCCGTCGGATGGTTGACGCTGTCGACCGTGCAGCCACGAAAGAAACAAAGGTCATCTGCCACCCGCTGCAGGTGCTGCCAGTTTTCGGCCATATCTGCGCCGGACTGGCCTGTCTTGAGAAAACGAAACGGACTTTGTACGTAGTAACGTCGGCCGCTCTCCATGGCGGACTTCTGTTTCCCGTCGCGAACAAACTCTTTCAGATGAAGTTTTGAAAGCGTTGGCTTGGGGTCGAACGTGTCGATGTGCGATGGACCGCCTTCCATCATCAGGAAGATGATTTGTTTTGCCTTTGCTTCCGGAAAATGGCGGACAATTGCTGTCTGATCCGATTCGTTCTGATCCAATGATGTCTTTTCGTCAGCGAGCAATGCGGCCAGTGCGAGGGAACAGAGAGATGTCCCAGGCCCCAGCGTGACTTCTCGCCGATTCAGACTTTCCGGAAATCTGATGTTGATGTTTCTCATGAACGTTCAGTCGAGGCAGAAAAACTCGTTACTGTTGAACAGAACAAGACAGACATTGGCGAGTGCTCGCGTTCTGATGTCACATTCTGCCGGATGAAGATCCGGCACATAGTCCCCTGCAGCATGCAGATGTTCAACGAATGAAAACCTTTCACCGGTATTCTCTTCGACGGCTTCGCGTCGAATTGATGTCGGAGGTCCGGACTTGCTGTGGACACTAGTTGACTCGATCTCTTCCATCATCCGCCAGTGTTGCAGACACAGTTCCATTTCGTGTGCTTCGGGATGACGACCATAGATCAGTTCAAAGCAGCGATCGATTGCCTGTTTGTCCAGCGTCGACTCTTCAAGAACCCGTCTGGCCATCACCAGCGATCGAGACAGGCTGGTCTGGCTGTTGAACATCGCAAAGACCTGCGGAGTCACTGTACTGAAGTCGCGTCTTTCGCAGGAAAAATCTGCCGATGGCGCGTTGAACACTTCCATCGCCGGATCCGTCAGTCCTCGCAGTTTCAAAGTGTAGATTGACCGTCGATGGCGCTGCTCTGGTCGGGGATTGGGCACCCATGCGGCAGCAAATGTTCCCATCACCTGTCTCGGCTGAAGCGCGGCTTCCGGATTGATCTCCGGCCGCACGGGAATGCCACCGATCGCCCGATTCAGCTCACCGCTGACCGACAGCATGGCATCTCGCAATTCCTCAGCGCTCAGGCGTCGCGATCTGAAGACAGCATAGCTGATACGGTGAGGATCAAGTTGTTCCAGTTGTGCCGGATCGGGATGATGAACGCTGCGACGCCACGCCCGGCTCAGCATGATCGTGCGGTGAAGCGACTTGATCGACCAGTCATTTTCAACCAGCGTCGCGGCCAGCCAGTTCAGCAGTTCCGGATGCGTTGGTCGCTTTCCCGTGGTTCCGAAATTGTTTGGGTTTCCCGCCAGTGCTTCGTTGAAATGCCATAGCCAGATGCGATTCACAATGGTTCGCGTCGTCAGACCATTGTTCGGGTGTGTCAGCCATTCGGCAAACGCGAGACGTCTTCCTGCTGTGGTCGCTGCAATCGATGGCGGAGCAAGGCCACGAACAGCACTCAGCACGCCAGGCGCAACGATTTCTCCGGATCCAAATGGATCACCTCCACGCAGTATCTGAGTCTGCTCAAGTTCACTGTCCTCCGGCGTCTGAGCCGGCAACCGCAGCGGAGCATTGACGCTCTTCAGATTCGGGGTGGGACCGCTGTAAACCGACATGGCAATCGGTTCGTAACGGTCCAGTTGCCACATCAGCCGCTCCAGACCCTTCCGGGCCACGCGCTCAGCACCGAATTGCTCCGGAGTAAATCCGACAAGCTTTGGCGGATATTCGCTTTCAGCAACTCCCTCACGTGCGAGCATGTTTCGGGCTGCGCTGAAAACATCCGAAAAGGGCCGTCGCTGACGACTGTTGCCATTTGTTCGGGCCCGCTCAACCGCCTTCGTCCACGCTGCCGGGTCTTTCTTGTGTTCCGCAAACCACCGGTCTGCATTGATCAGCAGAATTTCATCCAGCTCTTCAAGAGCCTTCAGATGATCCTGTTTTTGCAACTCAGAATAAGTCTTTTCATCAAATCCACTCGTATTTTCTGTCGTCAGGAAAGGTGCAGTTCTGTCTGCAAGCTGAGTCGTCGCGAAGATGGCCTGAATGGAGTAGTAGTCCCGCGTTGGCACTGGATCAAACTTGTGATCATGACACCTCGCACATTGCAGGGAATGGGCGAGAAACGTTTCGCCGATACTGTTGGTGACGTCGTCCAGAAATCGTTGACGCGCGAGCTGTGCAACCTCCATTCCGGTCAGTTCCCACGGTCCCATGCGGAGAAACCCGGCTGCGATGAAGAGTTCGGCAGTGCCGTATTTTGATTCGTCTCCAGCCTTTGAAGATTCGACAAGTTCATCGCCTGCGATCTGTTCTTTGACAAATCGGTTGTAAGGTTTGTCGTCGTTGAATGCGCGAATGACGTAATCACGGTATCTCCACGCACTTCCTCGTTCATAGTCATTCGAAAAGCCGGAAGAATCCGCGTAGCGAGTCACGTCCAGCCAGTGCTGAGCCATGCGTTCACCGTAATGAGGCGAGGCGAGAAGTCGATCGATCATCGCTGCCATCGCGACATCGGGATTCGCTGCGAAGTCTGTTTCAAAGGCTGCGATGTGCTCGGGTGATGGCGGAAGTCCTGTGAGATCAAATGTCGCCCGGCGAATCAATTCTCTCGGAGTTGCCTCCGGAGCAGCGGTCAGCCCTGGCGGAAGCCGCGCGTCGATCATGGCATCAATCGCCTCCGTCCCTGTGATAAGTCGCCCGTCAGCCGCCTGCAGTTCAGGCTTCCGGACGGGCTGATAGGCCCAGAGCGAATTCGGATCGTATCGACGATTGTTCCAGTCCTGTGACAAACCTCCAGACGTCTCCATGGTGACGCCATCGCTTTGGCTCCATTCGTTTGCGAACTTTGCGGCAAGTTCCTCAGCACGAGTTGGATCCGGCCAGATTGCTCCCGAATCGATCCATTCGCGGAGCCACTCCAACTGCTTCTCGGACAGTCGATCAGCGTCCTTCGGAGGCATCGCGGACCAGTCAGAGCTGTCGCGAGTGGCCGCCAGTAACAGGCCGCTCTGTGAAGAATTACCGACGAAAATCGCGGGGCGTCCGCTTTCTCCGCCCTTCATCACACCGTCGAGAGACCTCAGATCAAGCTGACCCTTGATCCCATCAGACTTGAGCGAGTCGTCGTTCCCTGCTGCTCCACCGTGACATGGCAGACACTTATCTGCCAGCAATGGCTGGATTCGTCTGACGAATAACATTTCGGCAGGCTCATCAGACGGAACGCCTGATCGCCGTTGAGTTGCCTCATCCGCAGGACAGAACGGCGATGCGATCGCAACGAGGCAACTCCCCACGCTCAGAGAAATCAAAGCCCATCGCGTCATGACTCACAATCCCGCTCGAAGGCGTGTCTGCCCTGCCCCACCGATTCTCTTCTGTTTCTGTACGCTGTTCTCGTGATTGCTGCCGGATCACTCGGATTCGTGACGCAGTTGATTCCGCAAAAAACACATGCTGCATCTGGTGGAGAATGTTAACGTGTTTCTTTTCTGCAGAGAATCGCCTTCTTGTCCTCGGCCACCGCTTTGAAGATTGTGTGGAATCCCCCTGATCAGGACGGCCAAAGGACAGTTCGGACGATCAGCGGCGACAGGCTCCATTGCTTTTCAGATTCGCTCTGACAGGCGAGGGTTGTCGTCGAGTGCTCGACTTGGCTGACACACCATCGAAGCCCGGATCATGATGCCCATGCTGTGCCCCGGGGTTTGAGTCTTTTTGAGCCTCGGAACCGGACGCGATGTGGAACCGGGGCATTGACGCCGGCAAGATCCGAGCCGTCTGAAGGATCGCAGGAACTCTCGGGCAAATCCTGATCCATCTTAGACTGCAGCCATGGAAAACGGCTGGCCTCGACGCTCAAGTGCGTTGTCGATGGCGGCCAGCGTTGACACGGACAATTCCAGATGCATGGCCTGAGCCGTCTCGATGATCTGCCACGGACGCTTTGCACCGCACAGAGCAGATGTGATGCCCGGCTGGCGGATCGTCCAGGCCAGCACCAGTTGCGAAACATGGCAGTCCGTCTCTGCGGCGATCCGCTTCATGTCATCCATGAAGTCTTGGTTTCGTTGCCACTCTTCGCCCTGAAACATGGGGTACTTCTTGCGTCCGTCGGCGTCCACAAACTGATGGTCACGCGGGAGTCTGCCTGCAAGCAGTCCCTTCATCAGCGGCCAGTAGACGCATAACGCTATGTTGTGCTGCATGCACCACGGTTGCAGATCAGATTCGATTTCTCTCTGCAGCATGTTGTAGTGGGGCTGCACGGCGATCAGAGGGCAGACTTCCTGAAATTCATTCAACTGCTGCACACTCAGATTGGATGCGCCAGCGCAGCGAACCTTGCCGCACTGAATCAACTGCTGAATGGCTCCGGCGGATTCAGTGACAGGAACCTGCGGATCCGGAGCATGCAGATAGTAGAGATCGATCTGGTCGATCTTCAGACGCTTCAGGGATTCGTGGCATTCACGAATGAGTGTCGCAGGAGAGGCGTCATGGGCCTGGCCGCGTCCGACTCGATGGAGTCCACCTTTCGTGGCAATGACCACTTCAGAACGTCGATCGCGAATCGCCTCTGCAATCAGAAGCTCGCTTTCTCCTTCGCTTCCGTAAGCGTACGCAGTGTCAAAGAAATTGACGCCAGCATCAATGGCGGCATTCAGCGTCCGAAGGCTGTCATCGCGATTGACGTCGAGGCTGGTGATTCCGGCAATCGGCCAACAGCCCATCCCGATCGATGACACAAGCAGATCAGAGTTTCCGAGCCGTCGCAGATGAGACATGTGGAAGGTCCGCGAAACTGTCCGACCATTGAGCAGGAACCTCGCCTCCCGTGACAGCGGCCTGCGCTGGCTGTCGCGGAGGAGTCATCGCGGGCCCCGCGGGCAGAATGAAACCGAAAATGAACACCCCATCCATGGGGGGCGAGCACGGCACTACGGGTTTTCGGCAGCAACGTCGACTGCACTGGCATGAGACGTTCCGGTTGCAAAATGCAGACCACCAAAGAAAACCGCTGAAAACAAAAGGTCTCCGAAGAATGTGCCCTTCGCGAAGGGCACGGCTTTCGTGTAGCACTCGATAAGCCCATCGAATGTCAAAGGATAAAGCCGCTCTCCGCCATGATCCATCAGCCAGACACCGAGGTTGCTGATTACGAAAAATGTGACGGCACTGAGCACTGTGCCACCAGTGATCCGGCCCACCGATTTTGAACGCAACCATGCTCCGATAGTAAACATCGCGGCATATGCGGCGTAATCGAAGACCATGGAGCTGTAGAATCCGTAGCCCGTCTTCATCTCGAGTGCCACATCAGTGACCAGTCGACACGCGAGAACTGCCAGCAGTCCGAACCAGTGCGGACGAATTGTGGCACCACACAAAACCGCAAATGCACCAAGCGCCGAGAAGTTCATCATCGGGCGATCGACCAGTCGCAGGGAGATTGCAACCATCGCGGCACACGCGAGAACAAAGAGTTGAGATTTTTTCATGCTTCCGGGATTCTCGTAATGAGAAAATACGGCCCACAATTATCCTCGACAGGCTGCTCGTCGAAGCCTGTCGTTCAATGCAATTCCCAGCCCTCTCGCCGGAAATTCGTGGGCGATGATAACGTCCAGACGTTCTGAGTCGAGACATCTCAAGGCCGCAAAGAACTTTGCCGCGCAAGTTTGCAGGTTGTCGTCGGCACTGAGAACCTCAACTTGATCAAATCGGCCAGAAAACGGCTGGTTTCCGTAAGTCAGCAGTCCGGTTTTGCGTCCTGCTTTGGGTCTTGCAGATGTATTTCGAGGAACAATCTGCAACTCAAGCTGTGGCGCATAGTGGCGGCTGAGCATGCCCGGAGCGGGCTGAGCCTGATCATCTCGGGATGGATCTGAAGCCGCGATTCTCACGGTCCCGATGAGGTTCTCAATAACCTCGATCGGGCATCCTCCGGGCCTCAGAACGAGCGGCTCCCTTTCCATGAAGGAGATCACCGTCGACTCGAGTCCAATTGAGCATGGCCCGCCATCCACCACCATATCGATTCGGCCGTCAAGCCCCTGCAGAACATGCTCAACGGTTGTTGGACTGATTCTGCCAAATGGATTCGCGCTGGGTGCCGCAATCGGCAGATTGGCGAGTTTCAGCAACTCCAGCGCGATCGGATGATTCGGAATCCGCAGCCCGACCCCAGGTAAGCCGGACGTCACGAGGTCTGGGATCTGAGATGTTTTCGGAAGCACCAGCGTCAAGGGCCCGGGCCAGAGCTCATTGGCAAGGATGCGGGCCGCCTTCGGGAATTCCGTTACGGCAAGGGAAGCGCTGGCGAGGTCCGCGACATGAACAATCAGAGGATCAAACTCTGGACGCTGTTTGGCCTCAAAAATCCGAGCGACTGCCTGCGGGTTTGTTGCATCAGCGCCGAGGCCGTAGACCGTTTCTGTCGGAAATGCGACAAGCCCGCCGGACCTCAGCAGGTCCGCGGCAGAGTTGAATTCATGGCGATGAATGATGACAGTTTTCAAAATGAGATGAGCAACGGCGGAGAGTGAGCAAGGAATCCCCGGCAACAGTCACAGGGCAACAATTGAGATTCAGATTCACGGAGAAATTCATCATCCCGAACACAGAGTGACTGTTTCGGCCGTTGGTATCTCCGGGACGCACCCGATGAGTGGCAGGATTGCAAAACTGCCAGGAAAACGCCAAGACGATTCACGAAATCCTCGAGTCATTCCCGCGATGAGTACCATTGAACTCCGGGGCCGATTGATCGGGGGTGCGTGACACGCGCGAGGCTGCGATGTGATGGTCTCAGAGCCGTCAGTGGCGTGTTCCATCGCCGCGAGACCTTTTCCGGGTCACCACTCACCTGCTGTTCAATCGACACGTCTCCCAAAACTCCCCACGCGCCGGTGGCTGAGCCGTTCTCCTCCTACTTCCCGGCGGTCCTTCCCCAAGGTCTGGTGTAAGGACGCGGGTTGGCCCACAAGATGCCGGATGCGGCTTTTCGTTGTCGGGAGGGTTTCTGTTGCAAGTCTCTTCTGAAAAACAGTTTACGGTGATGGAATCGGATCGCGACAAGAAGAAAGTCTGGCTGGCTGAGAGCCGAGCGAGATGAAAATTAAAAATTTGTAAATGCATTTTTTCAATCGCTGGTGCTGTCAAACGGCATTGACTGGTTCTTTCACGATTCGACATCGATTCACTCCGCTTGACGGGGGAAAATCGCCGGCTAAATTTCGGCCTCAGTGGTGGTTTGTGGGGAGAAGTGGGAAGTCGTGTGACGACCGCTGATTCTCGACAGGGCACCGGGTTGAGTTTCGCAGAATGACGCTGACAGGAACTTATGAACGCACGGTGGATGACAAGCTTCGGCTCGCCATTCCCCGTCCCTTGCGTGATGGGTTTCAGCCAGTTGATTCTGAGGATCTTTATCTTGCGCCTGGCAATGAAGGTTGCCTGTCGCTCTATTCGACGACTGGCTTTGAAGCATTTGCAGCACGGATGGCGAGTGTTTCAACTGGTCGGGTTCAGGTTCGAAATTTTCTCCGATTGTACTACTCGCAGGCGGAACGCGTGCAGGTGGACAAGCAGTCGCGAATCCGGATTCCGGATCGGCTGGCACGAATGGCGGAGTTAAAACATAACGTGGTTCTGATTGGAGTTCATGACCACGTTGAAATCTGGGATAAGGATCGGTGGGATTCGTTCCTGTCTCAGAATGCGTCACAGTTTGATGCGTTGACTGCAGAAGCACTCGATCTTTCGCTGCCTCAATAGACGGTCACGGATGGACCGTATGAGGGAGCAGGGTGCTTTGTTGTCAGGCGTCACTTTGGCGTGCGGTTCATGGAAGAACCGCTTTTGGCCTCGGCGAAAGCTGAGGTCTGTGAGACGCGACAGCATTGCTGCCGATCTCATCCAGTCGGAACTTGCCGCATGCTTTACCGGGCTTGGCGGATTTCGACGATAGCAGGGACTCGCGATTCGTCCCAGGACGGTCCGTAAGGACCACAGCCGTCTGCTTTCTGTGACCGGCAAGGATGCCAGAGAAAGCAGGCGGCTGAGTTCCCTGGGGTTTTCACTCTTTCCGGTGTGCCCGCTCTGGCTCCCGCGCAGTCCGCGGTTGAGACGATCGCAAGTCGTGGCTTTCCATGCTGGAATCGAAACTCCCGGTTCGTCATGAGCAGGAACGTGGTTTCTGTTCTGTCGATAGCGACATCAGTGAGTGGGCTCAGTCTCCACGGCATCCTCTGCTTCATTGTGCCGTCTGGCTGCTTCTTTCCATGAAATCTGTCTGGTAATCTCCGATCCGGCGTGCGTTCACCTTCACTTGCCGTCTGGAATTCCCTGCTCATGACGAATGCCAGTTCTGCCCCGACCAACGTGCGAATTACGTCTCTGGATCAGTTTCGGGGCTACACCGTTGCCGGCATGTTTGTGGTAAACTTCCTTGGGGGGTATGCGTCGGTACCATATCTGCTCAGGCATAAGCATGATTACTGCAGTTACGCCGACACCATTATGCCGCAGTTTCTGTTTGCAGTCGGGTTTGCATTTCGGCTGACATTTGAACGTCGAGTTCAGAAGGAGGGGCTTGCGGTTGCTTATGGAAGAGCCGTTCGACGATTGCTGGGACTGGCGCTGCTGGCGATGGTGGTTTACCGTCCCGGAGCCGCTGCAGAGTCGTGGGAGCAACTCAGGGAAATCGGTATTGGTGCGCTGGAGAAACCACTGAAACGCGAATGGTTTCAGACGCTGATGCACATTGCCGTGACATCATTGTGGATACTTCCCGTCATTCGTTCGTCTGCTGTCGTTCGAGTTGGCTTTGCCGCAGTATCCGGGATACTTCATGTCCTGCTGTCACACTGGTTCAATTTTTACTGGATCAACAGTGGAGCGAACGGGATTGATGGCGGACCGCTGGGGTTTCTGACGTGGTCTATCCCCGCATTGATTGGAACGCTGGCTTGTGACGCGGTAACGGCCTCGGCTGTTCCTCGTCCTGGCCGGATGGTATTGATGGGAATCCTGTTGATGGCGTCCGCATGGTTGCTGTCCTGTGGAACTCGGTTGTATGACGTGCCAGAGCGTGAGGTCGAGGCACGGAAAGCGGAGAAGCTCGCTGGCGATCCGGTTTTTCCGGGTTCAGAGACGCTGAAACACAGGCCTCGTGGATGGCTGCTCGCTGAGCCTCCGTTTGTTCCGCCACCGGACGCGGCTCATCGAAAATGGAATTACTGGATGATGAGTCAGCGTGCGGGGACGCTGACCTATACGCTGTTTTCCGGGGGCCTCGCCCTGTTTTTGTACGCGGGATTTTACATCGTGTGTGACGGCTGGGGACTACGTCTCCGTCTATTCGAAACGCTGGGCACCAACGCACTGGCCGGTTACATTCTGCACAGCATGGTTGATGGCTCAATTTCAGCATTTGTTCCGAATGATTCTCCCGGGTGGTACGTCGCGATCGCGTTGATGATCTACTTTGGTATCACATGGCTGATGGTTTGGACATTGGAGCGGAACAGGATTTTTCTGCGTCTGTGACGATGGTTCAGTGTGATCGCGCGGCGAAGTCTGGCGTCCTGTGTTTTTTGTGAACAGGTTGCGGCATTGATGCGCATCAGCGCGAAAGACGTGTCTGGTGCGGGGGCGGATTCTGATTCGTCCGGGACAAGAGATAGTCAGTCTGATTCCGAGTCCATTTGGCACATGACTTACGAGGTTTCCATGATCAGAATGTTCTTGCTGCTGTTTGCCTTGATTGCGACTTGTCTTACTGCTTCAGCTCAGCAGGCTGAACCAGGGAAACAGGTTGAACTCTCATTGTCCACGTCGGATGGAGGCTCGATCAGTTATCTGCTTTATCTGCCGAGGAACGGCACACCGGACCGTGCGCCGCTTCCGTTGATGCTGTTTCTTCACGGTCGCGGCGAAAGCCATGGACCTCTGTCAATCGTTGCCACGTGGGGACCGCCGATGATGGCGGCAAAGGGAGAAGAGTTGCCGTTTATACTTGTCTCGCCCCAGTGTCCTAAGGAAGACTCATGGCGAAGTGACGTGCAGCAGAAGCGAATCATTGAATTGCTGGATCATATCGTCAGTACCTGCAACGCGGACCAGACCAGAATATCCTTGACCGGACTGAGCATGGGAGGTTACGGGTCGTGGCGTCTTGCCGCTGATCATCCGGAGCGTTTTTCCGCGGTCGTTCCGATCTGTGGCGGTGGTCAGCCGACCGATGCGGAAAAACTGACAGCGCTTCCCATCTGGGTCTTTCACGGTGAGGCGGATGCTGGTGTTCCGATTGCCAGATCCGTTGAAATGGTGGATGCAATCAAAGCTGCCGGCGGCACAAAGATTCGCTTCACCTCGCTTGAGCACGTCGGTCACAATTGCTGGTCTGCAGCCTACGCAACCCCTGAACTCTTTGAATGGATGCTGCAGCAAACGAATGTTCGGTAGCAGAGTCGTCGTGAGCCGGTTTCAATCGAAATACGGCAGGTTGACATCGGACAACTTGCACAGAAGGGGCGCGACTTATTCGGGCAGATCCTGACCTTTGGTTTCTGGCCCCAGCCAGATCACAAGCACTCCCAGCAGGTAGATTACGGAAAGAACAGAGCCTGCTTTGGGAAAGCTGTTGTCGAAATACTTTTCGAGGTTGGCCGTCTGCAGTCCTCCGATTGCTGCGATGATCCGTCCGAAATTGAAGGAGAAGCCCTGCCCTGTCGCTCGTACCGATGTTGGAAACAGTTCGGGGAAGTACAACGGGAAGAAACCGTAGAAGGATGCTGTCACGCCACCGGCCAGAAATGCGGCAAACAGAAATGAGGGGCCAAATTCGGTGTGAAACCGATAGAAATAGACGGCCGCTGCGCAGGATCCGACGCACAGAATCGCGTAGGTGATTCGTCGTCCAAACTGGCCGGCGGCGATTGCTGCGATGATTGTGGAGACGATGGCTCCGGTTGCTGTGGCTGCCTGAGTGAGTTCGCGTGCGTAGAATTTCTGATCTGCGGTATCTTTCTTCAG
>JBKDRW010000271.1:0-3993 GCA_046341255.1 Planctomycetota bacterium
GAACGGCACTGTTCAGAACCATCCGGGTCCGCTCCAAATCCAGCTCTGCCCTTCCTCTCAGGACTCTCTGCCTTCGTTGCCACCAACGCATTTGAGGCTCTGATACTCTCACCTCAAATTCCGCATCCATCGGAAAGTCTCGAACGCACCACTCAATGATCGCCAGTTGAAATCGATCTTCCGGATACATGGGACATCCGGTTTCATGAAGTACCCACCGGTCAAGTCGAACCGGAAGAAAATCTTCCAGCGTTCCGGCTTCGCCAAGATAGCCTCGGACAGACTCTGGGAGCAATTTCGCTTCTGAGTATTGAACGTACAGTGTCCATATTTCAGGTCGATTCGAGTAGAGCTGCCACGAAGGCCAATTGTCGGCGAATCCGAAAAGGCCAGACAGCGGCCACAGCCAGATCATTGTCGTTGCGATTGAGTCCTTGAAGCCGGGGTGAACAGCCTGAGTAATGGTGCTGGCGTCATTTCGCGGAACTCGGTCCGCCTCGTTCGACCTCGGGAAGACGAGCGGAATCATCGCGATCAGGCACATATTCCAGATCAGAACTCCCGCATGATGATTCAGGCCCGCCGGACCAAGTACCAGCAGCAGCGTGAGATGCAGACATTCTGCTGCGACGATACCAGGCAGGCGACTGCGGTCAAACAGAAGCAGAATACCGATCGCAAATTCGCCCAGACTCAACCCATGGCACAGTCCGGGTAACAGATCCGCCTGCCGAAACTCAGATACGCCGACCCATTGCAGAAGTTGTCGAGCAATGACGGCCGTCATTCCGGTCCCGGGCGTCAGAGTCAATCGCGACAATGCCGAACAGACATAGATCGTGCAGAAAACCTGCCGCATCAGATTCGGCCAGACAGCTTGATTCGTCAGCAGCCAGAGTCCCAGCGAAAGCAGAAACAACCAGTGCCACGCCTGCAGACACTGTTGATTTGCCAGCGCACACAGAAACCCAGCCATCCATGTGAGCACTTCGACGAGAGCTCTGCATGCCCTTCGGGAGATCACATCCAGCAGAATCGATATGCATCCGATCGCCAGCACGGCTGATGCAGCGAGAGACAGCGAGGCGGGCAGCGCGGCCGCGAACAACGGAATTCTCGGAACTTCTCCCCCAAAGATCCAGATCCGCCAGGTGACCGCAATCAGGGACAGTTCGAAGAAAGCCAGCACTCGGAGTGCAGTCGGTGTTCTGATTGACGTGCATTGAGTTTCCACCTCTGCACCTTACCAAGACATCCAGGCGAATGCAGCATTTCCATAGAATTACTTTCTCCCATCGATTTGATGCCAGCCATTGACTGTGGGCCCTCGAGCAGGCCAGAACCTCGCCCGGCGGCCTGAACCGCTGACCTGAGAGAATCAGGTTTGTTTGTCCACGTCGTTCCATCTCATCCGGAAATCTTCAAATCCGCCGTGCGCCGACCCGACTCATCCCGCTTCCCTGGCCCGTTTTCCATCATCACCGACAGGATGGTCACCATTCTCGAATTGTTCATTCCCTTGCGATTTCAGTGAGATATCTATCATCCAGAGCTGACCGGAGTGTGGTTTTCCAAAACACGGACCGCATCAGCGGTCCGGCGGGTGCCGACGGCTTCGGTTTTGTCGGTTCATGAAGTTTTTGCTGCTCCTGCTGCTGATCCTGCACTTCGGAGTCAACGGACGCCTCAGACTGCGGTCAGTCGTCTTCGACAGGCGCGGAAAACGGCGAATACTTTCGTCCACAGGGGGAGCGGGATCGATCGCCGGAGGAACCACAATTTCATCGAACACGAGAATGACAACTCATTTTCTTTGTGCCGCCCGATGGACGTACGGACCAAATACTCCGGTTCGTTTGCGTTCTCTGAACAATTTCCGCCATCATGTGTCATTCGAAGACGGTCTCGGGAGAACCGTTGCCGTGAAGTGCGTCGTCTGCGTTATCAGTACATTGAAATTCTTCAGAAGCGGCAACAGTCCTCATGTCGGAATCAATCGTCGAATTGAACCACCACGACGAAGCACGAGCGCTGTTTGGGTTCCGTGACGAGAACCTGCGTCGGTTGTGTTCACTCACCGGCGCACAGGTCGTACTTCGTGGCAATCAGGTTCGAATTATGGGCGATGACGAACAGGTTCGTCGCTGCAGTGCGATGCTGCAGCGGTGGCGGACCATGTTGCAAAATCACGAGGAATTGCTTCCAGAAGATGTCGAACAGACTCTGTCACCGGAAATCACTGAGAGACGACGAATGGGACATTCAGAAAGCCAACACGCGATGCTGGACACCTTCGCGCCAAATCGAGCAACACAGGAAATGCGTTCGAGTGGTGGCAAAGATCGCGTCGGTCAGATTCGTCCCAAGACGGAGGGACAGAAGCTCTACATGGATGCCATTCGCAATCATGAACTGGTGCTGTGCGATGGTCCGGCGGGTTCTGGCAAATCATACCTGGCGGTCGCCATGGCCCTCGAAGCACTTCGTGCGGAGGCGGTTCGCAAGATTGTGCTGGTTCGCCCGGCCGTGGAAGCGGGAGAGAAGCTGGGGTTTCTGCCCGGTGACATGTTTGCGAAGGTAAACCCGTTCCTGCGTCCACTGCTCGACGCGATCAACGACATGCTGGACCACGATCAGGTGCGTCGTTATATGGCGAACGACGTGATCGAAATCGTCCCCCTCGCCTTCATGCGGGGCCGTACACTGAA
Source organism: Planctomycetota bacterium (assembly GCA_046341255.1). Classification (GTDB taxonomy): domain Bacteria; phylum Planctomycetota; class Planctomycetia; order Planctomycetales; family Planctomycetaceae; genus SXXK01. The sequence continues at coordinate 2,709 of JBKDRW010000271.1, forward strand.
CGATACGTTCATGATTCTGGACGAAGCCCAGAATACCACAACCACCCAGATGAAGATGTTTCTGACCCGCATGGGCCTCAATTCCCGCATTGTCGTCACGGGTGACGCAACCCAGATTGACCTTGAAAAAGGCGTGCAAAGCGGGCTGGATGACGGCATTCGTCGTCTTTCTCACATCCCTGGGGTTGCCATCGTGCGATTGACAGGACAGGATATTGTTCGACACCGGCTGGTGCGGGAGATTGTTTCGGCGTACGAATCCGAGTCCGAACAGGGCGAATCGCGTCCTTCCGACTGACTTCCTCCACCTGCCAGCGCGACGGACGCATATCCGTCGGCTGCTGCTTAGATGAGACACATTCTGCAAAGTGCGTTAATTCCGGCTTTTCGCGGTGTGACGAACTTCTCAGACCAATTTCTCAGTGAATCGAGGATGTTGATTCCTGAGGCACGTCAACAATCCGGGTTGGCGGGAGACTGACGACGATGTCCTTCTTTGGAACTCGACGCAGACCTCCTCGCGTTTTTCGTCCGACGCCATCGATCTGGGATCGCTTTCTGGTCGCCTTTCGCGACTACAAAGTCCTGTCGCATGTGCTGGTGGGAATGCTGGCGACGATCGGCATGCTGTTGGCCACACAGTCATGGCGGTCTCGATTTACCTATCGAGCCGGTCAGATTGCCGCAGTAGGAATTCAATCACGGGTCGACTTCGAAGTCGAGAACACCCGTGAGACTCAGCGTCTTTACGATGAAGCAATCAAAGCCGCACCGCTGATTCTCGTGCAGGAGTCCGCGGTTCTTGACCGACTTCAATCTCAGTTTCGTGCGCAACTGAGCGAAATCGCCAATACGGAATCTTTTGAATCAGTCTCTGAGGGAACGCTGAAGGCATTCGGACTGAACGACGACAAAATCAGTCTTGAAATACGGCAGACAAACTTCAGTGTTCTGAAGAACCAGCTTCTGGATCCTGATGAGACTCGCGGAAATCGGATCGATCAACTGCTGAAAGAGTTCGAGCAGTTGATTCAGGATGCCTATCAGGTCGGACTGATCGACACAGAATCAGCTCGACGCCTGCTGGGAGATTCGGCCGATGGTGCAGCACCGTTGAATCGCAGCCGCTCAATCAAGGTCGTTGATGAAACCGGCACGGTACTTTACAACGGAACACTTCCATATGTGCTCCTGCAGGACCAGTTGGCAGAAACCGGACGGCTGGGAAAGAAGTGGAATCAGCTGACAAATCTTGTTCAGTTGAAAAAAACGGTGGAGCCATGGC
>JBKDRW010000272.1:0-24425 GCA_046341255.1 Planctomycetota bacterium
CAGTATTACTTGCCCTGATTTTTCTGACGAACGTGATCCCTGACGATGGCTTCGCACAGGAATTCCGAACCGTCGACAATCGGCCGAAGCTGGATCGAACCAGACTCGAGTCGTGTGGCCTTTCGGTCTATGAATCAAAACGGCTGATTCTGGTGACAGATGTTCCGACAGAACTCGTTCGGGATCTGCCTGAACTTGCCGATCAACTCTTCGACGCGCTGGTTCGTGAACTGGGTGCTCCGAGGCCGGAAATCAACGGTGCAGAGTTCCAGGTCACTGGTTTCTTAATTGACGCAAAGGAACGCTTTGAACACGCCGGGGTGTTGCCTCCGGAAGATTACCCCTTTCGCCACGGGCGTCACTTTGACTATCAGTTCTGGATGAATAACCAGATGTCGAACTACTATCGTCGACATCTGATGCTGCACGAATTTGTGCACTGTTTCATGACTGCGGACCATGGGATGTTCAATATTCCGCCGTTGTGGTACACGGAAGGTATCGCGGAGTACTTCGCGACACATCGGCTTGAAAACGATGGCACGCCAGTTTTTGGAGTCATGCCGGACTCACTGGACGGCTACGAAGGCTGGGGACGCATTACGACGATTAAGGAAGCGGTCGAAAGAACTTCTCAGGATGATTCGTTTCGAACGCTGTCGCTGGAAACCGTTCGACACCCGCCCGATAACGTTTTTGTGAGCGATCTGAAATACGCACAGGCCTGGGCTCTGGTGTGGCTGATTCGCAATCATCCGGATCTCAAGATCGCGTTCTCCAACTTCAGCAGCGTTCGGAATCGGGACCAGTTTCGGGCAGCCGAACAAGGCGTCTCAAAAGACATGTGGCGTCAGCTTGCGATCTTATGGCAGCTGTATCTTTTTAGCCTCACTGAGGGATATGATCCGGAGCACAGTTCTGTTTCGCCGCCGGAAGGGAAAACTGTTTCGGCTGAACTGCCCCTGACACTGAATCTGTCGGCCAAAACAGAATGGTTGAACACAGGTCTGTCTTTCCCTCATGGAGAGCATCTCGAACTGACCTGTTCCGGTCGATATAGCCTGCACGATCAGCCCCGACCCTGGCTCTCGGAGCCGCCGGGGATCACGATTGATTACTGGCGGGGTTTGCCGCTGGGTCGCATTGTTGCTCTGGCGATTTCTTCCGACGGCCGCGAGTGTCGACGCATTTCCGTGGGATCATCAGCATCGTTCACGATGCCATTTGAGGGAACTGTTTGGATTCAGATCAACGACTCGGCCGCCTCTCGTGTCGAGAACAGCGGTTCTGCAAGTGTGACGATCCGCGGGGTCACGCCGTCGAGGTAAATTTCAGGGCATGCACACTCAGATCCACATCTGACAACCGCCCGCCTCTCTCAACGTGGCGACATGAAAACGTACCAGCAGGAACAGACAATGCGATTCGAACGCAAGCACGAGCCTCTCGCGAATCGCCGGCACTTCCTGATTCAAATGTCGTGGTATTTTATTGCATCTGTGATTCTGACGGGTTGCAGTCTCCGAATCGGTGTTATCGGTGATCGATATTTTGCCAGACTTATGTGGATCAATTCATCGCTCAATGCGTCCATGATTCTGACAGAGATGAGCCATGTCTCCCCTATAGAGAACAACGCAGTCAGGGGTTTCGCTTCTGTCTACGCACTTTTCAGCGGAGTCATTTTTCTCAGCGCGACGGTGGTGGTATTTTCCGCGATCCGCCATCGTGTGATGCACAGTTTCCATCTGGATCACCGTACTGACGGTGATCTGTGACGCTGAGTCTCTGCCTGCAACAACACCTGCTTCGAAATGAATTTCATCGAAAGCTCTGACCATGACGTGTGAACTTCGCCACATCGCCCTGTGGGTCTTCTGTACAGCAATCGGCCTCAGCGGAATCCGTTTGCGGGCTGATGAGAATCAGGACGTGAAGGAAGCCGAGCCAATCGCAGGTGAAAAGCCAGGGCCCATTTTTAAGGATGGTGAGGCTCAGATTGTTGCAGCATTTAAAAATCCGAAGGAATGGATTCGCCATGATCTGTTCGTCGAAACAGAGTTTGATTCCGACGGGGACGGAAAGAAAGACCGCATGCATGTGGATGTGACTCGCCCAAAGCAGACGGACACGGAAGGTCTGAAAGTGGCGGTCATCTACGAAACCAGTCCATATTATTGCGGAACCGGAACAAACGATCCGCAGTTTTTCTGGTCACCTCGCCAGGAACTGGGTGCAACACCACCCAAACACGTGACCCCCACTCCGATTCCTCAGCATAAACACCGCCCGACGATTTCGCAGTCGCATATCAATGACTGGGTGCCTCGCGGATTTGCCGTCGTCCACTCCTGCTCGCCGGGCACAGGGTTGTCTCAGGGGTGCCCGACCGTCGGCGGTGACAATGAGTCCCTGGCGCCGAAAGCTGTGATCGAGTGGCTGAACGGCCGCGCGAAGGGTTACAAGGAACTGGACAGCAACGAAGAAGTGACGGCATTCTGGTGCACCGGCAAGGTCGGAATGACAGGCACGTCATACAACGGAACACTGCCGCTGGCTGCGGCGACGACCGGCGTCGATGGTCTGGAGGCCATCATTCCTGTGGCTCCCAACACGTCCTACTATCACTATTATCGATCTCACGGACTGGTCCGTCATCCAGGCGGTTACATGGGTGAAGATATTGATGTGCTTTACAATTTCATCCATAGCGGCAGTCCTGCCGCAAGGACGTTCTGTGACAGCAACATTCGTGACAAAGAGTTTGCCAATGGCTTTGCCCGTGAGTCCGGTGACTACAATGACTTCTGGGCCGGACGGGATTACCTGAACGATATGAAGCCCATGAAGGCTGCGTTGCTGATGGCCCACGCCTTCAACGACTGGAATGTGATGCCCGAGCATAGTGTTCGAATTTATCAGGCCGCAAAGGACAGGGGACTGCCTTGCCAGGTGTATTTCCATCAGGGCGGCCACGGTGGGCCTCCGCCACTGAGGATGATGAATCGCTGGTTTACTCGATATCTGTACGACGTGAAAAATGACGTCGAGAAAGATCCGAAAGCGTGGATTGTCCGTGAAGACAAAGATCGCCGCTCACCGGCATCGTATCCGGATTACCCCCACCCGGAGGCAGGCATGGTAGCACTGTCTCCTTCGGGTGATGGCAATGCTCTTGGAGAACTGCTCACGCAGCCCGCGCTGTCACCTGCAGAAGGCAAGATCATCGACAATTTCTCCTTCAGCGGCGATGTTCTTGCGAAAGTCGAGTGGACCAATCACCGTCTGTTATTCGCCACACCAACTCTGACTGAACCTATCCATATCTCAGGAACAGCAAGATTGAAGATTCGACTGGCATGCAACAAGCCAGCAGCCAACCTTTCTGTCTGGCTGGTGTCGCTGCCATGGACAGACAGCGAACGGCTGACCGATGACGTGATCACTCGCGGCTGGGCTGACCCACAGAACTATCAGTCACTGACACAGGGAGAACCCCTGGAACCCGGCAGGTTTTATGATCTGGAGTTTGATCTTCAGCCGGACGACCAGATCATCCAGAAAGGTGAGAGAATCGGCCTGATGATCTTCTCCAGCGATCGCGACTTTACCTTGTGGCCAAAACCCGGCACCGAACTCACTGTTGATCTGGCCGGAACAACTCTTCAACTGCCCGTCGTCGGCGGCCAGGCAGCGTTTGACCTGGGTCTGAAAGCCCCGTGAAGTGATCCACCGCGGGACCCTTGCCTCGAAATGGCTCCCTTTGCGAGTGATATGGGCCGTCAGAGCAGTATCACGGCCCGGGTCTGCCTGAATGAGATCCATCCAAAGGCCCTCAGGAGTTCCGCGATTTCTCCGCACCAGGCGGCTGATACACGAGGAAAGGGTCATGACAGCCATGAACAGACGTTGCCATGGTGGTTTCCTTAGCGTTGGTGTGACGCTTTCGTGATTCACGACCCGAACCAAGACCAAAAACCTCTGCGCGATTTTAAAGAGACCTGAGCATGAGGATTCTGCTGCTGGCCGATATTCACTCCAACTGGCCGGCGTTGTCGGCCATTCGAGAATCGTTTGATGTCTGCCTGTTTCTTGGCGACGTGGTCGATTATGCCACAGATCCCCTGCCCTGCGTGGACTGGATTCGCAGGTATGCCCATGCCTGCGTTCGTGGTAACCACGACCATTCAGTTGCACAGCGTGTTCTGGTTCGACCGGGTGGTACTTTTCGACGCATGGCGGCAGCGATGAGGCCTCGTCATTTCGAAGTACTTGGCGACGAGCATCTTACATGGCTGGCTCAGATGCCCGTCACTCGACACCTGCAGATCGGCGACCATCGGTTTCTCCTTGTTCACGCGACCCCCAGAGATCCGATGGATGAGTACATCGGCGACAATGTCGATCACTGGCAGCAGCGACTGGAACATGTCGATGTCGACTTCGTCTGTGTTGGCCATACTCATATCCCCATGCATCTGCGCGTTGGCAAAACGCAGGTCATCAATCCTGGCAGCGTCGGTCAGCCACGCGACGGGGATCCTCGGGCCGCATATGCCGTGATCGATCACGGTCAGGTGGAGTTCCGTCGTGTTGAGTATGACATCGACCAGACCATACAGCACATGAGGAACTGCGGCATTGATGAAGCCATTGTCTCCAGAGCCGAAATGGTACTGCGCTCCGGCGGCAGTCCGACATCCAGCGGATATTCTGAGTTGTAGCCCGCGAGATCACCTGCAGCAGATGCACGGACCTTTCAATGCATGGTGCTGGCGATACAACAGATCCTGCCACGCCGTCCGTGATCAGGCATGGACTGGCTTATTGTTTGCGGGCGATTTCGCGAGTCGCAAAATCTTCCGCAAGCAGAAGATTCAGAATGATGTCACCGTACAGGTTCCAGAGTTCTTCTTTCGGCGTCGACTCCGGAATGCCGATCGTAATCATATCGGCGACACCACTTGTCGAAACATAACGCTCCAATTGTCCCGGCGCACTCTTGTCCGGCAGCATGACCATCTTGAACTTCATCCACTCGGCTGCCTCCCGTGCCGCCGTCTGCGAACTGAAGCCGGTCGCAACAACACCGACGCCGCTCGACACAGTCCGAATGTGGACAATCCGCTGCGGCTTGAGACGCTCGATTTGTTCGAGCACAAACTTTGGCTCAGCCATCGAAACCTTTGACGCTTCGGCCAGCGTTTTGGGAAAACCACTGTTGACGTACTCGCCTTTCTGATTGCGAAGCTTTCCATTGGCATCGCCGTCTGGGTTCATCGTCCGCACGATCGTGCATTCGAAGCCGCCCAGAATGATACTGTTCTGATGCAGGTGACGAGCCAGACAATCGACCAGCTCAATGGATAACGGATCTTTTCCGCCAACACTGCCAAGAACCAGAGTTCTGTACCCTTCCTCTCCGATGTGAGCCACCTGAAACGGTCGATTCCCTGACGAGTTGCCGACCGGCTTCCATGAAAACGAATCCGGTGCTTTCACAACCATTCCTGCCGACCCCGAGTTCGCGGTCTTGCTGACGCGGGCAGCCGTGTCACCACTCGGCTTCCCTCCAACCCCGGAATCATGACGAGTTGGCGAATTTCGATTGCCTTCACCACTCATCGCCACGTCCGTTTTCTCGCTCGACACGGCAGCGTTCGACGTGGCAGCAACCGGTGTTTCTGACGACTCGGTCTGCGTCGAAGCGTGGTCCTGCTGCTGCGTTGCCCCATCCGCAGATGACGACGTCACAACAGCAGACTCGGACGAACCTGACTGTGTCGGCAGCGTGACCGGCGCAGCCGCCATTCCGGCGTCCACAGCCTCGACCACCGATGGGGCTGGATCAATCGGCGTTGGAACATCAGACGGTTCAGCCGTTTTGTTCGGAGTGGTGGTTACCGTACCGTCAATCACCGGTACCGATTCAGCCGGCGTATCGGAAACTGTCACCGATTGACCGGGCAGTTCTGCCACGGCGAGACCAGGTGTTGCTGATGATGCGGCAGTCCGCATTGCCTCAGGCAGTGAATGCCCACCCTCGAATTCAGGCACGACGGGCATCGCCGCCATTCTCGCCTGCTCTTCAGCCGTGAAGCCTGTGACCTGCCCGGATGACGCAACCGACTGTGGCGCGGTCGCGGATGTTATTGCGGGAGTTGATGCACAACCGCATAAGATGTACGAGGTCACAACACACGTTACGTTCGCTAAGCGAACGTTTGCACGTATTACGGCTGCCTGAAAGCGGCATGCGATGCGTGGGGGGCACCACTCCATCGGAGGCTCCTTGTGATGAATTAACTACACTCTTTTTGCGGCTGAAAGGCTCACATTCCTGAAGAGAATGGTGTTCGCACCTCTTCGTTAGCCGTCTGCACACCAAAAGGATCTCAAACTGCGTCGCCGGAAAATCTCATTCTGTGATCTGGCCTGACATGTTCCGAATCAGCTCTCAATGCCCAGTTGGTAGCACAACTGCTCAAATCGCTGCTGAAACTCATCGGTCGAGGAATGAACATGCTCAGCCTCTGTGATGAATCGGAGACTGTCGATCCGCTCGATCCGATTTTCTCGAAGGGCCCGTTCGTAGTCAGCATTATCATGACCGTAAACGAACAACAGCTTGTGTTCATCCAGTTGAACTTCCATCGGCTTTCGAGGATTCAGGATGGCGATACCGCAGCATCCATCGTCCAGCAACAGGTCTTCGAAGTCATACAGGATGCTCTGCAGGACGGGCATATCGATCTGTTCTCGATACAGATCCGTATGCTGGCCGTTGTTCTTGTCGTGACTTGTTTCAAGGACGACATCGACAGTCTCACCCAGCGAATCAATCAGAGACAGAAAGGTATCGAACAGACGCTCTCGAGTGATTGATGCCATCAGCACGGGAATCCGTGCCCCGGAGTCACGATCCACATACCACTCGGGCCGATAACCGGTGCGAGGAATCACTTCAAGATTGTAGGAAGGTCGCACCGCATCGGTGAGCGTGAAGTCGCCATAGCGAACGATGCTCATATGAGCATCCAGTTCCTGCTCGGACAGATTTCGGAAACTGCTGACGCCATGAGGAGCGTCACCGTCGCGATAACTGGACTTCAGAAAGTTCTTCAGGAAACTCATGGCAGTCTTCCAGCGCAATGAAGGAGGCGATTTGGCCCGGCCGGAGGAAACCTAGCACTGAACTGTGAGCGTGCTTTTGGGATTTAGCTGAAACGACAAATTTGAGGAGAAGCAGCCATTTCGGGTCACGAACGTGCAGCACAGATAATCTGTTACGTCAGCCCATGAATTCCATAGAACCGGCAGAATCGACCGGGAAAATACTGCTGATTCAATCGCCAGAATCTGAGATACTGTTCCAGATGAAACGATCCATCCTGACGACACTGCTCCTGATTCAGCTTGCCGATCGGCTCTGCGGCACTTCGGAGGCCCAGGTACCTGAGATTATCGGTCACTCAAGGGTATCGCAGCAGCAGTCGACTGGCTTGATCATCGAGCCGAGACAGAGCCGAACGAATCTGGCAACGGGTGCGACCGGGGCCTCGCAGTCAGCGAATTCAAAACCGGGCAAATCGGCGATGGAGCCGAATGTCACACGACGACTGGAATGGTTCTCGGTTCAGTTCGATGGGAAGCCGGTTGGCTACGAGTCTGTCGCCACGACGGAAGAACGGTCGTCGCAGAGCCCCGAGACGGCTCGAATCCGGCGGTATCGTGAGACGAGAATACGGCTCAAACGCTTCGGTAGTGACTTGTCCGTCTCAGCATCTCTCGAAACGCTCGAAACCATCGATGGATCGCTGCAGAGTTGGTCACTTCAGCGTACAGCCGCTGACGGCTCGCGACTAGAGCGATCCGGAGAGTGGAACGCCGATGATGGACGATACATGGTGACAGAAACCGTCGGCGGATTGCGAAAAGTGGAACTGGTTGACGTCACGGCTCAACCTCGCTCACCCATCATCACAGCATGGATCAGATCGATGGGAACCGATAGCACGATCCGATGGGGTTCAGGGGTGTTCTTTCCCGAAACGAATGCGGTTGCCGACATCGAGATTGCAGGTCAGGGATTTCAGCAACTCACTCTGGCAACCAATCAGCGGCTGCAGGCAACTCGGTATGATTTCTGGCCGGCGGATGCCCCTGAAAAGAAGTCGTCTGCGTACTTTGATCCTGACGGCACTTTGATTCGGATTGAACAACCGCTGCTTGGGCAAACTCTGACACTCGAACGTGCCGACAGTGCGGAGGCTCTGGGGCGTAAGACTCTGGATGCTCTGGACGTGCAGTTTACGAGCCTGATCCCGGTCAAGCGACCGATCTCTCCTGATACTCAGCAAACCACGCTCATCCTGCAATTCTCCTCCGCATTGACCGAGCATTTCGAACTGCCAGCAAACGATTTTCAATCGGTGAAGCGTCCGGAGCCCGGAAAAGTTCTTGTCACGCTGACAAAACCGGCAATCGTCCAGAAAACAGAAAAGATCTTCATCCCGCCACGAATCAGAACAGACTCGGAATACCAGCGACCTTCCAGTTGGATCACGTCGGAGGATCAGACGATCCAGAGAATGGGAGTGATGGTCGCAGGGAACTCTGTGCTGCCTGAAGAGAAATGCGAGCGTCTGACGGATCATTTATTTCGCAAGATGCGTCACTCCGCGTTTTCCACATCACTTGTCCCAGCATCGGAGGTAGCCCGAACCATGCAGGGTGATTGTACGGAATACGCAACGCTGCTTGCGGCCCTGATGCGAAGTCAGGGCATTCCGTCACGGGTTGCCACAGGCCTCGTCTACGTTCCTCGCCCCTCTTCATTCGCGCCGCATATGTGGACGGAGGCCTTTATTGACGACAAGTGGATTCCGTTCGACGCCACACGTGGATCAAGGGGCATCGGACTGACTCACGTAAAAGTGGCTGACTCCTCGCTGAACGACGACGTGGCCAGTGGCACCGTTCTATTTGTCCCGCTGCTTCCTCTTCTTGGACGAACCACCGTGGATTATGTGCCGCCAACGGGTCTGGAGACGGAGTGATTTTTCGTCACATTTTTCTGAAGGATGATTCCTGTGCTCGGCAGATCAGTCGATCGTCTGCCCGACAACGCAGGCGTTGCCGACTCATCACACACAGGTCTCCTCAGCAGTTCATAATCGAGGGCGCGGTCGTTGCGGGTCCGAGGTCATCTGGCGGCCATGTCAATCACCAAACCGAAGCATCTCGGTTACAAAATCGTTTCGGAAGCAGCCGTTTGGATCAAATCGCCTGCTGATTTCCCGAAACCGAGGCAAGTGAGGATACCGGGGCGCGAGTTGTTCTCCGGAGACTGGACACCATTTGCCCCAATGAAGCCTTGCATGAAAGAGCGGGATCATGGTTTCGGCCAGAAATCTCGCGACACGGTAAAAAGAATCGCGGGGCTCAGCGTAAGTGATGAGGCTGATGGAGTACCAGTCTTCGCGGCAGTGTTCGTCACCGGCCGCCATTGAGATCAGTGTGTCGTCGGAGAGGATCCGCCGGAAACAAATGGGATAGTGGTGCGTGAAGCATCCTGCCACAGACTTCACGTCCTCAAGATGATTGATGGAACGAAGAAGGCTGCACGTGGATGCGGACAGAGAATGACTGGCATCATCAGCCAGTTTCAGAATATCGGCCACAAAACGAGAAGCCTCAACAACCTGAGATCGGCGAACAAAGATCTCTTCTTCCAGATGTCGAAACAATTCATGTTCCATCACCAGTTGCCGATCACTGCGGTCACTGGTGATCCAGCGGGAGAAGATGAACGCCGGGAGAATCCTGCGAAAAAGCAGCCGCGTGATGCGACGACTGCCGAGCCACACGACGAACAATTTGATCAACAGATGCAACCCGACATCCAGCACCAGGAACCAGTAGATGCGAAACAGGGCCGCTCCACCACTGCGTTTCACTTCGGTAGCTGCACGGCGCCGCTGTACGTACCACGCCCATGACTGCGGAATCAGAAAGAATTGCTGCAGAGGCGTCCTAGACTCCATCGCCAGCGCGTGCTCAATCGTGTCGCATCGAACCATCTGCTCTTCTACGAAGTATTGCGGAATGCAGGGTAACGTAACTTCCGTGACAACACCGAGGCACCCCAGTGAGCACCGAGCTGCCTGCAATTCGTCTCCACTGGAAATATCAGTCAGCTTTGCCGTCGCCCCAGTCTCATCGAAGCACGCGACTCGAACAGAATGCAGATAATGCGACAGACTGTGTTTTCCGGAACCATGGGTCCCCGTTGCCGTCGCTCCGGAAATGGTCTGCTCGGTAATCAAGCCGATCGAAGGCGTCGTCAGACCTCGTCGATTCAGGGCCTCCAGCACCGTCTTTATCTGGCACCCTGCGCCGATGCGAGCAAACGTCTGATCTTCAACCTGATAGACTTCAATTTTCTGGAAGTGCTGCATATCCAGCAGCACACCATCCGTCTGAATCGCTGCACTCCACGAGTGCTTCGATCCCATGACCCGAATCCTGCCTTCACGATGCTCCTGCAGGATATCCAGTAATTCCTTTTCATCCTTCGGAGCAGGACAACTCCGAGGACGAAATCGAATGTTACGTCCGAAGTTGATGATTTCACAGGTGGTCATCAACTCTCTCCCGGATCAGTTGAGTCAGTCACAGCGTTCCGGAAAACAATCTACTCGAGGCCAAACAACAACGCGAGCCACTCTGAAAACGGAGTTCCTCTCTTGAGGTGAGGAAGTCAGACGCTTGACCAGCCGAACAGGACTTGAACCTGATGTCGATCTCGGACTTTGGCGATTTTGTGCAGCAGCCCTGCAACAACCTTAGCCGATCATCAGCCGGTCACCCCACGCCATACCTCACTGCTTTCAGGACGTGAGACCACTCAGAGTAAACCCTGACCCATTCCATTCCCTTTTTTCGGGGACGTGCGGGTCGCAAAATCGGGCAGACAGTCATCTTCTCAGTCTCGTTCTGGACTTTGCCCTTCAAAAATCACCGACCGTTTTGTGTGCAGGGGACCAGCGATTATCATGAACGATCTCCTCTGACAACACATCATTCGAATCTACCGAGAATTGCGATGTCGAAACTCGCCCCGCTGTACCTTGCGTTTCTTCTTCTCCCGGCCACGGCAATAGCCCAGCAGGTCTACACCCAGAAAGCGGAGTTGCAGCCTTCCGTCGAGCGAGGTGTGACAAACGATGCTGCCACGACCGTGAAGCCCGAGATCGGTGATTCGGCATTCTCCAAAGGAGCAAACGCGAAATGGATCTGGGGCCCGGACAACAACGCGAAATACGTTCTTCGCAAGTCCGTCGATCTGAAGAACATCAAAGCAGCTCGACTGCGAGCATCCACGGATAACGCTGGCACCGTCTACATTAACGGCAAACGAGCTGGCAGCAGCGGCGCGTGGGAAGAGCCGATGGATGCGGACGTTGCAAAGCTGCTGGTGGAAGGAACAAACATCATCGAAGCGGACGTGGAGAATCAGGGCGGTGTCGCAGCTTTTGTGTTCAAACTCGTCGTGAAGCATTCGGACGACAGCAGCTCAGAAATAGTCTCGGATGAAGCATGGACATTTGGTTCAAGGCGAGGCGAAGCAACAGCAACCGCGGTCGCTCTGCGTGGCTCATACGGCGATGGTCCGTGGGGGCAGGTTTTTGACAACGCCGCTGTCGCCGGCCGAATTCCCGCTGGAACATTTGAACTCCTGCCGGGATTTCAGGTCGAGAAGCTATTCACTGTTCCAAAAGATGAACTGGGTTCATGGGTCTGCATCACATTCGACAACAAGGGACGCTTGCTGGCCAGCGATCAGGGTGACCGCGGCATCTGCCGAATCACACTGCCTCCAGTGTCTTCCTCCCCGGCGCCGGGGGAGAAGCTCGTCGACAGGCCGGATGAGGGTGCCACCGCCGAAACCAAAGTCGAACGACTGGACTTTTCAAAGTGCGAAGTGCAGCCAACGGCGGCCCAGGGAATGCTGTGGGCTTTCGATTCGCTCTACTTCAGCATCAATGGCGGACCAGGCAGCGGCCTGTATCGAGCGCGTGACAAGGACGGAGATGATCAGTTCGATGAGTGCATCCGGCTGAAAGAATTCCGAGGTGGCGGCGAACATGGCCCACACGCGTTGCGATTGTCTCCGGACGGCAATCGCATTTTCGTGATCTGCGGCAACCACACGCTTCCGCCGTTCGATGCGGGAGAGGAACTGACGAACCGCAACTACACAAGTCGCGTTCCCACAAACTGGGCAGAAGATCATCTTCTGCCTCGCATGTGGGATGCCAACGGACATGCCGTCGGGATTCTTGCCCCTGGCGGCTGGATCGCCAGCACTGATCCTGACGGCAAGACGTGGGACATCTTCAGCATCGGCTATCGAAATCCATATGACATGGCCTTCAACGCCGACGGGGAATTGTTCGCCTACGACGCTGACATGGAGTGGGATGTCGGCATGCCGTGGTACCGACCAACACGAGTGGTTCATGCCACCAGCGGCAGCGAATTCGGCTGGCGCAGCGGGAGCGGCAAATGGCCGAATCACTATCTCGACAGCCTGCCACCGATGGTCAACATCGGCCCCGGTTCACCGGTGGGTGTCGATTTTGGTTATGGCCTCCGATTTCCGGCCAGATATCAGCAGGCTCTGTTTATCTGCGATTGGACGTTCGGCACGATGTATGCCATTCACACGGAACCACACATGAGCACCTACAAGGCAACAAAAGAAGAGTTCGTCTCACGAACTCCATTGCCGCTGACTGATGTGGCCGCGGGCCCTGACGGCGCGTTGTACTTTTCGGTAGGCGGTCGAGGAACGCAGTCGGAACTGTTCCGTGTGACCTACGCAGGGAAAGAGCCCACATCACCAGCAAATACGCAAGACTCAACGCAGGCAGGACCACGCTCACGTCGAAAAACACTGGAGTCTGCCCATGCTGGAGTTGGCTCAACTGGTCGGCAGGCAGCGATGGATGCTCAGACGTTTCTCAGCGACGTGCGCAGCGATATTCAATCGGGTGATCGATTCATCAAATCTGCCTCGCGTAACGCGTTCTATCATTCACCACTGTTCAAGGAGTTGATGAAGCCGGACGTGCTTGCAGCAGCGGATTTCTCAACGTCCACTCCTGATGAAGTCCTGAGCATCGTGACAGCACTTGCAAAGGCGCCGGTCGCACACCTTGTTGCTTCAAAATCGCTGGCGGAATCGGACGCAGCAGCGGTCAACGACGGCCTCAGAAAAGCCTCACTGAACAGCCTGAGGTCACTGTCATTTGAAACTCTGACTCCTGAGCAGCAATCAGGATACCTGCGAGCGTTGAGTCTTGTGTTCCTGCGGCTCGGTACACCTGACGAAACCACTCAAAAAGACTTTTCCGGTCGACTTGACCCGCTGTTTCCGTCAAACGACGATGAGCTCAATCGAGAGCTCGTTCAGGTTCTGATTTATCTCAAATCACCGACTGTGGTTGAGAAAACCGTCAAGCTGCTTGAAGCTCCGTCGAAGCCGACCGTCACCGAAGACATGAAGGACTTGCTGGCTCGAAACCGCGGTTACGGCGGAGCCATTGCAGCGTCGATCGAGAAAGCTCCGGACCAGCAGCAGATCTGGTATGCGTTCTGTCTTCGCAACATGAAAGAAGGCTGGACGATCGATCAACGCAAGGCCTACTTCGCGTGGTTCGAAAGGGCTCATCAATGGGCCGGAGGAGCCAGCTTCCATGGGTTCCTGAACAACATCGAAAAGGAAGCGTTCGAGAACGCCAGCGAAAAAGAACGCTTGTTGATCGAAGCCAGTGGCGCTCGCAAGCCGTATGCTCCGCCCGAGATTCCTAAGCCAGCGGGACCGGGGAAGGACTGGACTTTGGACGAAGTGCGAGCCCTCGCGAAAGACGGCCTGAAAGGACGCAACTTTGAAAACGGACAGAAGATGTTCGCGGCAACTCGCTGCATCATCTGTCATCGCTTCGGCGGCGACGGCGGCGCGACGGGGCCTGATTTGACTCAACTGGCCGGTCGATTCAATCTGAACGACCTCACCGAAGCCATCATGGTGCCGAGCAAAGTCATCAGCGACCAGTACAAGGCCAGCACCATCGTCACGACCGGCGGTCAAACCTACAGCGGCCGCATCGTGGCCGAGAACGACGACAGGATCACCATCCTGACCAGCCCGGAAGATCCCACGAAGATCACAGAGATCCCGAAGTCGGAGGTGGATGAAATCCAACCGTCCACCGTCTCGATCATGCCGATGGATCTGCTGAAGCCGCTGAATCAGGACGAAGTCATGGACCTGCTCGCCTACCTGCTCTCTCGAGGCGATCAGGGCAACGACATGTTTCGAAAATAACCCGTCGAACATTGCAGCCTGTTGAAAAAGGGAGGGCGAGGCTCCTGCCAAGCCGCTGGAGTATCCAGAACCCTGAGTGATTTACGGCTCAGTTGGACCTTCGCCCTCCCGAATCGTGTTGTTCAACAGCCTGATAGCGGGCATTTTCTCTCCGCAGCCGCAATCTGTTACCAGCATTCCCGAATACGACTGGCTGTGCGAGATTTCTTCATACGTCTCGTACAACCAGGAATGGATCCGCAACGTTGCCACATGGTCTGTTTCCGCATTGGCAAGAGTAATCTTCCCCGAGAAAAAACCTCGTCGCTGCTTTTGTCAGCAGTTGGGTACCCGTCGAGGCTGACAGGAACCTCAGGCACAGGATCAACGGACAGGTTTCTGCCCTTCGCGGGCAGCAAACACAGTCCGATCAGCGACACTTTACTTCGGATCAGTTTTCCTGTTCCTTCTGTCTTCTTCGAGGAACTTCTCAAACCCCTCGACCTTCGCATCCATGGCTTCCCAGTTTGGCGGGTATTCGAACGGAAGCTTCAACGCCAGCTCGACCGTGCGAACGTCCATCCCGCGTCGCAACTGGATTTGGATTGTCTTGCCATCCTGTGCGAACAGTTCGGTCACGTCGTCAAACGAGAGTTTCTCGACATCCTTTCCTTCGATCATCACGACTTCGTCACCAACCTCAATGCCCGCTTTCGTTGCTGGCGAATCCGGACGAATCGCTCGGACCATCAGTTGTTCGTTCTGACCAAAAGAGGCAAGCATTCCAGTCGCGTTCAGGGGAAAGCGATCAATTTTGTCTTGAGGCGGTTTGCCGACCAACAAACGCTGATTCGGAAAATCAATCGCGAGATTCAGGTGCCGCAAAATGCCAAGTCCAATCGCATTGCTGTTTCCTACGGACACAGGAACGTTCGCAAACTCAACATCGGCCAATCGGACTTTGCGAAGAATAAAACCCTGCGAGGTACGAACGCTGCTGATTGTTCGCGTCTCTGTACGAAGTCCTTCAACACAGATTCGTTTTTCCTTCAAACGTTCGATCAACTGTGCATCCATCCGGCATGCGCTCGACTGTCCGGTGTCTATGCGGAACCGTACTTTTCCATGGCCTTCAATCAGCAAATCACAATGCACAAGTTCTTTTGCTGAGTCCCCCATTTTTATGGCATTAAATGTATTTACATTCGATGGAAGCGTCGGATGCACGGACACCCTGCCAGAGTTAATCACAACGACTCGATGAGAAAGATACTCCAAGCCGAGGACTGCTTGAAAATCGGGGTATTCTGTTCCAAACAGCGTCCGAACATCCAGTCCGATAGGTGCCACGGTCATTGAAGGGAATCCCTCCACGGAAGCAACAACGCTCGAATACACGTCGATGCTCGTCACGCCATGTGGCGTCTCAATTTGTCGAGTTCCAACAATCCCCACACCAAGACGCTGAAGGATCTCAGTATCAACTGCTGCAGTACCGTCTGCGCCAGTATCGATACAAGCTCTCAAAGGATGGGAATTGATGGATGCATCGCATACAGCAATTGCCCAGACAGTTCGTGCAGGGCGTTTGTCGTCTGTCAAAGCGTGGCCCGCATCGTTCGTTTGCCGCGCGATGATCCAAAGCAAGAAAAACAGCCCCAGCAGGCGAGGGCATTCCTTACACGCAGGCATCAATATTCAATTCCTCCTCGGATGCCCCAAATTTCGGCGTCGCCCCCTTGCGATTCTGGAAGTCCACTTCCTGATATCGGCTTCCTAAAGAATCCACCGAATTTCCCTCGCATCCTTGGTCCACCCAGCAGCGGAGGCCCTGAGACTGGCGGAAAGAAACTCAGGCCTGCCGTAACCTCAAAGCCCGCCAGGGATGCATCGCGGGAGAGCAGATCGTCGCTGAAAAAACTTGAATTCGCATCAAAGGAAACTCCGTCCAGAATTTGCAGTTCAGGACCATCGATTGTTAATCCGAAACGACCGTCGAAAAGGGATCACACGTCATCGATCGAGTTCACTGACGAAAATGCGTCCACAAGTGCATCAGTTAGGGCATTGGGAACTGAAGACTGACATAGTCCGTCACATCGCCAAATTCAAATTCATTTCCGTAGGCTGCTTTGGATGCAGCCAAGGCGTTGCTGAATGATTGGCCGCTTGGGTGGCGTCCACCAAAAACGAACTTCTGTGTCATCGTGTTTCCGTCAATTGCCTGCTGCAATGCGAACCGACCAGCTCCGTCGAGTGTACCCGCCATGAAGTCTTTCCTTGCTTCGATCTCTTGCCGGATTTGATCTTCCTGAGCAGAGGTCGGCACGCCACCGAATCGCGCTTCCGCGATTTGCGATATCAGCTCATCCGTCAAAACAGGACTGAAGATACTGTCAAGCTGGCTACGGATCTGGTCCGTGATGGCCGAATCAGCCTTTTCCCCGAGTTTCGCGAGGTAGTCCTCAAAGCGGAAAGTCTGGATGTTAAGCGTTTCCGTCTTCATTGCAGACGAAATCAACTGGCCTGCTTGCATAGAGTTTGGCATGCCAAAAAGTTGAGCCTTCAGTTCCATCTCAGTCCCCAAAAAGCCGGATGTCGGAATGACACGTGGCACTGAAAACGCTCCGTTGACGTCGATGGGCTCAAGATGACCATCCGGATGGATGATCACAAGTTTCGCCGGCCCGAATGTCTGGCCGGTGATGTGGAATGGAACGCCCGAATCATATCTGAGGACACCTGGGACTGACGTATCTCCGACACCATTGAAAACCAGATCCGGGGAAAGATACTGGTCGTTGATGTCGACTGACACGGTGCCCGTCACGGTCTGCTGTGGAGGCTGGTAGAATCCGCCACCCGGGAGTTGATAGCCGCCTGGTGGTTGCGTACTGGCTTGGGTCATTGGGGTCTCTGGCGGTTGCAGCAATCCCGCAGTGCCCGTTGGGTCCAGAGTGGAAAGGACCAGTCTTGACTCGACCGCCTCGACGCTCATTGCACTGTGTAAAGATTGACGACGGCGAGGAGGAAAAAGGGTGATTCAATGGCGTGACATCTTTGATTCTCCCTGCAAAACTGCATTACAAAAGCAACTCAGTCCACGTCTCAGGGCAAGTTTAGCGCCCCCCCCATTTCCGTTTTCAAGTGTGCTGAGCGAGTTTCTGAGGAGGCATGTCTTGTGATGTCATTCCAAACCATTTTCACATTGCTGCTGCTATCGTCCACAGCCATGGCGGCTGATGCCATTCCGGGTGTTGGTCCGGTTGGTGACGTGAAGAAAGTGCACACTGGATTCGCGTTCACCGAAGGTCCGGCGGCGGATGCGGATGGGAATTTGTACTTCACGGATATCCCAAACAACCGCATCCACAAGATAGACGTCAGCGGGCAGGTGTCCGTGTTCATCGAACCGTCCGGGCACTGCAACGGGTTGATGGTCGTTGGCCGACGATTGCTGGCGTGCGAGATGGATGGCCGACTGAAGGAATACAGCCTCGACGACAGGAAAGAAACGATCCTTGCTGATAAGCATGAAGGGAAACGATTCAACGCACCGAACGATCTGGTGATCGATCAGACTGGCGGTATCTACTTCACCGACCCTCGCTTCCGCGCGCCGGATCCGTGGCCGCAGGGTAAGGAAGCAGTCTACTATCGTGCGGCGGATGGTCAGGTGACCCGATTGATTGATGATCGCAAGGCTCCCAACGGCATCATTCTGTCACCAGACGAGAAGACTTTGTACGTCATCCCCAGCATGGAGAAGCAGATGTGGGCCTATCCCGTGGAAGGGCCCGGCAGGATCGGCAAGGGAAAAGTGCTTTGCGAACTTCGACAGCCAAAAGGGTCCGAAAACGGGGGTGGAGACGGCCTGACGATCGACACTGCAGGTCATCTCTACATCACCTCCGCACTTGGTGTTCAGGTTGTGTCGCCAGACGGCAGGATCCTTGGCGTGATTGAGTTTCCCGAACAGCCCGCGAACGTCACATTCGGTGGGCCTGATTACAAAACGCTGTACGTGACGGCTCGAACATCATTGTACTCCGTCGCGATGGAAGCGACGGGGCTCGTCTTCTCCGGACCCGCTCAGAAGTAGTACGAACAACAAAGAAAGCCGACGGACAGAGTGTTGTCCATCGGCCTTTTGTTGTGAGGATTGCTCACCACTGCGTCTGCTTCGCATGTAAAGCCAGGCTATAGGCTGCAGATCATTTTGGAGTTGCCGCATCGCCTGTTGGCGGCTCATTGACTGACGCAGGGTCAGCCGGTTTTTCTGCGGATGGTTTTTCTGTTCCTTCGGCCTCGCCATCGGATTTCTCTGCAGCTGGTCGTTCTGCACCATGAGCTGCCCTGGCATCTGACGGAGCGGCAGATGCGGGTGCTCCTGTTGCGGCATCATCTTTCGCACCGTCACCAGGCTCTGGCTCACCTTCGACCGGCGGTCGCTCTCGGCCACCCCGACCACCACCCGGACCCATTCCACCCGGACCCATTCCACCTGGACCCATTCCACCTGGACCCATCATACCGCCCGGCATTTGTGGACTGCCCTGGGCTGGCTGGGCTGGAATGCCGGCGGAATCCGGAACATCTTCTCCGGACTCTGTGTGGAACGACAGAGCCATTGGGTTGGCTCCGTTAGTGGCGATAATCGTCAGAGTCGGCGTGGCATCGCCGGTGAGCGGCCGAAGCAGGCTGTACCACGTGTACTGATAGCTGGTGTCAGCATCCTGCTTCTTTTCCTCCATCGAAGTCGCAAACCGGACCATGTCCTGAGCATCTTTGAGCGTCACGTTCTGAAACTCATCGAGCTTGTTACATTTCTTCTTCAGCGCTGAGGCGGTCAGATAATGGCCGAGAAAAGCTCGCATCTCGATAAAACAAACAACTCCAGCCACGACAAGGACAATGAGCGAAGCGATCGTTCTTCCTTTGGAAACCCCCGATTGCGCCCCGGCTCGGGCTTTGTTCTCTGACATGTTTGTTCCTCTGATTAAGTCGATGAAGTGACAGAAGACTTCCCGATCACAATACTGACGCAACTGCCGGTTGTCACCCAAACGGAAGGAAAACCGGGATCTGACCGGGCGAAAGGATCGAAGGATGCCGATCATGATCCGGGAGTTCGTGGCAACAGGCCGTTCTTTGATCGGATCAAACAAGTCCCCACAGAACACGGGTGGAAGCCGTATTCAGTGAAACTCAACTGCACAGTTTTTTCCTCGGACTTCGTGCCATGAAGCGATCCTGCCATTCCAGATTCCTGACCTGCGGCTGGCTGTCCGGCGCTCTGATTGTCTCAACGCTCGGCTGTCGGAATGAGACGCCCGTTCCGCCGAACGTGACCCAGACAGAGGCTCCGATGAGCGAGGCCCCGAAAGAACTGACGCTGGATTCCGCACGGGAAGTGATTCAGCTTCATAATCGAGGACTGGCCGCTCTCGAAAACATGGACTTCGCCGAGGCTGATCAGTCGCTGAATCGACTGTTCGAACTGCTTCCAAATCATCCGGCGGTCGCCAGAAACGTGGCTGTGGCTCGAGTCCTCTCGCTCATTGCGAACAATTCACCATACTCGGCAACCAAAGATGCATCTGCGCAGAAGAAGCGTCTGGAGGAAGGTTACTCTGCCATCGCCACGTTTCGAAAGCTCGCCGGGACGGATGGAGAAAGGGCCATTGCCTCGCTGCTGGAGGGTAAACTGGCGGCTTATGAAGATGCGCCGGGTCATCCTCGCATACAGGTTGCGTTGCAGCACTTCCAGGATGCGATCCGGATGTCGGGAGACAAACCCGCCATGTGGTATGCCTATGCACTGGCGATGGAGGGCAATCGGGAATACTCTGAATCACCCGAGCTTCTTCGAACGCTGCAGAAAGTGTCCGAACTGGCTCCCGAAAATTATGCTGTCATCGGCAAGTACGTCGAAAAACTGGCGTTGGGCATCAACTCGAAAAATCCCGAGGTCGTCGCCTTGTGCGGAAATCTTCCGGAGACTCTCGAGAGAGCTCAGAAGCTGATTGCACCGCTGAATGCCGCGATCAGAACGCAGCAGCGAATTGACCTCGTGGACATGATCCAGAAAGGACTGGACGCTGCGAAACCGAAAGATGGCAGCCAGCAGGCTGACCTGAAGAAACTGTTTGGACCCGCGATGATGTCCACGCGTCTGTTGCTGCCGGAACTGGTCAGCCAGATTGATCGTCGTCGGATTGATCTGAATCTTCTTGAGTACGTCGTTGTCGATCTCGCATCATCCCTGAAGATCCCTCCTGATACTCGCGCGGTGCTGCTTCCAGAGGCAGAACCAACGGTGCTGAAGGCCCTGACAGCAGGCAGTGGACTGCAGGAAATCGCATCCGCAACCAGCGTTCAGTTCTGCGACATGAATCTTGACGGTGCTGAGGACATGGTTGTTGTCGCTGAAGGAAGGGTTCGTGTGTACTCGCGGGGACTGGATCCGAAGGCCGCGTGGACGCTCATGATGGAGTCCTCCGCAGATGCAGGGTCTTTCAAAAACTGTCTTCTGATCGATTTTGATCGTGATTTCGATCGCGCTCTCGCGGATATCAAAGCTCCGATGGTACTCAGAGATCGCGATGGCGACCGCAGGATTGTGACAGATCAGACGGGCAGGAATCGTTGGTATGACACGGACTCGGATGTGATCGCATGGAGCTCAGCCGGCGTTGTCGTCTTCAGGAATGACGTGAGTGCGGAAGGAGTTCGTTCACTCACTGCTTTACCACAGCCGGCAACCGTGTCCGGCATTAATGATCTGGTCGCTGCGGACCTCGAAGCTGATGGAGATCTGGATCTCATCTTTGCTGAAGCGAATGGCATAACGCTTTGGAAGAATATTGACGGGAAAACGTTTGAACGGATCACTGAAGGAGTCGCCGGGCCCGCGACGGCTGTTCAGTCACTGGCAATTGGAGACTGGAATCGCGATATGGCGATGGACATTGTCGGTGTGACTGCCGCAGGAAAGGCCGGTTGGCTGCAGAACATGCTGCATACGCGATTCCGCTGGCTCGACGACATTCCTTGTCCGAACGGTGCCATGGATGTGCTGATCGACGAGCTGAATGGCGATGGCCGCTGGGACCTGATGATCGCCGGACCTGCCGGAGTCACATCGGTCCTTCCGACCAGCAATGAAACGCCTGCAGACTCCACCAGCCATTTACTCGGATCAGCCGAGGCGACTCACATTCTGAAAGCCGATCTCGACAATGACAGCAGGACGGACATCATCTCCTGCGGACCCGGAGGCGTCGATATCATTCGAGGCACCGGTAATGGTATGGGAACCAGTCTGAAGTCGCTGATTGCGGACAATTCCCCTGCGATCATGGCCTCCGCTTTTGATCTTGATGATGACGGGGACCTGGATCTGGTGGTCCTCAACGCTGACGGAACGCTGCGATCACTGATCAATGAAGGCGGCAGCGAAAATCAATGGATCGAAATCGTTCCGCGAGCTGTGGCGGACGACCCGCAGTTCCCATCCAATCGGGTCAATATGCAGGGCATCGGATCGACGATCGAACTTCGATCCGGACTTCAATATCAGGCACACATCGTCGATGCCGCCAAACTGCATTTTGGTCTCGGCCAGTCCAAAGTGCTCGATTCGATTCGCACCATCTGGACAGATGGGATTCCACAGCATGTTGCGCGAACAGATTTGCTGCGATCGCGACTCGGGATCCTCGCGCCACAGATTCTGACCGGGTCCTGTCCTTACATTTATACATGGAACGGGGAACGATTCGAGTTCTTCAGCGACTGCCTGTGGGCCGCTCCGATCGGACTGGTTCAGGCGACTGGTGATCTGGCTCCGACTCGCGAATGGGAGTACCTGCTGATTCCCGGAGAAAAGCTGAAACCGAAGAATGATCGCTATGTCCTTCAGCTGACGGAAGAGCTCTGGGAAGCCGCTTACTTTGACGAAGTGAAACTTGTCGCCGTCGACCATCCGGCGGATGTGTCGATCTTCACAAATGAAAAAGTAGGCTCGCCGCAAATGGCCGCTCACCGCATCCATACCGTCAAAAATGCAAGACAGTTCAAGTCGATCACCGACAGCCGAGGTCACGATCTGCTGCCTGGGTTGCGTGCTCAGGATCAGGATTATGTTCAGGCATTCGAAGGTCGAATCCTGCAGGGACTGGTCGACGAATGGACCATGGAATTCGATCCGGGCGCGCTGTCTGAAAATGGCGAGGTACCGAAAGACATCCGATTGTTCCTGATCGGCTGGGTCTTTCCTACGAATACCTCTCTGAATCATGCCATCGTTCAGAATCCCTCGCTGGATCCTCCCGCACCGCCGTCATTGGAAGTTCAGGGAGTTGATGGTCAGTGGAAAGTCGCCAGTCCTTTCATCGGATTCCCGAGTGGCAAGACGAAGGCAATGGTTGTGGATCTTTCAGGCCTGCTCCCGACACCGACATCAAAGTTCCGCATTCGCTCCAGCATGGAACTGTATTGGGATGCAGCATTCCTCACGGTGAATGAGGGTGATGCACCGACTCAGTCGCTGGATTGTCCCGTTGTAAATGCCGATCTGCATTACCGCGGCTTTTCTCGCCGCATTTATGCCGACAACGCATTATTCCGGAACGGACGCGCTCCGGAAGGGTACGATTACGATTCTGTGACCACGGAGCCCCGCTGGAGCGAGATGCTGGGCCGATTCACTCGTTACGGCAATACGACAACGCTGCTCATGTCACAGGATGATCGAATGGTGGTCATGGGGCCTGGCGATGAATTGACGGTCGAGTTTTCCGTGCCCGGGGATGTCCCACCAAACGGCTGGAAACGAGACTTCGTTCTCTACAACGTCGGCTGGGATAAAGACGCGGACCTCAACACAGTGTACGGCCAGTCGTCTGAACCGTATCCCTTCAGGGCAATGACTCGCTACCCCATCGCCCCGGAGGAATCGGAACCAGCGTCGCCGGAGTACCTGCAGTATCTCCGTGAGTATCAGACGCGTGAGTATGTACGATTTCAATTTCGCGACACCTTGCGCCATGAAGTTCAGAACTGACCATGGAAACGACCGGACTCTTTGTCCTGGTGTCTCGCGGAACAGAAACCTGTCAGCTCAATTATCGTTCCACAACCGCAATTTGCTTCCCGGAAATGTCCTTTGATTCTTCTCCGAGTCGTCGTGCAGGACTTTCAGACTTGTTTCCCGCTGACTTCTACGGGGAGTTGTGGCCTGTCGTCTGGTGCGCGCCGACCAGATGATTTGACCAGCTGAACAACGCCTGCTTCCTGCATGATCGGGAACGCCACATTGATCAGGGCCGAGGGCCCCTCAATCCCTTGTCATCGGGCCCCGAGAGCCGGTTGCGAAGCTTCCAGAAGCCAGTCATCAGTTTCCATGACATAATTGCATTGCAGACCCACATCAACGGTTCCAGAAAGTTGGTCACCACAACAAGCTGGCAAGGAATGGCCGCATAAACAATCAGCCGTGGGCGCAGCAGCCATGAATACGGGATTCGCAGCGTGTTGCGAACCATCGAAATGGCCAGTACTCCCACATAGACCACCAGAAACGTAGCTCCCGCCAGAATGGACACGCCCGGCGACTTCATCATCAGCGCCATGGTCACGCAAGAGACAACAAGCTGATCGCAGAATGAGTCCGTAAAGCTGCCACGCGGGCTCGCACGATGCTGATACCGAGCGAGCGGCCCGTCGAGGCCATCCACAACCGCATGCAGCCAGAGCAGAAGGATGCCCACGGCGGATTTATCAAACAACCACGCTGGAAAAAATGCGAGTCCCGAAATCAATGAGACAATCGTCAGATGGTCCGGCGTGATCCGGGCGATCGTCAGGACCCTCAGCAAAGGTCCCAGCCAGCAGGCTCTCAGCTGCTGACCATATTCCATCCAGCTGCGTTCTCCCGCCGAATAGCAATCGCCCTTCGCATCCGGACCGACTGATTTCTGATCAGCAGCCGATTCGGACTCGTTTAACGGCGATAGGTTCATACGCCCGACACCTCGAAGGTTACGGG
>JBKDRW010000273.1:0-17763 GCA_046341255.1 Planctomycetota bacterium
CCGTACGGCCGCTGAACGACGCAAAAATCCGCCGGCTTGTCTGGGAGGAACTGGATGAAAGCGGGATTATGGCTCCAGATCTTCGGTTGCAACTGAACAAAAATGGATTTCGAGTCGGAGTCGCAGCGAACTCATCACCATGGGCATTGCAGAGCCTCGCGCAAGATGCCATGGCTGCCAGAAGAAAAGACGATCTGCAAAACGCCCCCACTATGATGCAGATGGGAGTGGGCGGGGCATCTTTCAGTCTGATCCAGGGAGGCAAGAGTTTTGTCGAGGTTCAGACGGATCTTGATTCGCTGAAACTTCCTTTGAATCAGATTCCGGAACTGGCCAGTCTGCGAGATCGGTCCAATCTCAAGTGTACGTTTGAAGTGACAGTCGCTGAACTGAACGATGAATGGGTGATGTTGAATCTGATCCCGCAAATTCATTCCGGCACATTGTCGCAAAGGCTCAGCTACGAAGGAAACTCGGAGCAATTACCAATTCGACAGAACATGCTTCCGTTGTACGAGCACCAGTTCAATGTGAAGTTGTTATCTGGCGAAGTCGCTGTCCTGGGACTTCACGATGCAGGCAAATGGAATCTCGGACGGTTGTTCTTTCAGCCCGAGTCGGGAAGTTCAGGGGCGGAAAAAATTCTGATGCTGCGAATGGTGATGATCGACAAAGTGCAGGGCAAAAGTGATTCGTCATTTCGGTTGAATCCGTATGAACAAAAATGACGAACGGCAGACTACGTCGGATACTGACGGTTCTGAACAACCACCTGACGGCCCCGCGGTCAAATTGCGTCGTCAAGACGTTTTGAACCCACTTCTGCATGTGGTTCTCTATCAGCCCGAGATTCCTCAGAACACGGGAAACATTGGCCGAACCTGCGTTGCGATCGGTGCAAAACTGTGGATGGTGCGACCGCTTGGTTTTAAAGTTGACGACAAATCCCTTCTTCGCGCCGGCATGGATTACTGGCAGCATCTGGACTGGGAGGTGGTCGACTGCTTTAGTGACGTGCAGAAGCGATTGCCTGGGTCACAGATCTGGTGCCTGACGAAGACGGCAAATCGTCTTGTCTGGGACGCGACATTTCAACGAGGTGACATCCTGCTGTTCGGAAGCGAATCCCGAGGTCTGCCAGCATCAATCCTTCAGGAGAAACCTGTTCGTAATCTCAGACTTCCAATGAGTGAACTCGTTCGCAGTCTGAACCTTGCCAGCACGGTGAATACGGTTGCGTATGAAGCCGTCCGACAATTCGGTGGGCTGGACATGCAGTGAGCTTGTCCGTTTCATTCCCGTATGATCTCGGGCAAGCTGCTTCCGGCTCCTCGAACCAATCGAAATGGATCTTATCCCGAGGGTGTGATTCATTCCGACTTTTTTCTTCCAGTCACATTAACGCCGCTGCCGATCAGCAGATTTGCCTCGTAAGCGGCAAGGTAGAGTTGGCCCGACTTCTCCGGCGGAAGGACTCGCAAATCAATGAAGCCGGCGGACTCAAACCATTCGCACAATTCTGCGACCGAGTGGTGATGCTGGTATTGTGGTGCCCACCAGTCGAATGTATCGCACACGCGATTTTGATACCACGGATGGGCACTGAAATTCACGATCTTGTTCAGCGTGCGGTTTAAAATCGGAACGGATCCCAGAATCGCACCAATGTGGCAGAAAGGAATCAACAGGTTCGTCGGCATGCGGGTCGTTACGGCTCGCAGACCGCTATTGATCAGTTCCTGCCACCACTGATTGCGTCGATACAACCAGACCGAATAGAGACCGCCGGGCCTTACCATTCGCGACACTGCGTCAAAGACCGAACGAGTAGCAACATCGTGATGCATCACGCCGATAGAGAAGACGAAATCAAAGCTGCCGGGCTCCAGTGGTAACTGTTTAAGATCTGCCTGGATAAACTGAACGTTCGGCAGATCCGAACAGAGCAGACTTGCTTTCTCTACGGCACGTGTGTGATCAGCACCGATCACAATCGCACCGGCTGCTCCACAGACTTTTGAATAACGTCCACCACCGCAGCCCGCGTCAAGAACTCTTAAACCTTTGAGGTCCGAGAGTTGAACACCTGTCTTGGCCTCAAAAGTAGCACGATCTTCCTCATCATGAGCGACCTCAAACGTTGTCCATTGATGTCCAAAGCTGCCAAGGTGCTGATCATTTACAAATCGAGGGATTCCGCCGATTACGCGGCCAATTTCACATCCAGATGCCGTTTCAATTGTGTTGCCATCGTTTCCTGCGTGCAGCAATTCAGATGTTCCCGGAGCTCGAAGCTGGTCAAGGAGTGTCGGGTCAGTACTTTTTGATGGCAGATCTCTCACAGTTGTACGCTTCTGTTCGGCGGCTGGAAAACCGAAAATGGATGTTCTCGCCGAGGAACTCCGTTGTGTCAACCGCTGCGGCAGGGGCAATACTTCGTCAAATAAGCCGATGGCCTCTGCTGATTGCGAGGGTGCTTTGGGCGCCAATGAACGCACGTTCCGGGGCGCCGTGCAGCAACCGGTCCCCGGCGAAACTATCATTTGAGGATGGATCGCATTTTCCTTGCATCGCAGTGCCAGAGCGCAGCGAAAGTGATGATCAACAGAATTGAACCGATCTGATACACAGTCAGCCCAGCAACAATTCGGTCTTCCGGACGAAGGAACTCGCTGAAGAAACGATAGACTCCGTAGCTTATGAAATAAAGTTTGATCAGTTGTTCGCGAAACATACCGCGAGAATGCATTTGAACAAGAACGATCGCGGCGAACACATGAAATAACGCTTCGTAGATCTGCGTCGGATGCCTTGGTTGCTGATCCACAGCAGCGAAGACGACACCCCATGGCATTGTGGTTGGCTGGCCGTAGCAACAACTGCCAACAAAGCACGACAGCCGTCCGACAGCGATGGAGCCTGCAACCGGAATCGCAAACGAGTCTCCCGTCTTTACTTTCAGGCCCAGTCGCCACTTTACCAGTTCGACGCCGAGATAACCTCCAACCATTCCAAACAGGATCGTCTTGCCAGAGATCAGGAATTCGGAGCTGCCTCGTAAGCTGTGGGGGTCAAAAATCAAGAATGGCAATTTAGCCGTGATCATCGCTCCGACAAAAGCTCCGAGGGCGATCCACAAGCGGTGAATCGGAGTGAGTCGAGGGTCCACAGGTTGCCGCTCTTTCAGCCACATGGCCGTGAATAACGCCGCCATCATCATCAGCGGATACAACAACGCAGCCCAGGCAGGAACAGTCATGGGTCGTTCATTACCTCGTCAATTCAGCAATCTGCTTCGCGGCAGCCTCTGCTGCTGCCGCTCGAACTTCCGACACCTTGACGGGTACAAAGCCTCGGCGCTTGCTTTCATCGGCGGCTTCCATAAAAGCATACAGATCTGTTGTTTCCTCAGCGCTGACGGGAGAAATGCCCGAGCGAAAGAACTTGACGATCTCGACCAGCAGCGGTTTGTAGCCGTCGTATTGTCCAACCGGGGAAATGCCTTTGGTCCCAAACGCCGTGCCGCCGTAACCGCTCGAACCGGTTCGAATGCCGCGAAAGGTTCCTATACGCCCGCCCGTCCAGACTCCAGTGACCTGATCGTAGTCTTTCGTTTGAGTACGAACGACAGATTCGACGCCGGGGCCCATGATTGTAAACAGCGTTTCGCAGCCGTGGATTCCATACCAGAACAGATCCGGATGAGTTGCCTCGAGTGAACAAGGGGAATACGTATCACAGCCGAGAATCTCACCAATTGAACCATTCCGAATCGCCTGAGGGCCCGACGAGAAACGCAGCGATGACGAACTGAAAACAGGCGTTTTGTAGTGTTTTGATAATTCGAAAATCGTCATTGTGTCCACCAGAGAACCCGCGATCGGCTTGTCGATAAAGACGGGCTTATGAGCTTTCAGGACCGGAATCACCTGCTCGAGATGCGGGCGACCGTCGTTAGTTTCCAGCAGAACTGCGTCGACCTGAGCAATCATAGAATCAAGATCATCAATGACTTCAACGCCCATTGATTGGATTTTGGCCGTGTACTCGGGGACGCGTTTCACGCTGCTTTCGATATCCGGGCTGCCCTTGGGATAGACATGAGTGATGCGACAACCATTTGTTGCCGGGTCATCTTGACCCTTGATGTTCAGAAGTTCTGTGAATGCAATGCAATGTGACGTGTCGAGACCAATCATTCCGATGCGAAGCGACTTCGGCTCATCCGCCCGAATCGTCTGGTTTTGCAGAACTATGACAGCAAGGCCGGCAACGAGAAACCTGAGCATCAAAATGGCTCCTGAGAATTTGGGTTATGAGGAAGACAGATGCAGACATACAAGTGTCGTCATTTGTTCGAAGTTGGTGAGCGAGGCGATGCTGACGGCATTGTTGATAACGATTCAAAATCCTCGGGCAAGTTGCCTTTCAGCTTGAACTCTTCGATCAATTCTTCACGGCGCTTCGCTACTGCGCGGTCGAACTCGCTCAGTACGTCCAGAGCACGATCGCGGGAGGTCACGAGCCCGATGATCAAGTACTGCGTGATTGCCATCAGGTAACAAACCCAGCCCACGATCCAGCGTTCACGCTGACGTCTGAACGTCTCAGCCTCCTTCGCCAATTCGGGCAAAATCGAGTTGATCTGTTCCGTTGCCAGAAGCCGCTGCATCGGCATGACTCCCGCGCATTGCTGTCCGCAGGCCATGCAGATCATCAGTTCTTTGTGATACAGGTCATCTTTCGCAATCTTCAACGTCGGCAATTGAGCGCCGATGATGGCGCACATCATGGCAAGTACCGGCGATGAACGGTTCAGATGGCGACAGGCAACACCTTTCAGGTATTGCCATTTTTTTTGCCACAACTGCAGGATCGGATTTCTTCCCTTTTCCATTTTCGGAGGACCTGGGTGGAGCACTGCAAACAACTCCTGGTCTGGCATAGATTCAATGACGCCGATAGCCAGCATCAGCCGAAGCCCGAGCGTCAGCCAGTCGGCTCGGTCCAGCCAGTCGACTTTATGCATCCAGCCGAAAAGGAGATGTTCCATGTTGGCCGTCGCAAAGAACAGCAGCAGTGCGCCGCGGAACCATTCCTCCAGATCTTTTTCCATTTCTTCGTCGAGGTCCTTCAGTCGGAAGACCTTATGAATGATGAAACGAAAAATGGGAATGGCGATCAGACCAATCAGCAGTCGGGAGATCGGCCGCAGAATGGAGCGAAAGATGGGCAGATCCATCAGCATGCGAAAAAGACTGCCCACAGCGAGTTCCTGATCGAGTCACAAGAAGTATGGATGAATCATTCGGGCGGATTCCCGCTTCCGCGCCTGACTGCACCGCTCTGTTCGACATCTTCTGAACGGACTGTATCCTTTGCTCACCATGGTCTCTACTGACGCCTGCACGAATTCACTTCGATGATGCTGGTGATGACTGATGGCTTGTTCAGAACTCATTGAGTTGAAGGATCATGCTCCATGTTTGGAATGGCCGGAGAAACGCCGTTTGATCTGCGATTCACACTTTTCGGCGTACCTTTTCGAGTACACCCAATCTTCTGGCTGACGGGTGCGATCATGTTCTGGGATCCCGATCGCATCGACCGCATGCTGATTGGAATCCTGTGCCTCTTTGTTTCAGTCCTCGTTCATGAACTCGGACATGCACTTGTGTTTCGTTACTACCGATGGCCATCCGAAATCGTGCTCTATTTTCTGGGCGGATATGCGACAGCAACTCGGCTGTCGACCTGGAAACAGATCTGGTCAGTTGCAGCTGGCCCGGCATCGGGAATCGGATTTTCGCTTTTGATTTATGCCTCAAAAATGGTGGTCCTTAAGATATCGCCCGACCTGCTGGAGAAATATCCGACCTTATCGCTGGCATTCTTCCTGATGCTGTTCAGTGGTGTCATTATCAATCTGATGAATCTTGTGCCCTGTCTCCCGCTGGATGGTGGTCAGATCATGGCAGCCCTCGTCAATCAATACGGGCC
Source organism: Planctomycetota bacterium (assembly GCA_046341255.1). Classification (GTDB taxonomy): domain Bacteria; phylum Planctomycetota; class Planctomycetia; order Planctomycetales; family Planctomycetaceae; genus SXXK01. The sequence goes on from JBKDRW010000273.1 coordinate 6,001, forward strand.
GCGCGGACGCGCGGGACATCTGCTTTCGCTGCGAATCTCGATCATCAGCGGTGCTGCTGTTGCCTTGTGGTGTGCTTATTGTCAGCAAACAAACAAAACGGTTGTTCCGTCGGCAGTCTTTGCATTCGTACCAATGCCCTATCGCTTTGATTTCCTGATTCTGCAGCCAGATCCTCAATTCCTGATGATCTTTTTCGGCATCCTCGCAGCGCAGAGCGTGATTCAGCACAATGAGTTGAACCGATGGTGATGACCTTCGTGGTCGTGGGTTTGCCGCAGGGGATTTGGCGTTCGTTTGGTGTTATCAGAGAAAGAGTGTTGACGTTGAACGCGATCGGCAATGAGGACTTTCCATGGTTGCGGCGTGGCTGGATTCAGCACACCCAATATCTGCTCAATTCGTTCCGAAAGTATGTCGGACGCGAGTTGATCAACCGAAGCGATGACCCTGAGGACGAAGCCCAGAGGCTGTTTCAGGCGCCGTTTGTGGTTGTGTCGCATGGAGTTCAGGACGATCCGATCCTGAACTATGGAAACCAAACAGCATTACTGCTTTGGGAAATGGACATTCCAGCATTGACTTCGATGCCTTCTCGTCTCACCGCGGAACCTGTGCAACGCGATGAACGGGCGCAGATGATGGCTCGTGCTCTGCGAGACGGTTTCGTTGATGATTATCGCGGCATTCGCATCAGCAGGACTGGCAAACGGTTTCTGATTGAGCAGGCCATCGTGTGGAATCTCGTTAATGATCGGGATGAACGTGTGGGACAAGCTGCGACATTCGCGAGCTGGAAGCTTCTTTGACAACGAACGATTTCAGTGAACGACTTGAGTAAGGATGGCATGCATGCATTTGATGTGCCCAGGTGGTGGGACTGATCCGTGCATAAGTTCTTTCTCAACCGTATGTCACTGCATGCGATTGTGCTCAATAATCTTTGTTTTGTCATCGTACTACGGCTTGTGAAAGCGTTTCTTTCATACCCTCCCTGGTGTATCGATGGATGGTCACAAGATACGCTTCCATCACTGCGGTGAAGCCGTTGGTATGCGGGTTTTGGTTGTGGCTGCGATTGCCGAGTACTGTGGTTGCCATCACCACCTGAAAAACGTGCAAATCACCCTAAGGGGATATCGATGTGACTGCTCTGCTTCCATGCAATCTTTTCGAAGCACCAGGTTCCGAATGGATGCGGAAAAAGGATTCGCGCAGCGTGGCAATCTTTCTTCTCGATTTCGCGGTTTTGGGGCTGCTGTTGTCATCAGTTTGATTGACGCTTTCATGATGTTGGTCGGCCTGATTCAGGTCTCTCCGGCTTTGTCTTTTTTGCGATTCCGCCGGGGCTTGCAGCGACGATCATCTCCCTTGTCTTCATTGCCACGAATCTTTGTTAAGCTCAGCGAGTTCTTCCGAATTGATGAATAATTTCCATCGAGTCCCGATCAACTGAGGTCAACCTTGACTGCAATGCTGCGTTGCTGAACGCTTGCGAGAACGCTGGTTGAAGATTCAGATACCAACGTTCTGCTGTCACCCTCCTGGCTTGAATTATGAAACTCATCTTCCTTGGAACTGGTGGATACCATCCCAACGAGCGGCGGCACACGGCGAGTCTGCTGCTGCCTGAAGAGGGCGTCGCGCTGGATGCCGGCACAGGATTCTTTCGAGTTCAGGGGCGACTCAGGACGCCCGAACTGGATGTGTTTCTGACTCACGGTCATCTGGATCACGTCTGCGGCCTGACATTTATTCTTGTTCCTGTGCTGCGAGGCGATATCAGTCAGGTTCGAGTCTTTGGTTCCAGAAGGTGCCTCGACGGAGTACGAAATCACCTGCTTGCGGATGCTCTATTTCCCGTTGAACCGGATTTTAATTGGCACGAACTGTCCGGTAAGGTGACTCTGCGAAGCGGCGCGGTGCTGCGAACGATTCCTCTACAGCATCCCGGCGGTTGTCTGGGCTTCCGAATCGACTGGCCCGATCGGTCAATGGCCTACATCACAGATACCACAGCTCCTGGCGGGTACGTCGACTTTATTCGAGGTGTTGACCTGCTTATCCACGAGTGCTATTTCCCGGACGAGCTTGCCGACTGGGCTACGAAGACCGGCCACAGCGCGGCGACTCCGGTGGCTGAAGTGGCTCGTGATGCGGGAGTCGGCCGACTCGTGCTGGTTCATGTCGACCCTCAACGGTCGGATGATGACCCGATCGGTCTGGCCAACGTTCGTGCAATCTTCCCGAACGCGGAGATTGCAGAGGATCTGATGGAGTTGGAGTTTTGAGTGTGCTGCGGACGATTGAAGTCCTTCACTCCGTTTCATCCCGGAACGGATTGAACCGCACATACTCCCAGTGACGATAGAGTTCGCTGGACTTCACAAGTCGATCGTGTACTCCGTCAACCGCGATTTGGCCTTGGTGGAGAAGAATGATCCGCGAGCATCGCTTGACGGTTGACAGTCTGTGCGGCAGGAAGATGACTGTTCGGTTAGTGCAGATACGCTGGTACGCATCATCAAGCAATGCCTTGGTTTCCTGATCCAGCGACACGGTCGGTTCTTCGATGATCAACAGAGCAGGCTGGCGAACAGCGGCTCGAGCAAGATTCAGGCGAAACATCTGGCCCGCATCGAGGGAAATTCCGTGTTCACCGAGAGGTGTTTCATAACCTTTCGGGAGGGCTCGAATCAGACTATCGGCGTGAACCAGTTTGGCGGCATCGATTGCCTGCTGACGAGTGATGTCCGGCTGTCCGCAAGTGATGTTTTCAAGAACGGATGCGTTGAAGACCGGATCGTCTCCTCCGACGAAGATGGCTTCCGCACGAAGTGACTCAAGCGTAGCTCCACGAATGTCTCGACCATCGATCAGCACCTGTCCAAGATCCGGGTCAACAAACCGAGGAATCATGCTCGCGAGTGCGTAAGCAGCCTTTGAATCCAGTGACAGTAGTGCAATGCGTTCACCCGCGTTGACGCGAAGATCAAGGTTATGAATCAGTTCGGGATACTGCGGTGTCTGAAAAGACAACTGGTTGAATGACAGTGTTTTTGCCATTGGCTGCAGAAAGCTGGCGCCAGGCGTCTGGCTGACTGAGGGGATGCGGTTCAGGTAGCTGGCAATTTCCTCAGCATGCTGGCTGCCTTCCGTAGATGCCAGATTAAGCTGTTCCATTTTGTCGGTCGCACATGCAATCACCAGAAGGCATCCAGCAAACATAATTGCTGCGGCCGGATTTCCTCCTCGAAGGATATGAATTGCGAGAAGACACAGTGGAATGAGGACGAGGATAAGTTGTATCAGGCTCTGGAGTCCTGAGCCAAGTCTGTGTTGCCATTCCATCTGTCGACAACGCTGCCCGTAATCCTTCAGATGAGCTTCAAATTGCTGATGCTCCGTGTTCTCCATGCCGAAGGATGTGACAATGCGTGTCTTCCGAAGACCCTCGGCCATCTTTGCCAGACTTCGGCCAACCTGTTCGGTCAAGAGGCGTCTCGATGCATCTCCTCGCACGCGTTCCATTCGTATCAGAAGCTGACCGAGGATCACTGGGATGACAACCTGCAAGGCGACTTTTGGATCGATCAGAAGTGCTGTCAGACATGCGAAGAACAGATCCGTGGCCTCGTTCACCCAAAGAGTTCCCCATCGAGATGCGGATGCTTCCAGCGCGTGGGCGTCAATACGAAAGAGTGTATCGGCCACTCGAGTCTGCTCACCCGACAGATCTGCTGGTTCAAGCCGGATTGCCTTGCGATGCACATGCTGACGCAATCGCAGGATGGCCGAGGTCACGTGACGTCCAACGAATGTTGCTGCTACAGCCTTCAGGCTCCTTCGGATGATCAAGCAGCCTGCGATCAGGGCGATCAAAAGCGTAATGAGTGAACCGGCCGAGTTTTGCGGTAGAGCAGAAGCCATTCCCGCCAGTGATCTTCCGATGGGATGTTCCGACATCGATTTGCAGACTTGACCGAGATCGAGTTTCGAGCCATCGGATCCTGACTGAATCAGAAGCAGAGACGCCAGCAAGCCGCAAATACCGATCAGAATCATCAGAACGAGGCCAGACAAAATTCCGCTGACAGCAGCCGGCAGCAGTGCCGGGCGGGCAAAGCTGCGGAGTCGAATGATCTTCTGGAACTCGGGAGATGCGGACACGAGGCAGACTCCTGGCGATCTGGATTTTTCGCAAAGCAGGGTCGAACAGAAGTCCGCCCGACCTCGATCACAGAAAACAAAATGAAGATTCGATCCGCTCCATCATACTTTGAGGCATTCCTGTCACCACAGTCCCCCCGCGGTGTCAGCTCATGAGTTGCCCGGTCAAGGCAGGGATGAGAACCCGCCTCAATCATACGGCTGCCGCAGTTGCTGGCAGGTGACGAAAAGACCGATTTCTTTGCCTGAAACTGCGAGCACCGTCAGGAGATTGAATCAGAAACACTAACGCCGCAAGCTCCGTTCCACAACGATGATTGTCCGTGCTCAGGCGATTGAAACGAGGGAACTCATCTCCGGACCAACTACTTTGACTGGCTTTCCGAGGAGGTCTCTGTCAACAGTACTCTGTCGGCTGGTCGAAAAGTGTTCGGTTTTGCAACATCAAGACGCAGGCATCAGCGAAGCGTTTTGAGACGGGTGGAAAAATAAACGGCTCACAAGGAATGACCTTGAGAGCCGGCTGACTACCCGACTTGGCATGGATTTCGTGAATTTCCTCAGAGTCATGCAGCAATCTGCGACTTCAGGTCGAATTCCACAGAAGATGACTCAGCAGCGATAATGTCAGGTTCTTTGTAACTGAGCGTTACACTAATCATCAAGCGAGGTCCCGATCCTCGAAGAGGATGAAACCGAGGAGGAGCATCGCAGTAATGTACGCGGCTGCATACAACAGGCTGTTTCCAAGATAATCTGGCGGAACGACACGCCCAGTTGCCACCGCAGAGGAAACGTTGAACGACGACAGAGACGGCATGACCAGAGAAATCAGCTTCGCCGTGAAAGTAACGGACTCATTTGCCTCACCTTGCACGGTCCGGTTCACAATGATTTCCGTCAAATGCCCGATCACGAAGACCGCGAAGCAAACCACAAGATTCATTACCATTGGCACGCGAGTGGCGATAGTTACACTGATCGCGCCGAGCACACACACTTCCAGAAACGCGAGTGCCACGCCTGGCAAGGTCTGGGCGACAACACGGATACGATCCGGATGAGGCCGAGGAATTTCCACCTGCGAACCGCGAATTTTCTCCCACTGGAAGTAAGGAGTCACGTCTTCCGATCGTTCTTTTTGATCATAGCCGACCTTGATAAAGATCAGCACTGAAAACAGAGCCGTCAGAATCACGAACATCCAGATCACCGCCTGTACAATTCCGATATATTTACCGACGATGAACTGACGTCGATCAATCGGTTTACTCAGCAGGGTCATTGCTGTCTTGCCCTCGATCTCACTGGTGATACTCGTTCCTGCGGTCCAGACCGCAAGGAGAGTTCCGGAAATCAACAACGTGGCCAGCCCGCACTCATTGAGCATCTTCACGTCATCTTCAAGAGTGAAGAAAGGCATGACTGTGTTGAGGATCAGGACAAGGGCTGAAACCGCGATCAGCAGAATAAAGAGCGGCTGGCGAATTGCTTCCTTTGTCGTCGCACGTGCAATCACGCCGGCTCGAGTGCCATAGGAAACGGCCACCAGTCCCACCAGCAACAAAAACGAGACAAACCATGTCAGGTTCCAGCTGATATTCTCTGCAGCCACAACTGTTTGTGCGATTGTCATAAGGGCGGTCATCTCAGCAAAATTCCACTTCCAGATCACAAAATCACTCGGTCGAGCTTCGGGGCGGGTCCGGGCTGCACCGTGATACTCGGGAAACAACGAGCACCACCCAAAAAGCCCTGACGCCTCAAATTGCAGAAACTCCAACTTCGGAACCCTACGGTACCCTCACAGAATTCGTTGGAAGAATTCGCATCGAGTACCGGAGTGGCTCAATCTAGTGACATAGAACCCCATGCCAAGAAAAAAAACTGGCTTTTTTTTCGATCAGGCATTTGCGTCAGAGGTCGCCGGCAAAGTTAACCATCGATTACTGGAGTCTTCAGCGGTTCAGGCTTGGCAGCGAAATTTCCGGTACTCGGCTGAAGCCGAAGGACGGCTGCCGACTTGACCGTTAACCCACGGCAAGGGCAATGCGAGGTCCCCGCGTCATGCGATGGCGAGAGTATTTGCGGACCAACGCGGTCGGGAGCGAGCGGATCAGATGTTGACAACGTCGGAGCTGGAACAAAAAACGGCTCCCGAGAGAGGGTGCTCTCGGGAGCCGTGAAGTTCTGAGTTAGAGCGAGGATGAGCCAGAACAGGAAGCAGTTCTTTCCCACCTCAGGTCGACGACGTGATCAGCGAGCCATTCCGAAGAGACCAGCAAGGCTGCTCTTTCCAGTCGTCTGCTTGTTCAGCCGAGATGGGAAGAATGCCTGGGGTTCAGCTGGAGGGGCCGGTGCTGGAGCAGCTTCTGCAGCTGGTGCTGCGGCAGCGTCTGCAGCTGGAGCGGTAACCGGAGCCGCAGTACCGCAGGCACCAGTTGTGCATCCGGTTGAGCAGCAACCAGTATCGCAGCAGCCGTTGCAGCAACCGTCGACGATTTCGTAACCGCAAGCCTTGAGGGCTTCAGTTGCCTGACGGCGTACACCACGGTCGCAGTCAGCCAGTGCACAGGTCAGAGCAGATACTACGCATGGGCTGCAGCAGCACTTGTTCTTACGAACCTGGTCACCGATTTCGTCAGCAGCTTCGCGACGAACTCGCTCGTCTGAGTCATTCAGACCATAGACGAACGCATTCATGATTTCCGGATGGCAGCAGCAATCGTACTTGCGGCCAAGTCGGTCAAGAGCTCGTGCTCGCTGAGTCGCATAGCAAGCGGTCATCGAGGTGTAGATGAGCTTCGCAATGTCGCAGCAATCATCATTGCAGCACTCACCGCAGGAGTCACCGCAACCGTTGTTTCCGCACCCTGCCGGAGCACAGCATGATGGGTCGCAACCGTTGTTTCCGCACCCTGCTGGAGCACAGCATGATGGGTCACAACCATTGTTTCCACACCCTGCTGGGGCACAGCATGATGGGTCAGCATTGCAGCCTGCTCCACAAGCAGCCGGAGCACAGCAGCTTGGGTCAGTATTGCAACCATTGTTTCCGCACCCTGCTGGAGCACAGCATGATGGGTCAGCATTGCAGCCTGTGCCACAAGCAGCCGGAGCACAGCAGCTTGGGTCAGCGTTGCATCCATTGTTTCCGCACCCTGCTGGAGCACAGCATGACGGGTCCGTAGAGCAGCCGCCGTTACCACAGACATCTGCTGGAGCGCAACAGGCTGCTGGGGCACAGCAGGACTCCGGAGCACAGCAGTTGTCGCAGCATGGTGGCTTAATGTCAGAACACTTGCGCTGGTACGTGTACACATTCTTGTGACACGGACGAGCAATCGTTGGTTTACAGCAGGCTGGCTGACAGTCTTCAGCACAACCGCAGCTCTTACATCCGCCTGATCCGAAAAGACCAGCTTCAGCTGATCCCATCAGACCGGCCAGTGCGAGTGCCGCACTGAATACGCGAGTCCATTTCATCTTGAAGAGTCTCCTTCTCATGGAAATCGTTCCGTCGATCGCCTTGAACATAGAATGTCCGTCGCAACTTCTATGCGGTAAACCTTTACCGCTTCCCTCGACCTGCGGCGGGACTGGTTAAACCTTCACCACGTCGCTGCTACTCAGAATGACGGACAAGCCAACAGGCGTTTCAATCGAAGATTTCGCATCTGTATTTCGAGTCGCTGAGATCTCCATGATCTCAACGATTGCCTCTTGCAGTCCGAGGGTCTGGAGAGGACTATCGTCGTCGCATTTCGGAGGCTTTAGTTTCCGCAGGTGATTGCAGGCCAATTACTTGCGCTAAATTGCGGTCCTGTTGTGCCGGTTGCGAAATCTGGGTGAACTGTCGCTGAGTTTGCGGGCGTTAAATCTGCTGTAGTCGTCAAACTCGTGTGAATCTGGATACGATTCAGATGACAGTTCTCAGCATTCCATAGATACCTTTTTTAACAGTGAGCAGACTGAACTTCTCGACTCTTCGCGCAGTTTTTGCGGGTTGAGTTTGCTTGTTGAGCTTCGCTGTCTCCGGAACCATGACGGAGAGGAACCTTGTTCGGACCGTTCCCATTCATATTTGTACGGAGAACTCACGGGACTACGGTTGCAACATCAGATGAAGTCGGCTGATCGCGACGGACGAGAGCGGCAATGCCCTCGAGGAGCATCAGCATGGCGAGCACAAGCAGTATCACCGAAATCCATGCTACTGGGTCTCGTGATACGCCGTCACGGAATTTGTCGATCAGCATGTTGGTCAATGCCCATGAACTCATCACATACATGAAGATGGCAGGTAATCCGGTGACCAGCAGGACCCACACAGCACGCCGAGTCCGCCAGAGCCAGACGGTAATCCCTAGTAATGTCAAAGCCGCGAGAAGCTGGTTGCTGGCTCCGAACAGGTCCCAGAACAATCGCCACGCTGGAATCACTTTGCCATCAGGTCCGGTGAGCTTCTGAGTCACAAAGAAGGCAGGAACTCCCGCAGTCAGAAGTGTTCCAAACAGACGGCCGCCCTTCCCTTTCCAGCCGGTCAGTTCCTGAATAATGAAGCGACCAAGACGTGTGCACACATCGAGCGTATCAAAAACGAATGTATTGAACGCAACAAGTGCGAAGATGATGCCGACTCGGGGTTCAAGGCCAAGCTTTGCAAGGAAAGAGCCAATTCCGTTCGCATAAATCAGGCTCGGGTTTGGATTCGGAGCCGTGACAAGCGGTGAATCCATCGGCAGCATCATCACGCAGCACAGCGACACGATTGCGACCATTGCCTCGAGCAGCATCGTGCCGTAGCCGATCGGCATGGCACCGGTTTCTCTATTGAGTTGCTTCGACGTCGTTCCTGATGCAATCAATGAGTGAAATCCCGAGCAGGCTCCGCAGGCGATCATGATGAACAGCATCGGCGTCAGGTTGCCCTTGCCAGACGTCCAGCCGAGAAACGCGGGCTGCAGAATCGGCTTGCCTCCCATGATGATGCCGATCGCCGCCGCTCCGAGTGCTGCGTACATGAAGTAACCGCCGAGTTGTCCTCGAGGCTGAAGCAACAGCCACATCGGAGTCATTGACGCGATAATACAGTAGATCAGCAGAAAGATGTCCCACGTTCGAACAGCGAACATCGACGCATCGGCCGATGTCATCCTCGAGCTCGATTCCAGAAACCATTCGTCGACATTCATGGGAATATACTGCCCGCCCCAAATCGCCAACGCGACCAGTGGCAGGAAGATCCATGTCGCCTTGTCCATCGAGATCAATCTGGCTCGAACGACCAGTCCCATCACCAGCGGCAGCAGAAGATAGATCAACGACGAAGACGCTACGCCACCGGCTTTGATCAGCATTCCGGTCGACGCTTTGTCCGCGACATTCGCCGCATCTGCCATGGTGGCGTAAGGAGTGTTCGTTTCGAGATCGATCGCTCCAACGAACATCCGAGCGGTGATATCCGTGAAGGCCACAACGATGTAAACCAGCGCGAGCCAAACGAAGGCCAGAAACAACAGGTACGCTCGACTACTGACATGAATTCGCACGACTTCAATGATTGAGGTTGCGCGATGACGAATTGAAGCCACAAGGGCACCGAAGTCGTGCACTCCACCAATCAGAATCGAGCCACACAGGATCCAGATCAGCGCCGGGAGCCAGCCGAACGTCAGTCCCGCAAGAATTGGACCGACGATTGGTCCGGCTGCCGCGATGGCCGAAAAATGCTGACTCAGCAGCGGACCGGTTTCGCATGGCGAGAAGTCGAGGTCATCACGCAGCGTATTCGCAGGGGTCGGCGTTGAGTCGTTCAACTGAAACAGCCGGGCCAGCAGTCGTCCGTACGTGATGTACGCGATGAACAGCAGGGTGGCAGAGCTGACAACAATCGCAAACATCTGCATCAGGAGGGGCTCCGGCAAGAATTCATTCGTTGGACCGACAAGCCGGCCTTGCCGGATTGGGGGGATTCGGGTGTGGATGGTCGGGCCCCACGGTTCTGACGAACTCGGCCACAGGAAATGACGCTACCCATGCCTGCGCGAATCAGGTCACCTCGAACTGGCATGCGCCGCATTCTGCTCGGAGTTCGAACCGATCAGGTGGATCCAGCGAGAGTGTGGCTCGTGTGGGTGGCAAAAGTCTAGCGATTTCTCCAGACCTTGCGAACGGGTTCTTCAATCTTCGGAAGAGCGAATGTCTTCTTCGTCAGCCTCGTCGGTCGCGGGAATTCTGTCTATGATCTCATCATGAACACAACTTCTTTAAACGCGTGGCATCATGCTCACAGTGCTCGAATGGTGGACTTCGCTGGCTGGGAAATGCCGGTTCAATACACATCCATCGTGGAAGAACACAACGCCGTTCGAAATGCCGTTGGTCTGTTCGACATCTCTCACATGGGGCGATTGCAGTTCTTCGGCAACACGGTGGAATCATTCCTGAACGGCGTTTTGACGATTGATTCGTCGAAACTGAAAGTCGGCGACGTTCGGTATTCGCTGGTCTGCCAATCCGACGCTGGCATCCTTGACGATGTTTTGTTGTATCGATTTGCCGATCGCTGGGAACTGGTCGTCAACGCGTCCAATCGAGACAAGATTCTGGACTGGCTCAAGCACTGCGCGGGTTATGCTTCGTTCAACCTGATCGACCGCACTCAGGAAACCACGATGATCGCCGTTCAGGGGCCAAAGGCATTGGCACTGATGAATCAGGTGATCGGACTGGCTCTGGATGGAATGAAGTATTACTCCGTTCAGGATGCGTCGTTCTGTGGAACGACCGGTGTGATCTCTCGCACGGGCTACACGGGCGAAGATGGATTCGAATTGGTCGTGGCATCCGCAGAAGGCGAACGGATCTGGGATTTGTTGATGGATGCCGGCCAGGCTTATGGTGTCGTCCCCGCAGGACTCGGTTGTCGCGACACACTACGTCTGGAAGCGGCGATGCCGCTGTATGGCCACGAATTGAATGAAGGCATCGATCCTCTCACTGCGGGCCTCGACTTCGCCGTCAAGTTCAACAAGCCCGAATACACAGGGAAGGCGGCTCTGGAACAGATCAGGGAAGCCGGTGTAATTCAACGACGCGTCGGTCTGGTCCTCGAAGGTCGCCGGATTGCTCGTGAAGAAACGCCCGTGATGATTGATGGCGTCGAAGCAGGCCGAGTCACCTCTGGCACGTTTTCACCGACGCTGCAAAAGACCATCGCGATGGCCTACGTTCCGTGCAGCCATTCTGCCGTTGGGACAAAGCTGTTCGTCAGCCTCCGCGGTACCATGATCCCCGCCGAAGTCGTCGCCCTGCCCTTCTACAGGCGAGCAAAGTAGCCATCCGTCGTGCGGCGTCAATTGAGTGGTTCGGGGAAAAGTGATCGAGGTGCGTCATGCCAGTCTCATCAGGTTCCTTCTCCCTCGCATGGTAGAAGGTGGCCAACAGGTCGGATGAGCGGTTCTTCTTGAGATTGCATCGACCAAACAAACCCCCTTCACCCTGGCCCCACCGTCGGCGAAATCAGTTTGGTGGCATGAAGAGCGACGAGGCCAAAAAGCTGAAGGAACTGGACATCGAGAATGCTCGCCTGA
>JBKDRW010000274.1:0-4504 GCA_046341255.1 Planctomycetota bacterium
TTTCTATTGTGCATACATCAGCACGTGTCAGAACAACAGAAGTGTGTGCACGGAATCAACATTGGAAAAGGCGCTGCGACGGTTTCGGAGCAGTTGGGAATGCCTCAGGACAAGAGCCGTGGATTGTCCCACCGTACTGAACCCAGTAATCTAACGAGACTCGCGATTTGGCTCCTGGAACCCGGAAGCATATTCACATGGACCATCTGACGGACGAATTGCTGGATGAACTGATCCGAGAAACACTCAGCCCTGATCAGCAAACCGCCGTCATGCGACATCTGGACAACTGCAGTGACTGTCTGCAACGTCTGGCGTCATACCATGAGCGTGTACCCAACGTGTTCCGTGAGTCCGCTCTGGGTCACATGGCTCAGCATCCGGACTACCGCCCGTCCTTCACGGATGAGACGCGAGATGCAGCATCGGGAATGCGGGCGACTCACCTCCAGAAGACAGAGTCAGCCTCATTCTCACTGAATCGAGGGAAGTCGATCGGGGTTGGAGGGTTTGGTGAGGTCTTCGAATATCTGGACGATCGGTTTCAGCGACGAGTGGCCTTCAAGATTCTCCAGGATCGTTGGGTAGGCAATTCGGAAGTTGTCAGTCGATTTCGTCGCGAAATGGAGATTACTTCGCTGATTGATCACCCGGGATGCCCCACGGTCTACGGGTCTGGAACAACCGAAGATGGTCGAGATTTCTTCTGGATGCAGCTGGTCACCGGCGAGTCGCTTTCGGAGCTGATCGCCAGGTCACATCGCCCCGAATCGATCATACTGCGGCGCGGCAACGATCGGCTGCGCTCCGTTCTGTCCATGTTTCTGCAGATCTGCGATGTCATCGCCGTGGCCCACGAAAAAGGGATCTGGCATCGGGATCTCAAACCGGCCAACATTCGCCTGCATGAAAACGGGTTTCCCGTGGTGCTGGACTGGGGACTCGCAATTCGCAGCACAGAGTCTGTCCGGGATGTCACCGCGGTTGCGACAACGACAGCAAATGAGTCGGCTGAACTTACCAGAGCCGGAGACAAGCTGGGAACCCTTCCTTACATGTCGCCGGAGGCGGCGCGTGGTGAGAACCAATCCATCGATCATCGAACGGACCTGTATTCGCTCGGAGGCATTCTCTATGCAATGCTGACAGGGAATGCACCGCATGCAGATCTTCTGACGGATAGTGTCAACGCCAGACACGTGCTGCAGGAAATCGCCCAGGGCCACCTCCCGCCATTCAGCAACCTGCCAGGCGAACTGGCGTCGATCTGCAGAAAAGCCATGTCTCCTGCCATGGACTCGAGATATCCAACAGCGCGTGATCTCGCAAAGGACATCGATCGATGGATGGCTGGCGAAGTCGTCTCTGCTCATGCTTACGGTCTCACAGGGCGAGCGAAACTGGCGATCGGTCGTCGACCAATGACGTTCGCCGCCTCGACACTGCTCACGTCCATGGCCCTGATCCTGCTGATTCTTGGAAGCCAGTGGCGCAGCGAGGCGGCTCAACAGCGATCACTGGCCGCTCAACAGCGCAGCATTGCCGAGCAGCGATTCGGTCTCGCTTTGGATGCCTGGAAAACCCTGATAACAGGCGTTCAGGATTCCCTCGGCGCCGAGAGAGGCACCGGTGAAGTACGTCAGAAGCTGATATCGGAGGCGGCCGATGGAATTCAGCAGCTCATCAGCAACGCAGGACAGCAGCCCGGTGCCGAACTGATCATCATTCAGGCCAAACTGGAGCTGGCCCATATTCAGCGTGACGAGAAGGGCAACATCGCCGAGGCCAGAACCGAGTATGCCGCTCTGAGAAAGCAACTTGAGTCCATGGCTCAGACTCACCATCTGCCAGAACGATACAAACTGCTCAGTGACGCCATACGGGGAGTTTATCAATGCACCCTGTTTCTGGAAGGAACCGAAGAAGCCAACAAGGTTCGAGTAGAATTTGATCAATGCGCCGCAGAGTTCCTCCGCGATTTCCCGGCTGAACCGACCGCGACACTGATGTATGTTCAGGCTGAAACCCTGGCCGGACGGAATGAGGAAGACAAAGGTCCGGATTTCCTGAGCAAGGCGCTGGATCATTTCCAGAAAGCCGAACGGGCCATTCTTTCATTGCCGGAAGATGTTCGTCGTCGGTCGGTTTACCACTCCGAATATCTGTTGGTCCTTGCAGATGAGGGGAGGGTTCTGAACAACCTCGGAGACGTAGACGAGGCGATTTCCATTCAGCAGAAAGTGGTCGAGGAAATGAAGCTGCTCGCCGATCGCGAGCCCCTGCGAAAAAACAAAATCGGTCTGATTGAGGACCAGATGAATCTGGCAATCTTCCTGAAGAAAAAGTCAATCCAGCAAGCTGTGCAGCTGCTTTCAGAGATTTCCCTGAATGCTGAACAGCTGACTGCTGAAGCCCCTGACGACTTCAAACTTCGCAACCTTGCACGCGATATACGCGAGAATCTGGCTACGGCCTATCGCAGCAATGATCAACCAGACCGGGCGGTGACACTGCTGGAAAACATCAGAAATTCGACGATTACTGACAGCCTGAAAACAATGGACATGGCAACCCTGCTGGATCAGGCATTTGTGCATGCTGCTCTTGGCAGCGCTTACGAAGACCTCCAGCAGTCTGAGCAGGCCAACACGTGCTTTCGGACGGCTGTGGAAATTCGTCGTGAGATCTGCAATCGCGATCCCAATAACACGGGAAGCCTGCGAGAACTGCTGGTCGTGGCTCAGGGATGGGCAGACAAGGTGCAGCAATCCCAGACGGTCAACAACGAGTCCGTCTCCTTGCTCCGAGGCCTGTGTCAGCTGGTCGATTCCGAGAACCGGGCCAATGAAGTCGGTCCGCAAATGAAGCTGCAGGTGGCCATTCTCTATCGCTGGTACGGTGAGCACTCTCTCGAATTCGCACAAGCAGAGCAATCGTTGTCCGCGGCCGGTGACGCAAAGAACGCCTACACGCGTTCGAAAGAATTGCTCGGTCAGCTGGATGGGATACCACCCGGACCCATCATCGAACTGACTGGCAAGCTTCTGCTGGTCGAGCAGCTGATCAAAGGCCTCGAATCCGATGTGAAATGATCACGTCTGGGAGATTTCACCCGGCGACGATGATCAGCCAGCGGGGATCGTCTGGGATTCGAGCATCATTTGAACGCATTTGTCCGAAATCCGAGTTCGAAGTCGATTGCAGATCACGTAGATGTTGGAAACGGAGACCCCCAGTTCCTTTGACAAGTCGGGAGCCGTTCGTTCCTTCAGAACCATCTGTTCAAAAATCATCCAATGGTCTGGTCGCGTCTCCTTCTCGACGAACTCCATTGCCATTCCGAGCAGCAATTCCTGGGCGACCTGCTGATGAACCTTGTCAGCGAGCTCTTCATCAGCAACCAACTCTGCGGCCTCGGATGATGCCGTTCGGATTCGCGTGGACCGCCTCATAGAGTCGAGGACAGAGTTTTTGATGACGGTTGCCAGCCATGAGCGAAATTTATGCCGGGAATCATATGTAAATCGGCCTTCCCGCAGGACATTCATCATCTTCAGAATTGCATCCTGAGCAATGTCCTCCGCATCATTGCTCTGCAGCTGAAACTGCCTGCAGACGCCGTAAATGAGCGGTGCATATTTGTCGATGAATTGATTCCAGTCCCCATTGGAGAACTGACCCGAGTCGCCCTCGACCGGCAGCAGCCGCGCAAACATGGAAGCTCGTGTCGCACTGACGCCAAAATACTTATTGGAGTCGTTCTCAGTCATGACTTTGGAACCGACAAAGTATTAACACAGACGACTTCCTGCAGACGCCTCCGGTTTCGCTGCATCCGCAATCGGTGTCGGAAATTCCTGAACCAGTATGGTTGAATATGTCATTCGTGAGGATACGCTCCACCACAGGCCGGTGCAATCCACAATGCCTCACTCTGCAATTGAACCACGAGGGCTTGGCCGCCAACCAACGTCGGGCGCACGGCCGCATGATGAAGCAAGGCGCGATCCAAACGTTCCGTACTGAAATGTTCTGATTTTCAGGGACGAAAACTCGGCCAGTCCGGCGACCGACGCGGGATGGCCGTCTTTCGCAAAGGACCGCGAAACAAGACGGCTGTGGAATCAGCCGTGAAATTTTTGTAAGGATTTCAAAAACACGGGTAAATGGGTTGGTCAGATCAGACTCCATCTTCCGGGGACTCTTTGCAGAATTGAAAGTCGTCCGATGCTGAATCGTGTTTCCAACATCCTGCGTTTTCTCAGGTCATGTCAGAATTCCAACACATTACTCTCAGGCGTGGCTTCGTGGCGAGTTGAAGGTCGACCTTCGGCCCGCACGCGCCGCCGAAGACATGTCAAGTGGTCGGCCAACAGTCTGGAGCGCTTTGAGGACCGACTGGTCCTGAGTGCGAACCCGGCACATGACCTTGTCCAACTCGACCAACTGCGAAATGATCCTTTGTTCAGTGAAGTTGATGGCGATACGGGCACAGGGTCGGATC
>JBKDRW010000275.1:0-2507 GCA_046341255.1 Planctomycetota bacterium
CTGCGCCCATCCGTTGATCAGATTGTTATCGCCCACATCGCTGGGGCATCGCGCTGTCGGAATCTGATGACTTCGCGCGGGTTTGCCATCCTTCAGAATCTGCGTCGGAAGAAATCCACGCGGATTGCCATTTTCATAGGACGTCTGGGGCTGAGTGATGCCCCAATCGAGCTCGTTGTACAGGGGACCTTGCTCAACGAATGGAAGAACACGAACCTGCCAGCCTACCGCAGCCGGATGCTGCCAGGTTGGAGGGTTGTCAGCAGGATTCCAGTTGGTTCCGGCAATCGGCAGCGAGCCATGCACGTCAGCATAGTTGTGCAAAGCCAGGCCATACTGCTTCAGATTATTCTTGCACTGAGTCCGTCTCGCGGCTTCTCTGGCCTGCTGCACCGCTGGCAGCAGCAAAGCAATCAGGATCGCAATAATTGCGATGACCACGAGCAGTTCGATCAGGGTAAAACCCTTCATGAGTCGTCGCTGGTTCACGATTCATCCCCGGACAAAGAGCCTGTCGAGCACAACAGAATCGATCTCAAGACGGTCAAATTGCAGGACGCCGCCTTTCTCAAGTTACTCTCGCTGCTCGTGAATTTCAATCTCATGGATTCATCACTGCCCCGGTCAGACAAAACCTTTCCCGCTCCGGCACACTCGTTCGACAGGCCATGATGAGCGGGATAGCCGGGAACCTGTTGTGAACCAGAGGGCCCAGCCGCTGCTCCACGACGTTGATCACGGTCTCAGCGACTGAGGTGAAAACTGCGGGATCTCCTGCCAGGATTTCCGTGGGTCTATCGAACTTCAGGTATCGCTCGACGACGAAATCCCAGGATTCAAAGCTCATCTTGTCGGACCCGGTCGTTCCCGAGGAAGCAGCATCGATTTTGCTGCCGAGCCCCCCATGTAACTTCCCATCCGGAAAACCCTTGATGACACGCTTCGCCGTCGAACTGGAATGCGTTACGAAAATTTTTGGGATTCAGCGAGCCGTCAGTGAACTCAATCTGCAGATTCCAGCGGGCTCAATCTATGGGTTTATCGGACCGAACGGCTCCGGCAAAACGACCACCATTCGCATGATCCTCCGAATCTTTGATCCGGACTCCGGACGCGTCATGGTGCTTGGGAAAGACCATGGTGATTGCGCGGACGATCGTGTCTCGTACCTGCCGGAAGAACGAGGCCTGTATCGCAAGATGAAGGTTCATGATCTGCTTCAGTATTACGCGAGACTCAAGGGGTTTTACAACTGCCGAAGTGAAATTGATTTCTGGCTGAAGCGAATGGGGGCAGAAGACTGGGCCAATCGAAAGATCGAGACGTTGTCAAAAGGCATGTCGCAGAAGGTGCAGTTCATCGCGTCTGTTGTCGCGAAGCCCGAACTGCTGATCCTTGATGAACCGTTCAGCGGACTTGACCCGGTTAATGTTGAGCTTCTTCGTGAAGCCATTCAGGAAGTCAGAAGTCGCGGCACAACCATCATTTTCTCGACTCATGAGATGGACGTTGCCGAAAGAATGTGCGAACGCGTCTTTATGATTTATAAGGGCCACAAGGTTCTGGACGGAACCCTTGACGAGATTCAGCGAAAGTATCCTGCGAACGAAGTGAAACTGAGACTGGCGGATGGATCGAATCTCCCTTCACATCTGCCGGGAGTGCTGCGATCGGAAACTCAGGGACCCAATCATATCCTGAAGCTGGAGAAGGCTGAAGATGCTTCGGCCCTGCTCAGATCGCTGGTGTCCGAAACCTCCGTGGAACACTTTGAACTGCTTCGCCCATCGCTTCACAGCATTTTTGTGCGTATCGCCGGCCATGATGATCGAGAGGATCTGTCAGGAACCGTTGCCGCAGCTGGCTGAGGAGTGCTGTTCGAAGAATTCGGATTCCCAGGGGTGTTTCAGACAGAATTGTCATGAGCTCCGAATGGACCAGCATTTCGGACTGCGTTGAAATCAGGAATTGTCCGATCGTCTGGCTTCGGGCTTCTTCCGGCGGTCTTCTGTCACCGCTTCGTCCACGACGCTTCTGCCATATCTGCAACAACACAAAGCCGGAGAACCTCAGAGGCCGGTCGTGATTCTCGTCACTCTCGGTATCGCCGCTTGTCAACCAGAAGCAGAATGATCAAAATCGTCGAGTCTTTCCGTTCTCTCGATCCGGAGTGCCTCATGCCCCCCCTTCCAGTGACTCGCCGCCGTGCGATGGTTTTGACAGGTTCGTTCGCTGCAGGAGCCGCGGCCATGATTCAGACGCCACTGAAACAATCTCACGCTGCAACGCCGGACGACGCAACAACCCCATGGATTGACTCCCATTCGCATATCTGGACAACCGATCTGGCAAAGTTTCCTTTGCGAAACGAACAAACGGTCGACGATCTGAAACCACGCAGCTTTACCGATGATGAACTGATGGCGATCGCTCAACCCGAAGGCGTTGGCCGAGTCGTTCTGATTCAGCACCATCCGTATCACGGCTTCGACAACTCGTATCTGATC
>JBKDRW010000276.1:0-3589 GCA_046341255.1 Planctomycetota bacterium
GGCGGAAACGTATCTGCGTGTCGATGAGATACACAGTCTGGTGCGTCAATTTGTTTTCGGGGTTCAGAATCATCAAAAGGCGATCCGAATTATTAAAGTATTAAGCAGTGCAGCGTCAGTCGAACAGCGAATCGCCGAAGCAGCCCTCGCCAGAGCCTGGGATACGATGGGAAACACCGAACGCGAGGCGGATCGTCCAGACCGTGCAGCCTCAGCGTTTGAACAGGCTCTCAGTATTCAGCGGACATTCCTGAGCATTTCGGCGACGCCGCAGGACCGTAGTGACTTCGCACGCACCCTGTACAATCGGGGACTGCTGAGAATGGATCAGAATCAGACCTCTCCCGCCGCCGCGGACTTTGAACAATCCATTTCCTTCAGTCTGCAGGCTCTTCAGGAAGATCCCGGTAATGGTGCATTCCAGCAGGGGCTGGCTCGATGCCGGCTCAACCTCGGTGTGCTGATGAGGAACCTCGGAAACTCATCCGCTGCACTGAAGCAGTATGACGCTGCGATCGCCATTTTGCAGAATCTCGTTCAGGCACTGCCATCGATGAATGAGTATGTTGTAGAGTTGGCTCAGGCCTGGCTGAATCGCGGAAACCTTCTGCTGACCACTCGAAAGGATTCAGTGACGCTGGCTGAGAAACCACTGGAAGCAGCTCAGGCATCATTCTCTGAGGCCGTCAATCTTCTGTCGGCTCTGAAGGCTCAGTACCCGAATGTCCCGCAGTATGACATTGAACTGGCAAATGCCCTGAATGGCCTCGGTGGCGTACAGCAGGAATCCGGCGACAGTGAGGCAGCGCGTGAATCATGGACAAGGGCCCGCGTGGCTTTTCTCGATGTGCTCCGAGTTTCCGGCGACAGCGCGGAACTGTACACTCGCCTTGGCCTGACCATGGCAAACCTCGCCCTGCTGATTCCGCGTGAGCATCCCGAGCAACGCATTCCCCTGCTGCAGGAAGCCTGCTCACATCAGCGTTCAGCACTCCGAAAAAAACCAGACGCGACACTCAGCAAATCGTACCTGAGGAGTCACCTTCTGTCGTTATCACGGGCTCTGATTCAACAGGGAAACCATGCGGAAGCAGCGACAGCCGCTGAAGAATTCGGAGCCCTCGAACTTCAGCCGACAGACTGGCAGACGGCGGCCGAGTTGCTTGTCCGAGCGATGGCGGCGTGTCTGGAGGATGATTCTCTGACGCCAGAATCTCAACTCGCCAATGCCGAATCTTATGCCAGCCGCGCTGTGACGGCCCTTCGGCACATCAGTGAACGCGATCCTCTGGCCATTCAGCAAATCGCGCAAAACGAGAAATTTCAGGCCATCAGAGAACGAGCCGACTTCCGGATGTTGCTCGAAAAGGCGGCAGAAAACTCCACAAAGCCGTGAGCTGCGCTCTTCGCTCGCCGTTCCCTTCGACTGTCTGAAAAACCTCAGCAGCGGCATGGGAATTTGCTGATCTTACGCTTCAGGAAGACTTTGTGGACGAACGAGAACGTTCCGAAATGCCTTCGCGCGATCTTGACCACTCGGTTGCAGCGATGCCTGGATGCGTTGCTCAATGTCCTCCGCAGAGGATCAACGAGGCCTGTTGATTTCGGGACCGAGTGCCATCGTCCCTCGGCACTTTGATGGACGCACGAGGCTGACCCGGGTTGGTATGTCTCCCAGGAGAAGTCCCGATGATGCTTTCGCAAGACGATCGGCCGACCGGATCTTCGCAGCCGGGAAAGCCCCGTTCAACTCGGAACCCCCGATGCGTCGCTCTGTTCGCCATCGCACTATTCTTTTGTCACGAAACCCTACAGGCGCAACAAACGCCTCTTAACCTTCCGCAACTGGCGGCTGCCGGAGACGAGGAGGACGAAGGACCTCTGGTCGCGGACAGTACTGTGGGGTACATCGACAGTGCGATTCTCGGCAACCAGCTTCGCTTTCGATACGACTCAAATTACGACGCAACCCAGCCAGCGCGGGCCGAATTTCTTTGGCCTGTCGGAGGCCGAAAAGGGCCGGGACCAGGACCTGACACAAGCGTTGACTACCAGGATCTGAGTCTCTATGCCGAGACCGTGATCGGAGATCAATGGTCGTTGTTTGGCGAACTGCCCGTTCGCTTTCTGAATCCCGAAATTCAGGACAATACCGCGGGGATCGGCGATGGCAACGTCGGTGTCAAATACGCCCTTCAGCAATCTTCTGAGGATGTCAAAACTGCCCAGTTGCGTATTTATCTGCCAACCGCGGACGCGACCCGCGGACTGGGTACGGACCATTTCAGCCTTGAGCCCGGGTTTCTCCTGTATCACGAACTGGCCCCGCGCCTCACGGGATTTGCAGAACTGAAGGACTGGATCTCCATCGGAGGTTCCGAAGGGTTTGCAGGCAACGTGCTGCGATATGGTCTGGGGGCAAGTTACCTTGTTCTTGAGGACTGCGGCGACCCCCGCTTATCTGCGGTGACCGAGTTTGTGGGATGGACTGTTTTGAATGGCGGCAGCGCTATCACCACTCCCGGCCCAGTCACTCGATTCGTGGATGCTGACGGCGCAACAATCGTCAACCTGAAAGCGGGACTGCGCTGGAATCTGACGGAAGACTATGACCTGTACGCCGGTTACGGACGAGCACTGACCGAAGAAACATGGTACAGCGATATGTTGCGACTCGAACTTCGCTGGTCATACTGAGCAGCCCGAATGTCTGCAAGTGTTCAGAAAACAGCAGGCAATGAACAACAGGCAACTGCAGCCATTGTCATCGCCGCAGACGTCACACGGCATCGATGATCGTTCAGCGATCGGCAACCGGACTCCCGCGTCTCGGGACAGCCCACCTGATCAGACTATCGAAGTTTCTGATCCGGTAACTCCGTCCCGATTCCCTGGTCGATCGGCATTCGATCCGTCGCCGGAGTCAATCCTTCCCGCATCATGAGCCGCGCGAGCTGAGCCTCGAGCTGTTTTCGCTGCTCCGTATGCGCGGGGATCTCAGCCAGATTATTGAGTTCTCCGGGATCCTCCTGAAGATCGTACATCTCCGCCGGATGACGATCCGGGGTTCCGTCACCATGAGGATAACGAATGAACTTCCATCGATCCGTTCGAACTCCCCGAATGTTGGGTGTGAACGGAAACTGCTTCTCATAGTTGTACTCATAAAACCATGAATCCCGCCACGATGGGTCTTCTCCGCTGGTCACAGATCGAAACGAACGCCCCTGAACGGATTCCAGTGCGGGAACGTGGCAGAGCTCCAGAATCGTTGGAGCCAGATCAAGAGTCAGTACCTGCGCTGTGCAGGTCCGGCCGACAGGCAGTCCCGGGCCCCTGGCAATCAAAGGAATGCGAATGCTGGCCTCATGCATCGTGCGTTTATCCACCATTCCATGCTCGCCCTCCAGAAGACCATTGTCGCCCATGAACACAATGATGGTGTTCTCGTACTGACCAGAAGCTTTCAGGAATTCGACCAGTCGCCCCACGCTGTCGTCGACACTGAGCACCGTTCCCCAGTAGGCGTGCACCATTCGTTCGAAGTCAATCACACCCTCCGGGGTTGTATCGGGGAACTTTTTTCTCC
>JBKDRW010000277.1:0-5375 GCA_046341255.1 Planctomycetota bacterium
CGCTCGTAGGTCTGAGCCACCTTTTCATTGGAGGAACCATCAGGGACAGGTTGAACGAACGGCATAGCAATTCACCAGAACAAAGGATTTTTGAAGATGTAGATCACAGACGACGTCTGCAACAAGGCGATTTCCCGAGCCTGAAAAATCGTCACAATCGACCCAACTCAACTCCAGAGACAACCGATAACCCCTTTGGGTGCCCTTGCCAGACGTAGCGTCGTAAGTGCACCAACCGCAAGAATTTACCGGCATTCTTTGCCGGTCCCCTCATCTTGACAGACGCCTGCCGAACGACCTACCTTCCCCTCGGAATCAGGAAGGTTCCGAACAGCAGGTCACCAGCAGCGAATGGAGTCGCTCATGTCCCTCATTCACCCGCGAGCCACCTCGACGGAAAATCAGCCCGTTCCTTTTATAGATCTTGTGGCTCAGTATCAAACCATTCGTGATGAGGTGAAAGAAGCAGTTGATCGCTGCTTTGAAAGCCAGACATTCATTCTGGGCGAAGAAGTAGCGGCCCTCGAGCAGGAGATCGCTGCCTATTGTGACTCGGAATACGCCATTGGATGTGCGTCCGGAACGGACGCTCTGATTCTGGCGCTTCTCGCGGCCGGGGTTCAGCCTGGCGATGAAGTCATCACCAGCCCGTTTACCTTCTTTGCATCGGCGGGTGCAATCCATCGGGTCGGCGCGATCCCGGTGCTTGTGGACATCGAGCCGGAGAGTTTCAACCTTGATCCAGAGAAGGTTGAAAAGGCCATCACGTCCCGTACGGCGGCGATCATGCCCGTTCATATCTTCGGCCAGTGTGCGGAGATGGAACCTCTTTGGCGTCTCTCGGCTGCTTATGACATTCCGATCATTGAGGATTCAGCTCAGGCAATCGGTGCCGAGTACCGCGGTCGTCGAACGGGTGTGCTGGGTTCGATCGGATGTTTCAGCTTCTTCCCCACGAAGAATCTCGGCGGTGCTGGTGACGGCGGCATCATGACGACAGATGATGCGGACCTGGCTGCTCGACTGAAGCGTCTACGCGTGCACGGAGACCTGGGCGGCTACAATCATGTCGAAGTGGGTTTCAACAGCCGTCTCGACGCGCTGCAGGCTGCCGTGCTGCGAGTGAAACTGCGGCATCTCGACAAGTGGACTGAAGGTCGAAATCGGAATGCAGCACGCTATGTTCAGTTGATCGAGCAGAACGGTCTGACCGATGTGATCAAGCTCCCGACAGTGCTGCCGGATCGTCGCCATGTGTTCAACCAGTTCACGACCCGAGTTCTCAACGGTCAGCGAGCTGCCGTGATGGCATCGTTGAAGGAACAAAAAATCGGCAGCATGGTTTACTATCCGATTCCGCTGCATCTTCAGAAGTGCTTCTCCTATCTGGGCTATCAGCCCGGTGATCTGCCAGAAGCCGAACGAGCCTGTGCGGAAGTCATGTCTTTGCCAATCTATACGGAACTGCCGGCGGCTCATCTTGAGCGTGTGGTCGAAGGACTGTGCGTTGCACTGGGTCGCAAGGCAACAATTCCTTTCCCTCAAAGTACCGCGCCTCCCCACCGCAAGGCGGCATAATTTCTTCGGGTTTCCAGAGTCCATTTCGAAAACGCCAGACATCCGGAAGGGTGTTCGGCGTTTTTTCTTCTGTGCCGCCATGAAACATGACCTGGGATGCGAGCAGCAGGATTCGGCGACGAAAGAATGTCCAGCATCCGGCAGGGTGACGCGGATTGAGTGACCTGCTCGGCAACCTCGCTCTCGTCGTTTCACTGGCCACGGCGGCAGACGCGGTGACCTCGAGCACAAACCGGCGACCATGGGAGCGAGTTTGATGCTGCGCAGATGGCGATGCCGGATTATGACAACAGCAGTTCGGGCCAGTTCGCGGATCGTGACCCGGCCACGGGTGGGTTGTCGATGGATCGAAAGGTGAAGACGACCGACTGTTTGATGTCTTCCGAGTAATTCCGCGTTGCGGCGTGGAACAAGCGGGCATGGAAGAACAGCACATCGCCAGGCATGAGTTCCACGGGGGTGGCGGTTTTCAGGAGAGGTTGATTTTCCTCGAGGTCCGTTCTCAGGAACAGGGCGTCATCGAGAAGTTCTTTCGGTGCGGGACCGTGGTGAGTTCCGGGCAAAACCTGCAGGCATCCGTTTTGCAGATTCTCCGGCCCCAGTGCGATCCAGATGTTCACGAGATTGCCGGTCGTGAAGGACCAGTATCGAGTATCCTGATGCCAGCCGGTATCGCTGCTGAAACGAGGCTGCTTGGTCATAATGCAATTGTGATGTGCCAGTGGCATCACGATGTGAGGGCCAAGAAGCTGCTGGAGTCGATTCAGCAGCAACGGTTCTCGGACGACTTTCATAAAGATCGGATCGCGACTGATCGCCTGTCTCAGACGACGAGCCGTACGGCCCCCTTCCGCATCCAGAGAAGGAGGCGCACCGGGGTAGTGAAGATCCGCTTCGTATTCGATATCCCCGAGGTGAGCCGCCAGGTCACGCTGAGTGATTCGCTTCATTGTTTCGACATACTCCATCGGCATCAGACCGCGCGCGATGAAGTAGCCGGTTTGCCGGAAGAATCCGGCGTCGGATTCTGAAAACTGGTTGGCGAGCTGACTGGTCATGAGGGATCGAAAGACCTGCAGAACAAAAAACGTGGTCAGGGAACTGGAGCAGTTTCAGGCAACCATGGACTCTGCTGACGGGCAGAAACCTCGGGCGTCAGGCGAGCCATGCTTCGCGAGGAAAATACGGTCGAACAGCGAGTGGCCAGCCGCACGCACTGCAACCGATTCCACAGGATGCGTTGCCAGCAGCCAATGGAACCTGTTGCAGAGCCCGGCGAGTCAGCGACAACAACCATGCGTTCACCAGATCTGAATTCGCTGCTCTTTCGGCTTGTACAGCTTGTCACCGGGCTTGATGTCAAAGGCTTCGTAGAACTCATCCAGATTCGTCACAGGGCCGTTGGCTCGGTAAGCCGACGGTGAATGCGGATCCGTCAGCAGTCGCTTCACCATCTCCTGCTCACGGTATTTACGGCGCCAGATCTGACTCCATCCGAGGAAGAATCGCTGACTTGCCGTATATCCATCGATGACTTCTCCTTTTTGACCGCCGAGAGACATGATGTAGGCCTTGTAAGCGATTGCCATGCCACTCAGATCTGCGATGTTCTCTCCGAGTGTCAACTGCCCGTTCAGCTTCTTTCCGGGCAGAGGTTCGTAACCTTCGTACTGGGCCACCAGTTTCCCGGTCAGTTCTTCGAACGCCTTGCGATCCGCATCGGTCCACCAGTTCGTGAGATTGCCATCGCCATCGTACTTGCTGCCTTCGTCATCGAAACCATGACTGATCTCATGACCAATCACCGCACCGATCCCGCCGTAGTTGGCAGCATCGTCCGCGTTGGCATCGAAAAACGGAGGTTGCAGAATGGCGGCCGGAAAGACGATCTCGTTCATGCTGGGGTTGTAGTAAGCATTCACCGTCTGAGGAGTCATGCCCCATTCTTTGCGATCGACAGGTTTATTCAGCCGGTCCACCTGCCGATTGTGTTCCATCTCAGCCGACCGCATCATGTTGCCGATCAGATCGTCAGCTCGGATGTCCAGCTTTGTGTAGTCACGCCACTCATCGGGATAGCCGATTTTTGTCGTGATTTTGCTGAGTTTCTCAAGGGCTTTCTTCTTCGTGGCATCTGTCATCCACGTGAGGCCATGAATGCTGGTCTCGTACGTTTTGAGCAGGTTATTGACCAGTTCCATCATGCGGCGTCGGGATTCCGCGGGGAAATGCTTCTTCACGTAAAGTTGCCCAAGCGCTTCTCCCAACACTCCGAAATCCCCTGCACCAGCCCCGGACGTGGCGTCCACCGCACGTTTCCAGCGTGGTTTTTGCTGCGGAATGCCGGCAATGGTTTTATCGTGCAGTTCGAAATGAGCATCCACCTAGGCCGTGGGAAGATATTGCGCGGATGAGTCCAGCAGATGAAATCTGGCATATTGCTGCCATGTGGACACCGGAGTCGATTTCAGGATGTTGTCGAGTTCTTTGAAGTAACTCGGAGTCATGACATTGACTTCTTTCAGGTCCGGAACGCCACTCGCATTGAAAAAAGTCGTCCACGGCAATGTTGCAGCCACCTCGCTGAGGTTGCTCACGGCAAACAGATTGTATCGCTTTTCCGCATCTCGAAGTTCCGTTCTTGACCACTGAGCTTTTGCGATTGCCGTTTCGAGCGAGAGAATGTTTTCGGCAGCGACAGGTCCGTCTGGCAACCCGGCCAGTTCGTAAATTCGGACAATATAAGACTTCAGTGCCGCACGGGCCGTTTTGTAGTTGTCATCATCTTTCAGGTAGTAGTCACGATCCGGAAGTGAGGTTCCACTCTGCACAACCGCGGCAAGGTAACGAGTCGAATTCTTGTCATCCTGAGTGATAAAGAACCCGATTGGTCCGCCAAGTCCTCGCCGTCCGGAATTTCCAAAGTACTCGATGACACTTTCCGCAGACGTCAGAGAATCGATGGATTTCATCTGATCAACCAGCGGGGACAACCCTTTCTGATCAATCAATTCCTCATTCATATAACTCTTGTAAAAGTCACCGACCTTCTTTGCGATCGGATCGGACGGATTTCTGACAGCCTCATCGATGATCGCCCGAATGTTTTCCCGCGCAGCATCGTCGAGCGCGGTGAACGAGCCATAATTGGACTTATCAGCCGGAATCTCTGTCGACAAAAGCCAACGCCCGTTCACATGCAGAAAAAGATCGTCCTGAGGCCGAACGGTTTTGTCGAAACCATCGGGATCAATCCCTGAATACCGCTCGGCTGGCTGTTGAGCAAAGGCGGACGCTGCGAAGGTGATGAGCATTGCAGTCAGGAGGACTCGAAGGGGCATCGCGATTTCCACAAAAGTTTAAAATGGGGCCTTGATGTTCGCCCGAGGCGGCAAAAGATCCAGATGGTTCCCGTGATGGTAGATTTCGGCTGCCGTAACACCAACGAATCCGCTGCCAGAATCATTCGTTTTCTCGGTTGCTGAGTCTTCCGAAGCAACGTCGTGTCGCTGCCGGACCGGCTCATTCTTGGGACGCATGCACAAAACTGTGCAGCGTTCGAGGTCTTCCGGGCTGCCGATGAATCCGATCCGACTCGGCATAATTGGTCCGCGAAGCTGCCGTTTGGGAAACTGAAAGCGAGCTGGTGTTACCCGGACAGGGGGTTGGCAGCAAATTCCTGGACGAGCAACGTCACAAGGCGGAGACGATCCGAACTCGACAGAGTTTGCCGACACACCAATAATGCGGGAGAATGATCTGACGACGGGTGATCTGCTTCTTGCCTGGAAATACCA
>JBKDRW010000278.1:0-8358 GCA_046341255.1 Planctomycetota bacterium
ACCTTGGTGACCAGAGGCGACTGGCTCAGTTTCCAGACCAGCGCGTGTTCGCGGCCACCGGATCCGACAACAAGAATCTTCATGGAGTTCCTCGCAAGGATGCGGGTGCATCCTCACCACTGAAATTGCGACAAAAAAACTCGCGGCAGATTACCGCGAGTTTCCATGGATTTCGAACGGACTCAGGCAATGTCCCGAGATTCGGATCTTTCTGCGACCCGCCGAACTATGTGGCTGGAACCTGCTCGGGTTTCAAGACGAAGGGAAAGACTCGCACCGCAGCGCCCGCGTCATGCTGTTTCTTGTAAGCCAACTGAGCAGCACGGTCTGCAGCAAACTGCAGTCTGATGAACTCAAGGCCGCAGAACGCATCCACATCAGCTTCCGCGGCGACGTCCGCAAACATCTCGCCTGCTGACGCCGCGTGCCGACGAACGCCGTGAATGCTGCGTTCTCGTACTTTCACACCAGCCGCAGCCAGTTTGATCAGGCCCTTAAGAAAACGGCCAACCGTCGTGTCTGCCCCAGAGACTCGCCAAAGTTTCTCCCACTCTTCGTGAGCTTCCCAGTAAAAACCCAGATTAAAGTAATCCAGTCCCAGAAGATAATTGCGATTGGTCGACCAGTTTTCCGGACTCAATGCTCTCGGTCCCTGACCAGGAGCATGCTTCTTGCCGTGACTGTGTCCCTTCGGATCGCGAACCGGATGAGGCATTCCGGAACCAGGATAGTAGGTGTAAGGCGGGAGAGGCGTTGTAGGAAAAAGACGCTCAACTTCGGCTTCTGCCGTGATCATATTGTCGACTCCATTGGCTCGGGGTCAGAATTCAGTTGCTCCGCGGAATGGCCTGCAGGGGTTTCGCAGAAAACGCACGCGGAACTCGCATTCGCCGCGACTCAAACCACCCTGTGACCGCAAAAAGAAAAACTGGGCGCATGATCAGTTCGTCCTGAGCCCGCTTTCGATCGCAACGACTTTACACCTTTTTCCGCCAACTTCGAGAACAACTTTCGCTTTTGGAGAAGATTCTGGGTCCCTTCCTCCAGCTGCCAATCTGGTCCGAAAAGCCGGGTATCTCCCCGCAGATTCTCCAGATGGACCGACGACGGAATTCTCGCATGGGTGGCGACGGCGCAACGGCGTGCGGGAGATTTTTCCCGACTCGGAGAGTCTGAGCTCGAGGGTGTTCGTAATGTCACGATCAGCAGGGTCGCGCCAGCCCCTTCAGCGGCGCGGTACGTCTCGATTTCATCTGGCCAATCGAGAGTGTCAAACTGAGTGGCGGACCAACCGGGGAGGACGGTCTCTTCAGCAGGAAATGGAACGCGTTCAGCTGACGGTTTCGAGAGCCGGGATTCGACCCTCATACTCAGCCCGACGAGCTTCATCCTGAATCTCTGCAAAGCCTTCACGGACAGTGTTCAGGACCCGAGCTGCGTTTCTCCATGCCTGCGCGTCCTGAGTTTTAACCTGATCAATGGCAAACACAACCAACTGCAACACGCGGATCGGCAGTTCTCCCTGCGCCAGATCCAGACCATCGGAAATCGCTAACAGCGTTCTCATCGCCCGAAACCGTAACACTGGAACCTCATTAAGCTTCTGCTGCTCCAGAAGCCGTGCCCCTTCGTTCAGCGAAGAAACGGCCTGCTCATAAACGAGCAGCAGCATGTCGATTCGGGTCCATGACCACGATTGGGCTGTCTTGTATTTCAGATGCGGGTTCATAAGGGGAACTTAGATTCGTTCTGAATCACGCTGAGCCGTCCGTGACTCGGCCGGTTGGAATAGTCGTCTCAGGGTTCTGATCGCTGTAAAGCAGACTATGTGCTGCCTGCGTTCAGGGACGGAAGACTCGCAAGTTGCCCGCCCAGATAGCTGCTCGTTGCATTCATCTGACTGATGGCTGTTTCAAGTGCCTGAAACTGTTGCAGGATCGACTGCTTTTGTATGTCGAACAGTTTCGTCTGACGGTCGATGGCATCCTGGAGGTTATCGAGCTGTCCATCAAAACCCTCGTCGACAGAGTTCAGAATGCCGTTTTCAGTATCGAGCATTTTCCCGAGCACTTGATCCAGCGACGACGTCAGCCCGCGCGAAACGGCGATTGTTCCTTCGACACCTGCTACGACCTGTCCTGATGACAAAGTCACCTGAACCTGCAGGTCGGCCGTGTTTTCGTTGTCGGGGTTGCCGACAAGAACTCGACCTCGGCCGATCGCCGGCTCCGTCTTTCCGCCGACAAGAAACGATCCGGCCACATCTCGTCCGTTGTCTGTCTGGCCTGCAGTGAATCCGAGGGCAGAAATGGCAGAACCGCTCACTATTTCGACTTCAGAACTGACGCCGTAGCTGACTGTCGTCACCTGAAGCTTTCCACTGTTCAGAGAGACGGTGACATCTCGCCCTGCAAGATCAGGCGATTCGTTAATCACGGATTCAAGGTGATCGGCCAGTTGTTGAGCCGTGTAGGTTCCTTCAGTCAGACTGAGCGTCGCCGTCTTCCCGTCGAGTGAGACTTCCAGGTGGCGATTGGTGGAATCGATCACGGTCGATACACCAGGTGCGGTACCAGCCGTGATACTTGCCTGCTCAGCAGCCTGCGTAATGTCGATTTGATAGGGTTGATTGGGGGGAGACGGCTTCGTTCTTGCGCTGCCGACAAGAAACGACATTCCGGAATTCGAAGATTCTCCGTGGAGCGCGAAGAGGTTGCGAACATCCGTCGCATCGACGCCTTCGACATCTCCATTCAGAATGTCTTCCAGTTTTGATTTGTTCAGGACCAGACGTCCTGAGTCGCTGAATGTAATTCCGACAGCAGACATCCGGTTGGCCTGAGAACTGGCTCCGGGCACAACTGCCTGCATGGTTGAACGCAGGTTTTGCGCGATTCGAGAGGCATTCTGCTGTCCAAGAAAGACGCCCCCCTGTTCCGTTTTTGCATTGTAAGTCGAGTTGTCGTCGATGAACTTCAACGCATCATTGAATGACTCGACGAAGTTTTCGACGGCATCAACTGCTGATGCCGTATCTTTGGCCACGGTGATCGAGACCTTGTCGCCGGCGCTCACGTTGGCGAGGTCAAAAGTGACACCGGTGATCACGTCTTTGAATTGATTCGTGCTGCTGGTCACAGAAATTGCGCCAGATCCGGATCCGAGTGTCACTCTGGCATCGGCTGCGGCCTGAACGGGAGTGCCGAAGTCCAGCAATGGCTTGACCGAGCCTCCGTTGTCAGCAGCAAGATTGTTTGTGACCGTAATGGCGTTTGCCGCACCTGTCCTCGAACTGGAGAGCAGAAGTTTGTACGGAGTGGCGCCGCCGGATGAATCCTG
The DNA here is from genome assembly GCA_046341255.1 of Planctomycetota bacterium. Classification (GTDB taxonomy): domain Bacteria; phylum Planctomycetota; class Planctomycetia; order Planctomycetales; family Planctomycetaceae; genus SXXK01. The sequence continues at coordinate 3,340 of JBKDRW010000278.1, forward strand.
AACGATACTGGCGCTGACTCCTACACCCGCGTTGTTGATTGCGGTGGCCAGTCCCGACAGCGTGTTGTTGTTACTGTCAATTGTGACGGCTTTTGACAAACCAGAGCCAAGTCGAATCTCGAATGTGCCCTCTGTGATCTGTGCGTTTGTGTCGGTAAAACCCTGGGATGCAACCTGATGAGCTGTGGCGGTTGTGTTCACAGTCATCTGATAGACGCCGGCGACCGCTGAATTGCTCGCGGTGGCTGTTATCGCCTCCGGATCACTGGCAGTCGCGGAGAGTTTCGTGAATGGATTGTTGCTCGTGCGAGAAAGAACGCCGGCATCGGACCGAAGACTGATCAGCTTCGATTCCAGCGTTCGAAACGCGGTCTGTTTTCTCTGAATCTCGACCTTGCGTGCGGAGATTCGATCCAGTTGCTGCTGCTGGATATCAAGCAGACCAGAAACAATCTTGTCGGTGTCGAGTCCGGATACGAGTCCATTGAAAGAAACTGCCATACCATGTCCGCCGAGAAGAGGTTCTCAATTTGACTGGATAAACCACGAAACGGCCCGTCCGAATTCTGGCTGCCCAGATTCGGCCGGACCGTTTCAATGTTCATCAAAACTCAACTCCCAGCTTCGCTGTCTGCGATTATCGCAGCAGCGACAGAATCGTCTGCGGGATCTGGTTCGCGTTGGACAGCATTGATGTGCCGGCCTGTACCAGAACCTGACCCTTAGTGAAGTTCGCAATCTCTTCCGCAAAGTCCGTGTCACGAATGACAGATTCGGCATTCACGGTGTTCTCGAGAGTTGCTCGAAGGTTGTTTGCGGTTGATTCCAGAGTGTTCTGCTGGAACGCACCCAGCGTCCCTCGAAGATTTGTCACGTCGTCGATGGCGGAATCGATGACAGCGATCGCGTCCTGAGCCTTGGAGGCTGAGGTGACTTCGATCTCGTCCAGGCTCAGGAACTGGTTGCCTGACACTCCCAGACCAAGACCATTCGGGTTCACCTTCTGAATTGAGACGCTGGCTGTCTGATCCTTGTTGGCTCCGATCTGGAACAGCAGCGAGTTGTCAGTGACCGTGATATTGCCCTGAGCACCGGTCACCGTGGAGTTCGCAGTTGTACCGGTTCCCGCAGCAAAGCTGACTGACAGACCTTTGGCTGCACCGGAATTCGCTGACAACACGTTGCCGACGCCGGTGAAGGTATCGCCACCGATTGTGCCAATGATGTCAATGCCGGTGTCTGTCAATGCCGTTGTGCCAATACCGCTGCTGGTGACAGCGGAGGCAGTATTAGATACGACTTCAATGCTTGAGTTCGAACCAAACGCCTGTGTATACAGACGGGTCTCACTGTTTGCACCGTTGTTGTCTGCGACCACGCCGGTCTGCCCTGTGAACTCGTTGATGCGGTTAATAACCTGCGTCTGTGACATTCCTGCTGTCAGGGTGATCGTCACATCGTTGATCGTCAGGATCTCGTCTGCTGCCAGGTTTCCGGTCTGGGCGGTGCCCGCTGTTGCCGTTGCTCGCTCACCAACGGTGGTCACTGCCAGAGCGTATGTTCCAGCCTGAGTTTCTGCAGTACCTCTCAGGAAGGTCACGTCGGCGTCGGTCGCAGTGCCCGTAATCCCTGCTGAGCCATCGAGGAGTTTCTTCGTTCCGAATTGCGTGTTGTTCGCAATTCGGTTGATCGTATCGAGGGCATTATTAATTTCAGCCTGATTCGCAGCCAGGGCGTCATCGTCGTTGACCCCGCTGTTGGCACTGTCGATGGCCAGCGTTCGCACCTTCACCAGCAGAGAATTGATTTCTGTCAGCGCACCTTCTGCAGTCTGGACGACCGACGTTGCCTTCTCGGTGTTATCAATTGCCTGTTTCAGTCCAGCGATCTGCGCACGATGTTTTTCAGAGATCACCAGAGCAGCCGGGCCGTCGGCTCCGCGATTGATCTTCAGGCCTGAAGAGAGTTTCTCAACAGACTTTGCAACACCCATGGATGCCTTCGCCAGATTGTGCTGAGCGTTCAGGGATGTCACTTTGTTGGATACTGTCAACGCCATAATTGTGTGTCCTTCGTCGAAAGTGTCGTGCTCAAAACTGTGCCGTGCCAGCTCTGAGTACTTCAAGGATGTAAGAGACCAGCTGTGCTTTCAGCAAGAAGAGCGACATGCTGCCCGGCCTGACCAGGCCCGGAAGACCGAAGCAACACAAAATCCCGATGTGTCGCTTCCAGACAGAAAGCTTTTCTAAACATCCTTGTTCAGAAGTGCGTCAGCCAGATTCTCTGCCGCCGCGCGAGTCAGGTATTCGCCTCGCTGCACTCTCACTTTCGCCGCCTCGACGACGTCGTCACGAACTTCACTGATTCCGCTCAGCTGACGGGCCAGTGAAGCCAGTTCCGATTCGCCGACAACCACCTCGGCATCATTCTCTCTATTCTCTTTGATGACACTCCCTGAAACGCCATCCTTCGAATGCGTATCGGCAGCGCGAAGTGAGCGGGAAGCTCCTGAATTGCCTACGTTGTCGAATCGATGGATTTGCATGGTGATGTCTTTCCGTGAGAACCTGACTCAGGGGCTGTTATCGAATCGGTCACAGGAAACTTGCGAGGAATTTTTTTCTCATCTCGATGACGAGGTCAGACGATGAGGAACAAACGGTTGTATCGATTAGTCAGACTCGGCATCGAGTTGCGAGGTTGGGACAGTGTCAGAAACACCGAAAAAAACAGGCTTTCATCGATGGCTGAAGCCCGTCGGAATGGTTCTGCTCATGGTAACGGCCTCCGGAGTCGGCGGTTTCTCTGCCACATACTTCCTGAACCCAAAGGGCTTCAAATCCGAGGTGAATCACTCAACTGGTACGGATTCCTCTGCATCCGGAACGGAAAAAATGTCCTCGGAAAAAACTTCCGCGGATCATGTCGATGAGGATTCAGCGAGATCCCATTCCGATCACGACGATCATGCTTCGAATGATGGGCCGAATTCGTCCCATGGTCGGGCCTCTGAGAGGGACCGGGGTGGCGTGACGGAAGCGAATCACCATGAAAATCCTTCCGTCGTTGGCATCGCGTCGGGGCCCGTTGAACGGCACGGCGAATCTGATCCATTCGGAGAGGACGCGCTGAACGTCCACGATTCGTCTTCTGGACATGCCGCCGTGGAATCGCCTGTCGCAACAAAGGATTCCATTGGGCGTGAAGGGCATTCCTCGCATGACTTCACAGGTCACCAAACCAGTGCGGTCGAGCCTGACGTTTCAGGTGGAGATGCTCTGGTCCATGCTGACGAAGCCGGGCGCGGTCACAGGATCAATTCGCCGGATCATGCGGAGCCACAGGCAACGACCCTCGAGTCTCACGATCTTTCGGAGGAATTCGCGGCGACGCTTCGAGATTCTGGCATGAGTGATGCGTTCGGCCATGACCACGATCAGAAGGCTCCGCAACTCAGTGATTCCCATGCGAGGCGGAAGCAGGTTCTGGATCACAATGATCCTGTCAATGAATTGCCTGAGGAGCCGTCCCGGCAGGATCGCATGACTCAGCAGGCTGTCAATTTCATGTCCATGGCGGATGAGGAGCTTGCTGCCGGCAATTACGTTGAGGCGATGCGGGCGTATCAATCTTTGCGTAAACAGGCCGACGGAGTTCCCGGCCCTGCCCTGCTGTTCCGACTGGCATTGTGTGCTGAAGCAGCCGGACGTCACGCGGCCGCGATCGAAGCCTATCGCCGAATTTCCGGAACGCAGTCGGATCCTGCGTGGGTGGGAATCGCGCGATTCGGGGAAGCCCGATGCCTGGCCGCCATGAAACGTCACAAGGGGCTCCAGTCGGATCTCCTTCGACGGGCAATCCTTGATGAAACCGAACTGCTGCCGACAGTACGACATGAAGTCCTGCATCTGATCGGGCGGGATCTTTGGAGGGAACAAACCGCAATCGGCAGTCTCGATCTGCTGGATGACCAGACTCTTGTCGTTCCCGAGTGGTCAGCAGATCCACTGCGGCTGCTGGATGAGCTTCCGCTGCTGGTGAATGAGACCCCTGCAACGCGCGGCCCTGTTGAGTTTCAGGTTCTGAATGTCGAAAAATCGGATCCTGATGGCATCAGTGTCCGTCTGAACTGCAGCCAGGCTCGGCTTGAAACGCTCATTCAGAGACTTGCCAGAGGTTGTCAGCTCAACTTCGACATTTCCGCCGTCGCACTGGAAGCGATCGATGGCCGCTCGCAGCACGTCGCGGTGAATGATCGCCCGCTGGGTCTTCTGCTGGATGGACTCACCATTCCATGGGGCCTTGTGTGGATCTGGAAAGATAAAGCAATTCAGATTCGACACCCCAGCGAACTGACAGATGACGAAATTCGTTTGAGCCGTCTCGCCGCAGCGGAACGAATTCTGCGAATTGCCGTTCTGGAGGGAGTTAACTCCACTCAGATCGGTCACAGTCGTCTGGCCCTTAGCGCTTTGTTATTTGAGCAGGGGCGGGCGGCCGATGGTGTGCAATATCTGCAGTTGCAGATTGAAACTGCCCCCAGATCGGTGGTTGCCTCGGAAGCAGGATTCAATCTTGGTAAATGCCTGATGGTATTGAATGAGCGAGACGACGCGAAGTCCGCATTTCTTCGCAGCGTTGACGCCTCCGGCGGGCCGATCGATGTCAAAGTTGCCTCCTACATCTTCCATTGTCGGATGCTGCTGGAAGAAGGGCACCACAAACAGGCCATCAGCACCATGATGCGAGGGCTGAATCTGAGCGAAGGTTCGGAAATCGAGGCGTGGGCTGCGCTGCAGCTGGCCAGCGCGTATCTGCTCGATAACACACCAACGGGCGCAAATACGGTCCTGATGAATCACGCAGAGAGTTTTGCGGAAGGTGATGCCAGAGGAGCGGGCGCGTTTGTGTCAGCGCTCGAGAGATTTAGGAAGGCAGTACTGGTGGATCGTCGGGAACGAGAAGGGCCCGATGTCGTTGCCGGGATGGCGGAGTTCAATCCGATGGATGCTCCTGGCG
>JBKDRW010000279.1:0-6079 GCA_046341255.1 Planctomycetota bacterium
GGCTGGCACTGAACGTGAGAAGCAGATCAGTGATCGCATGAACGAAATGATGGGCGCGCTGAAAAAGATGAAGCCACAGGAGCAGAAGCCGAACTCGCAGGTGCTCAATAAGAATCGTGAAGCATTGAACGATCTCTGGAAGAGTGTCTCCTCAGAGGATCTGCGTGAGATGCTGAGTCAGGCTGTTTCCGAGCAGCAATTCGGCGGGTCGCGCCAGCAGAAAATGAATGAATGGCTGAAACAGTTGCAGAATGGCAAAGCTGATGCCCTGAAGCAGGAACTCCAGCAGGCTCAGCAGACGATGCAGGCGATGATGGAAGCAAAGACGCCGGAAGAGCGTCAAAAGTTGTCGTCGCAGCTTCGCAAACAGCTTCAGGATCTGAAAAAATTCTCCTCGGAAAAGGCGGGTTCGAAAGATCTTGAAGAAGCCCTCAACCAGGCGCTGAAATCGCTGGAAGCCATGTCACAGAAGAAGGCAGGTGAAGGTGAAGATGGCGAGCCTATGAGTCAGGAAGAACAGGAGATGGCGCAGGAAGCAGCCGAGGCTCTGAAAGAAGCGATGGAACTTGCGAAGACCGAACTGCAGGAGATTGAACGGTCTGCCAAAGACATGAAACAACTGGAAGAAGCTCTGAAAACGCTCCAGCAGGCAGAAATGCTGAATCAAAAGGGTGAGATGGATGGAGAGGCCTGTGAAAATTGCAAATCCGTTGCCGACTACGCGGAACTGCTGAGTCAGATGGCCGGCATGGGCAAAGATGGTCAGGCCAACCGTGACACTCCAGGAGCCATGCAGGATGAGGATGACAGCGATCCGGAAGGATACAAAGACGAAAAGGCGAAGACCCAGCTGAAGGCCGGCAAGGTGTTGTTGTCCATCAAGACGAAAGAAGCGGCCACCGAGAAAGATTTTGATCCGGAAGAGCTGAAGAAGTACGAAAGCTCCGTTACGGAGATCAAATCCGGCGTTCAGGCTGCGATTGAAAGTGAACAGATTCCGCCCGGTTATGTTGACGGAATCAAGAGCTACTTCGACAGCCTTGAACCGACTCCGGCGTCCGTGGGCGATTCTGCCGAACCTCCGGCGGCGGAGAGTCCGAAGCCATGAGTTGAGCCGGCACTGTGGTCGACAAGCAGACTCACCATCGACAGACGGAAGCTGTTGCCTGCCGGGTTTTCAGCCGTTGGAAGGGTCATGCAGCGCCGCTGTCCCGATCGTCTCAATTGTCACTGTGATGCAGTGTGAAGGTCCGTCTGATGGATTCAATTGTCGTGGATGGCGACCTTCTCGATCAGCCGGTTGACGTCATTGTGAATGCATGGAATCGGAATATCATTCCGTGGTGGCTGCTGTTGCCTCAGGGTGTTTCCGGCGCGATCAGGAAACGCGGCGGACTGGCTCCGTTTCGAGAGCTGTCAAAGCTGGGCCCAATACCGCTTGGTGGGGCTGTTCTGACGGGAGCCGGGCGTCTTTCGTTCAGGGCCATCATTCATGTTGCGGGTATCAATATGCTGTGGCGGGCAACGGAACGATCCATCCGGGATTCTGTCCGTCATGCGATTCAGCTGGCCGATCAGAATCATTTTCGCTCGCTGGCGATGCCGTTGATCGGTGCGGGCTCAGGCGGCAGGAGGGGCGATGATGTGCTTCACCTGATGCTCGACGAGCTCAGCGAAATTTCATCCGCGGTGGATCTGCGGATTGTTCGATATCGCCCTCAAAAACGATAACGATTTGTGGCATGGCAGCAACATCGCGAAAAGCCCGGAATGATCGAAAAAAAGGTGTCTTCCATCGTATGGAGCTGGGCATCATGCAACACAGGAGTTTTCGTTCGGCAAGAAGCTCTGGTCCATTCAAGAAAAAGCAGGGCTTCCATGGTTCACGCGGTCCGATCTCTCCTCTCGCTGATTTTTCTGTTTGCCGTCCATGTTCCGTTTGTTGCTGCCGATGACATCGTACTGAAATGGAACCAGCAGGCCCTGGACTCGATCCGAGCGGAGAAAACGACTCCTCCGATTGCGACTCGTGTTCTGGCGATGACACACATTGCGATTTATGACGCACTCAATGAAATTGAAGGAAATCATCGGCCCTACAGTTTCAACTTTCCGGGAGTTTCGGTCGTCAATCCTCCGGCCGATGCGTCTGCCAGCACAGCGGCCTACATTGTTCTGAAACACCTGTATCCGAACCGTGACACTCAGTTCCGATCACTGTGGCTCAGTTCTTTTCAGCCGGAAGATGGAACCGCGAAGAATGCGGCAGCGGTTGCATGGGGAACGTATGTTGGCAACCTTGTCATCGGGTATCGCAATGGTGACGGATCAGCTCGCGTTGTGAAGTATGTTCCTCGTACCGGCTGCCTGAACTGGCGTCCGACGCTGCCAGCCTTCACCCCGGCTCTGTTACCTCAGTGGCCAAAAGTCTCGCCTTTCGGAGTAACCAATGTGATTTTTTTTCGAGCCCAGGCTCCACCGCCTGTTGCTTCGAATGAGTTTGCGAATGCCTATCGAGAAGTGTACTCTCTGGGTTCCACAAACAGCACCACTCGAACGGCAGATCAGAAACAGATTGCATACTTCTGGGAAGATGGAGGCGGGACTGTGACGCCGCCTGGCCACTGGCAGGTGATCGCCCGAGGATTCTCTGATCGTTTTGTTTTGTCCCGCATCGAGAATGCTCGCCTGTTTGCTCTGCTCAGCATCGCTCAGGCTGACGCGGCGATTTCCTGCTGGGATACGAAGTACACCTATCAATATGCTCGACCGATTCAGGTCATTCGGGAACGTTGTTTTGGTCGAAAAGACCTGCCCCGGAATGCCAGTTGGACTCCACTGCTGCCGACACCACCTTTTCCGGCCTACACGTCCGGCCACAGCACGTTCAGCGGTGCGAGCTCGCGAATTCTGGAACTGTACTTTGGCACTGATAACATTGCATTTTCAGGGACGTCGCCGGATCCTCAGCGCTGGCCAAATGACCTGCCCGGAGTTGTCCGTTCCTGGACAAGCCTCTCTCAGGCAGCAGAAGAAGCCGGCCGCAGTCGAGTTTTCGGTGGTATCCACTGGCAATTTGATAACGTCGAGGGACTTCGTCTGGGACGAGCGATCGCGGATCAGGTGTTTGATATGCAGTTGCGACCTGAGTAGAGTGCGGAAAAAGCGCGTTCATTCAGCGGAGCCCCGTTCTTTGAGCGGGGTTTTTTGTTTGTGTCGGACTCCGATCTGTGTCTCGTGGATTCATGTCTTATGCAGCTCGCAATGGCAATCTGGCTGGTGACATGTCAGCTTTTGGCGAGCGGGGTGTGTCAACCTGTTGTGGCTTTTCAATCGCCCCATCGTGGCGAGTCGGAGGCACCACGGAACTCACGTCTCCGGCTCCCTTATTTGATTTGTCGATCGGGATCTGACGAAGATCAGCAAGCTCAGGTCACGTACGAAAAATTCCTCGCCGTGCTGGAGAAGAATGCTCGACCGGGAAGAGCGCTCGATCAAGTCATTGAGTATCACTCGGACCGGGGTACTTTCGACGAGTTTATCGAACAGCGTCGAAAAGATGTCACGGCAGACAAGACGTCGTGGTTGATCATCGGACTGCTTGAGTCTCATCGTCAGCATCACATGGAAGCTGTCGCCGCGTTCGAACAGGCCGAAGTTCAGCAACCGGATGATGCCGTGCCATGCTGGATGCTGGGTCGAAGTCTGGCCGAACTGGATCGCCATGCGGATGCCGCCGTGGCTCTCGAGCGAGCGGTCACAAGAAACCCGGATCGAGTCAGTCTGATGCAGATTTTTCAGGATCTCGGTCGCGCGTATCGACGAGCTCATCGGCCGGATAAAGCCAGCGAAGTCTGGGGGCGGATGGAGACGAAGTTTCCCGGCGACATTCGAGTCCGGGAGCAGATCGCCAGGACATTGCTTGATGAAGGTGACTTCGAAAACTGCCTTCGACGCTATGAAGAACTGGCCACACTTCAAAAGGATCCATCTCAGGCTGCGCAAAGTCGACTGATTGTCGGTGATCTTCAGATGACACTGGGGCAGACGGAAGCAGCTCGAGCAACATTCGAAGATGTCCTGATGCGGCTTGATTCTGACAGCTGGCTGTATCGTGATGCCCGGCGACGTATCGAAGATCTGTTCGCCCGGCAGGACAGCCCGGATGCTCTGATTGCGTATTATGTTCAGTGGCTGAAAGATCATCCGGAAGATCTGGACGCGATGGTTCGGCTGGCGCGAAGTCTGGCTGGACAGTTCCGCTACGAAGAAGCCCGTCACTGGTACGGCACGGCGATTGAGAAAGCGCCGTCGCGAGTCGATCTTCGCCAGGCGATGATTCAACAATGGCTGCGCGAGGACAACATGATTGCGGCCATCGATGAGTATCATCGGCTGGCGGATCTTGATTCGGGCAACGCAGATCATCTCGAAGCATGGGGCTTGCTGTGTCTGAAGCGAACCGATCAGCCCGAGGATCAGCGACAAGCGGCAGCGAAAGACGTCTGGCTGAAATTACTGCAGGGGTTTGAATCCGACGCCGCTCGCCACCTTCGTGTCGCTGATCTGCTCCGACGCGCGGAATTGCCGGCAGATGCGCTGGAGTATTATCAGAAGGCTGCTGAGCTTTCGAAGGGGGATCCGCCGGTTGTCGAATCACTCGCACGGTGTTTGATCGAGATGAATCGGCGAGACGAGGCGATCGCAACGCTGCGACAGATTGCTGTGGGAAGTCGTCGATCAACGGCGAATCTGTTGCAGCTGGCCGCGTCTCTGCAAACGGTCGGTGAACCCGAAATGGCGCTGCAGGCGACTCGCGAGGCGTGCGAATTGAGTCCTTCGTTTCAGGATCGCCTGCTGCTGGTTCGTCGGCTGCGGGACTTTCGCAGAGATGGTCAGCATCCGTATGTGGCTGAGTCGCTGGAACAATTGGCAAAGGTTGACGCTCTTGTGGAATCGGACGATGATCGACGTCTGGTTCGTGACGAGAGGATTCTGTGTCTCACGAGTGCAGGCCAGATGGAATCTCAGATCGAAGCTCTGGCCAGATCCAGCGCCGAGCGAGATGACGTTTCGGTGGATGAGTGGACGACGTTGGCCAGCTACTACGCTGCGATCGATCGTCGATCGGAAGCATCTGAGGCTATTCGCAAAGCGCTGGCCGTTCATGCGGACCATGTTGAGGCCCTTTCCCTGGCAGCTGAGCTTTACGAAGAAACCGGACGACTAAAGGATGCAGCGGATGTTCGTCGCAGGCTGAAAACACTCGACCGTCGTCGGCAATCGGAGCATCTGTCGAAGCTCGTCATTCTGGAACTTCGATTGAATCAGAAGGATGCCGCGTTTGCCACGGCCAAAGAGCTGCTCAACACGACGCCCGGCAATCCGGATGCGGTGAATCTTTACGCTGATCTGTGCTTCCAATCCAGCCGCCCGGATGAAGGCTTGAATGCCTTGCGGCGGCTGGTTCGAAGCAATCCGTCCGATCAGGCGGCACGGTTTCGACTGGCTGAGGTACTGACTCAACTGCAGCGAACGACCGAAGCTGAAGCAGTGTGGTGGCGGACGTTGCTGGCTGTGGAAGATCGGCTGCTGCAGGATCAAATTGTCGCGTCACTGGCGGACCTCGCGGTCAGGAACGAGCGTCTCGATGTGTTGCTGAAGCAGCTGGAGCAGCGAGGTCGAGAGCTCAATCGCCGCTCGGATGCCGCGCGATGGCGAGCCGCGGCGTTTCAAAAGGTCGAAGACTTCGCGGCGGCTCGTGAGTCGCTGGAATCTGTTTTGACAGAAGACGCGAGGGACATCGAGATCCTGCAACGACTCAGCAGCTTGTGTGAGATGACGGGCGACCTGAACGCTGCGATCGAGTTTCAGCGACGCATTGAAGCGGTGGCTCCGTCGAACGATGGGAAACTACGACTGACCACTCTGCTGATTCAGTCCGGCGAACTCACCGAAGCCGATGCGCTGCTGGCCCGCGTGGCGAAGTTTTCGGGCTCGTCTCTCGAAGTGATCAAGGCGATTGATCAACTGACAGAAACTCAGGAGCTCGATGCCGCCGGGCAAGTGTGCGAACGAG
>JBKDRW010000280.1:0-13843 GCA_046341255.1 Planctomycetota bacterium
AACCCGGACCATGATGTCCCAACGATATGGCCGAATCATCAATATGAGCAGTGTCGCCGCGGATGTGTCAAACCCCGGGCAGGCGAACTATGCTGCAAGCAAGGGTGGTGTCGAAGGCTTCACAAGGTGTATTGCCACTGAGCTGGCGAGACGTGGCGTGACCGCCAACGCAGTTGCTCCCGGATTCATCGAAACGGACATGACCGTGGCGGTTGTGAATGCGGCTGGAGAGGAGATCAAGAAGAAGATCCCGGTGCGACGCCTTGGACGTCCCGAGGATATTTCAAATGCTGTTTTGTTCTTCGCCGCTGATGAGTCCTCCTATGTCACAGGTCAGATTTTGAAGGTGGACGGCGGGCTCACGCTTGGTGGTCTGTGAGACCTGAGGGATGAAATTCCGTGTCATTGGCGGACGATTCGTTCAGGCATGATGGCAAAATGAGGAAATTGCCGAACAAACGTTCAATTTTCGGCAATGAATGAGGAAAAGTCGATATTTTGGACGGTTTATGGGATGCTGGATCAGCCCACTGTTCAGGGGTTATCTGGCAGCTCGAGGCGATTGTGGTAACAATAGAAGTCATAATATCTGCGAGGGCGTGTCGTCCTCGCGGTGTCATCGCAACCGAAGAGCTGGGTCTGAGGTTGTGATTTTCTGGGTCTGCTTTGGGATCGATCACCAGCCCAAAGTGAGTCAAAGATTCTGGTGGTCGTAGACGGTCCGGGATGATCCGGATCTATTCGGAGCTGTTTAATGCCGTCAGCTGATGAAATCTTTGATAAGGTCCGAGAGACTCTCGTCGATGCGCTGGGTGTAGACGATGATGAGGTGACCCCGAATGCGACCTTGATTGGCGATCTGGGTGCCGAATCCATCGACTTTCTTGACATCGTTTTTCGTCTCGAGAAGAACTTTGACATCAAGATTCCTCGTGGCGAACTTTTTCCGGAGAACCTTGCTTCTGCGGATTCAGGGTTTGTTGCGGATGGCAAGGTGACTGCTGACGGCATTGCTCAACTGCGAGCCAAGATGCCTCACGCGGATATCGATTCCTTCGAGAAGGATCCTGCGGTGGCGAAGATTTCGGATTTGTTTACCGTCGAGATGATCTGCAAGTTCATTGCGGCTCGACTGAAGTAAATTGAGTTCGGTTGTCCGTGGGATGATTGTGATCAGGGGCTGCCAGGCGGGAGCCCCGATTCCATTTCCTGACCGTTCCTTTTTACAAAGTTTGTTGTCCATTTTCGGACGCCAGATCCTGCTTTCGTCGTGGAACGCCTGATATGCGTTGGTACTGGGTTGATAAGTTTATCGAGTTCGAATCCGGGAAACGGGCTCGCTCAGTGAAGAATGTGTCTCTCGCTGAAGAGCATCTGCATGACCATTTCCCGGGGTTTCCCGTCATGCCTGGTTCGTTGATGATCGAGGGCATGGCACAGACAGGTGGGATTCTGCTCGGGGAGCACTTCAAGTTCGAATACAACGTGATTCTGGCCAAAGTGCCGAAGGTGACATTTCACAGCTGGGCCTGCCCCGGGGATCAGTTGATTTACACGGCTGATCTGCAGGACGCGAGGCCGGAAGGTGGTAGTGTCACGGTGACCGCGAAAGTCGGAGATCGACTTGTTGCCGATGCTGACATCGTCTTCGCGCACCTCAACTCAGACGACCCTCAACTGAGTCGCATTGATCAGAAGAACTTTGTGTTCCGTATGAACCTGCTGGACATCCTGAATGTCGGGAAAGCAGGTTCCGGAGAACAGGTGTCCGCAACCTGAAGACTGGAATACGGTTTTCTGTTTTACTGTTCATCGATTGCTGACGCAGGCTTTCAGAGCCAGACGAGTCTGATCTGTTCGGAGTTGGTTCTCCGTCAGATTGTTGCCATGAAGCCCTCAGGTCTTTGAGGGCGGAGGAATTTTATGAAACGTCGTGTTGTTGTCACTGGTGTTGGAGCCATTACTCCGATCGGTAATGATGTTCCAGCGATGTGGAAGGCTCAGCAGGAGGGAAAGAACGGCGTCGGGCAGATCACGCATTTTGATGCGACGCATTTCCCGACGAAGTTTGCCGCTGAAGTGAAAGGCTTCAACTTCGATGCGTGCGTCGAGGACCCGGCTCGATTTGCAGACGCAGGTCGGAACATCCGATTTGCGATCGGAGCCGCTCGCCAGGCCGTGACGGATTCCGGCATTTACGACGACCGTCACTTCAACCCTGCGAGGTTTGGCGTGTATCTTGGTGCTGGTGAGGGGCAGCAGGATTTCCTGCAGTTCATGAATCTTGTTGCCGGCGCGTACAGGAATGGTGAAGCAGATCTGCAGAAGTTCACGCAGGAATTCATTCAGTCCATGAACCCGCGATTTGAACTGGAGCTGGAGCCGAACATGCCGGCCGCGCATCTGTCCAGTCTGTTTAATGCACAGGGGCCTAATTTGAACTGTCTGACGGCTTGCGCCGCGTCAAGTCAGGCGATCGGAGAAGCCACCGAGATCATACGTCGCAATGATGCGGATCTGATGCTGTCCGGCGGCGCGCACAGCATGATTCACCCGTTTGGTGTGACGGGATTTAATCTGCTGACTGCACTGTCGGAACGAAATGAATCACCGCAGACCGCATCTCGCCCCTTTGACCTGAATCGTGACGGCTTCGTGCTGGGGGAAGGTGCGGGCATGCTGATTCTGGAAGAGCTGGAGCATGCCAGACGGCGTGGAGCCAGAATTTACGGAGAGATTCGTGGCTACGGGTCGACGGCCGACGCGTATCGTATTACCGACATTCATCCGGAGGGCCGTGGCGCGATCAGTTGCATCAAAATGGCACTTCGGGATGCCGAAATGAATCCGGAGCAGATTGGATATGTGAATGCTCATGGGACGAGTACCAAGGTCAATGATCAGGTTGAAACGATGGCGGTCAAAGGTGGACTGGGCGAACACGCGTGGAAAACGCCGATGTCCAGCATCAAGAGTATGATGGGGCACCTGATTGCAGCGGCCGGAGCTGTCGAAGCGATCACCTGTCTGCTGGCTATTCGAGATGGTGTATTGCCGCCAACAATCAACTATGAAACGCCGGATCCGGACTGTGATCTGGATTGCATCCCGAATCAGGCTAGACACACCAGAATCAAGGCAGCGCTGTCCAACAGCTTTGGATTCGGTGGTCAGAATGTTGCCTTGATTCTGTCAGAGTTTACCGGTTAAGCAGTTGAAACGGGACCGAAACGTGCTTCGGGAATTCGGATGCATTTCATCGATTTTCGATCCGAGAAGAAGCGTCTAAGATCGGATTGGCGTGCAGTGAATTGTCTCTAGGGGCTGTTTCACCGGTGTGGAGTCTGCTGGGTGAGCGTTGGCTGGATAATCCTCGGATCCTTTGCTGCGTTCTTTGTGACAGAGCGGGGTTTTCGCCGCTATGTCGTTCCGAAGATCCGTGAGATTTTTGAGAACGTGCCACCGTTCAATGTGGTTTCTGAGCCGGAAGATCCGTCTGCCGAGCGGATTGCATTTCAAACAACTGATGGAGTGACTCTGCGGGGGAGTCTGCTCAATTCGGATGCTGCCACGCCTCAGGGTCTGGTGTTGTTCCTTCCAGAGCTTCGGGGCAATCATTGGATGTCGCGGCGATATTGCCAATCGTTGTTGCGGCAGGGATTTGCGATCCTTGGCTTTGACTTCAGGAATCAGGGCAGCAGCGACGCTCAGGAGGGATACTCTCCGATTCACTGGATGACCGAGTATGAAATGCGGGATGTGGATGCCGCCCTGCAGTTTATTGAAAGTGACGAGCGATTGAATACGCTGCCGATTGTCGCCTTTGGAGTCAGTCGAGGCGGGGTGGCCGCATTGCTGGCGGGCTGCCGGTATCCAAGAATTCGCTGCGTCATCGCAGACAGCGCTTTCGGCACTATGGCGATGATTCGCTTCTTTGTCGACCGGTTTGTTCAGCACGTGATCCCTGAATGGGTCTTCCGTCTGTTACCAAAATGGCACGTTGAGAGGACGTTGAGAGAAGCGGTGACGTTGAGCGAACGTCGGAGAAACTGCGAGTACGTGCATCTTGAAAAGGAAGCCTCCGGCCTTGATGCATCGACGGTGCTGCTGATTTCCGGCGGCCGTGATTCTTATGTGACTCCTGCCATTGCCTCTCACCTGCGGGAGATTGTTGGTTCGAGCGCTGAACTCTGGATCGCGCCCGGTGCCAAGCACAATATGTCGCGTTCGGTCCAACCGGACGAATACGATCAACGCGTTGTTTCGCATGTGAATCGTTGTCTGGGAATGGCAGGGAAGAATTCCTCAGCTGGAGATTCACAGGTGAGCAAATCCGATTCGTCGCAGGAATCGTCGTCTGACAATCTGGCGACGCGTCATTGAAAGCCGCATATGCCGCCGTGGGCCTTCTGTGAATCTCTTCGTGCAGATGTGGCGTTGGTGGAGGATGCTGAAGCCCATCACCTGCTGCATGTACTCCGATTGAAAACGGGAGAGTCCGTGACGTTGTTTGACGGCACCGGATTGACGGCGATGGCCGAAATCATCTCAGTTTCAAGGAGAGATGTGACCTGCAGGATCATGGAACGGCATGAAGTGAAATCGGTCGTTGGTCCAGAACTCACTCTGGCTGTGTCCCCTCCAAAGGGTGATCGCCTCAGATGGATGGTCGAGAAGCTGACGGAAACAGGTGTTGAGCGATTGCAGCTGATGGACTGTGAGAGAACGGTTTCGACGCCCGGAGAAACTCGAGTTGACAAACTGAGGGCCACCACGCTGGCGGCCTGCAAGCAGTGTCGAAGGCCCGTGTTTCTGGAAATTCAGCCTATGATGCTGTTTCAGGATGTCATTGACGCTGCGATGAGTCGCTCAGACGAGATTTACATGGCCCATCCCGGAAACGACCATGGCCTCAAGGGTATGCGTGACTCAGCAGGTCACAAGACCATACTGATTGGTCCGGAAGGGGGATTTACGGAAAAAGAAGTCTGCCTGGCCCGAGAGAAAGGACTCGTCACAATCGCATGGCCTGAGACCATTCTGAGAATCGAAACCGCGGCCATCGTGTTTGCTGCTCTGGGGATGGTCGCGGGCGGGCGATGACTGTGCTTTCCCACGGGGCCGGTGAGAAGATCCTTTTTCCACTTTGATTCTAAAAGGAAGAAGCCGCACAGTGTTTCCACTGGCGGCCTCTGGATTCTGGATTGGGACCTGAGTGAGGCAGGCGAACGTTCTTCCGACTGACATCATCAGGCAGTTTCAGGCAGGCTGCATGGCACCGATGACGTCTCGAAGTCGACCACGAGCGGTGTGTAGTCGCCGCTTGATAGTACCAATCGGGCTTTCGAACTGCTCGCTCATCTCCTTCAGGGACGCGCCTTCAAAATAAAAGGCCCACAGAGTTTCTCTGTCCAAATGCTTAAGCTGCTTCAGACCATCACGAACCTGTGCCATGTTCTCCTGTCGAATCATCGCGGCCAGCGGAGTTTCATCCGTTTCCAGCGTTCCATCGAAAGAGTCATTTTCCACGCACGTTTCGTTCGGTCGTCGAACAGCCCGGTTGATGGACAGCCGACTTGCAATCTGGCACAACCAACCGCTGAATCGATCGGCGTCCTGCAACTGGGGCAGCTTGCGGAACGCACGCAGGAAAACTTCCTGAACGACTTCATCAGCTTCGGCCGTGTTTCGCAGTCGATGCATCACGATGCCGAAGATACGTGACTGGAACAGAACAACCAGATCATCGAATGCGGCTCGGTCTCCGGATTGTGCTCGGCGAACCAGCGGGGTCAAAGAATCAAGTGGAAATGCAGTCGTCATGGCAGTCAGACTCCAGTCTGAAAATTACGAGCACAGCAGGCTTTCTGCGACGCGAGGCGCGCAAGCTGATGAGTCGTGTGTGGGGCTTTGCAGAATCACTTGTGACTTCAGGGGCGACGCGACAATCGCGACGACACTGGAAATTCACACGAAAGAAACCGGGAGACACGGTGTGTGTGACCCATTTCAAGCGGTTCAAGCGGGAGAAGTTCTGATTTCGTCCGAAGACGTGGAGCGTTTTGCTCGTCAGCTTCTGCCGCAGGTACCAGTCAGACAACCTGTACCCAGATTCAGGGTTTGCTCCAGACTCGAGAAGATGCTCGAGAAGGAACGAAGAAGCGCTTTGCAGCAGCGTTCGGACTTGTCTCCGCAACGCTGCCTGCGATCGCTCTCCGGTTGTCCGAGCAGATCACGCCAGAGGATCAGATGCCTGGAACGTTTCTGGTTCGGTACCTCTGCAAAGACTGCGGGAGAGGCAGAACGTACGAACACGCTGGCGATCACATGGGCCATGACGGCCTGTGAATTTGCAACCAGAGCATGAATCGTTGTGTTCAGCAGCATTGTTCTGCCTCCAAATTTTGTCCCGCGCCCGTGACCGGGTCTTTCGGCACATGTGAACGCTGCACTCCGGCAGCGCGAAAATGTCATCAGTCACAATACTGATGACTCACGAACAGGATGCGACGGCAGTTTCTACTTTCCGGGTTTGCCGAAATCGCAATCCGAGGGAGATCGGTGAGTCGGAAGACATCCAGTTCGGGATGGATTTCCAGACCTCGACCAATCCGTTGACCTTTAGACACATGTTCGCCTGAATTGGTTCGAATTGACTATCGGATTTTTGGAAAAATTCTTCAGAAGGTTCTGAATGGCGTATTTTCGCACGTATTACTTGCGTTCCAACACATTTTGCCCGACCCTCAGGGGTTGACTGTTCGGATGTATCCAGCGTTTTCTCGAATCGTTGATTCGATGGTGATCGAAGGCATCTGGCAGATGCCTGAACCGGCTCAAATCCGATTCTCTGGTGGTGAACGGCTGGCAGAGATCCAATAAAAACAGCATCATGAGCGAATCAGATTCAGGAGGAAGGCTCTCGGCAATTTTCTGACCATGTACGCGATTCAGGAATTGCTGTGATGACGGACTCTCAACTCAGATCATTCTTTATGTCCTGATCGCGGGATGTGGTACCGCGTCAGTCGTGTCCGCCGGTCTCTGTCAATTCATTCGATGGTTATGAACATGACTCCGCTGATCTCATCGTTAAAGCTCCGTTTTGTCAAAGCTGTCGTGTTGGCGGCTGGTGTGTTGCTGATGGGCTCGGGTACCAGCCTTGCCCAGTCAGCAAAATCAGGAACTGAAAAAGATGGAGAAATCAGTACGGAAGCGGAGAAAGAGCCGTCTCCCGAGTATGTCCGCATCCGCAAGAATGAGAAGAAACTGGCGGTTGCCATGGAAACTGCGATTGTTCACTTCGGTGAGTCGGAGCAGTTTCCAGGGGCTACGGTCGATCTGATCGGGGCCATCCATCTGGGCGAGCCGGAGTACTACGATCAGCTGAATGAGCTCTTCAAAGAGTACGATGTCCTGTTGTATGAGGCTGTGATGCCCGAAGAGGCTGTTCAGAAAGGGCTTCGTCCTGGAGCCAGGGAGGGGGCGCGGCGAGGTTCACTGCCGGATGAGGAAGAGTGGAACGACGCCAGGATCGGTTTTGCAGCCATCTCGATTCTTCAACTCGGTATGAAGGATGCGCTTGGCATGGAATTCCAGCTGGCGGGCATCGACTACACACCGGACAACTTCGTCCATGCTGACATGACCGCAGAAGAGTTTGAGTCCTCGATGAGTCGTCGTGGCGAAAGCTTTTCAAAAATGTTTCTGAATGAGATGGGTAAATCGATGGCCACTCAGCAGCAACAAAATCCGGTGGCGATGAATCTGGACCTTATGCTTTCAGCGTTGTCGTCGGATCGAGCATACCGCATTCGACGAATCGCTGCGGCACAACTGGCAAAGGCCGACGAGGGTCAGACTTTTGCCGGGCCGGACGGTACGTCAACGATTATTACTGAACGCAACAAAACCTGTCTGGATGTCATGCGACGGGAATTGAAGAACCACAAGAAAGTGGGGATCTTTTACGGGGCCGGACACTTTAACGACATGGAAAAGCGAATGGTGGGCGAGCACGGCTTCCGTCGCACAGGAGAAGACTGGATCGTTGCCTGGCACCTGAGAAAGCCTGACTCATCCGAAAAGGCCGAATGATGAATGGCGTCTGGTGAAAGGCTGATGGACTCTGAAGGAAACGATCTGCTTTCTGGTGATCAGGCGTCCGTAGTCAAATCAATCTCCAGCACATCATACCCAGCGTCGCAGAATCCAAGGCTGTGATAACAGGCTTTAGCGGTCTGATTGGCGCGTTCAACATAAAGCCGTATGCCTGCGATGCCGGAGCGGGCTCGCAGTGTGTTGATGGAGTATTGAAACAGCGAACGAAAGATACCGCTGCGCCGGAAGTCGGCTTCAACGTAGACGCTCTGCAGCCAGATCATCCAGCCGTTTCTCCAGTCGCTCCATTCCCGGGTCAGCATCAATTGCCCGATGACGCGACCCTCCGATTCCGCAACAAAGTACTGCACCTCAGGTGTCAGCCTCAGCCCATTCCGGACTCCGTTCAGAACAGTTTGCCAGTCCAGAGATCTGGACTCCGTTTCCTGAGCGAGTTGGCAATTCAGCTGAGCAATGGTCTCTGCATCGATCTCCTCACCCAATCGGTATGTGACGTTCATAAACAGGCCTGAAACGTGTTTCGTCGCGAGTCTGACGGATCCAGTCTCGCCGCAGCTTTTGGAATGGGGTGATGGAAAGGTGGGTCACTTTGTGGCGGGAGCGGCTGCCACGGACTTCACGATCACGAGCTTATGGTGTTCGAGGTCATACTGATACTCCAGACCGGCTGGCAGGCCCGGGAGTCGAATCTGATTTTGCCTGATGATTCGAGTCATGAATTCTTCGTGTGAGGATGGATATCGCCCCTCTTCTGCCTGAAATAATGCGACAGCATGATCGATCCCCAGAGTTGCGAGTTGCTGCACAATCGGTTCATAGGCTTCCAGCGGGCCCGTAATCGGATTGGTGACTTTGACATCAGGCTTGACAACGTCATTGCCGGCAGCAGGATTGAACTGACCGATTTCGTCTGTGGTCTTCCGTTTAAAAGATGCCTTTTCCTGCGGCTCGGAGGCCTGATCCGTGCAGCCGGAAAGGCCCATCGATCCAGCCAGCAGACTGAGTGACATCACCACAACACGAAGAACGGCGTTTCCACGTCCGGAGGCAGCACCCTGAAATTGATGAGTTGTTTGTCCGCGAAAACCGGCCGCCTGACGATGGGTCGGACGAAGTGCCCTCGTCTGCTCCCTATGCAGATTGCCATGATCCATTCTCGCTGAATCACTATTCATGACAGCCTCCTTATTGAGACAAAGTTTCGGATTTGCCGAGGATTCTAACGTGAGGGCTCGGCACAAAGAATACCGCCGCATATGTTGCTGGAATCAGACGTCCGGATGTGAAGTCCATGCTGTCTTTGCTGCGGTTCTGCAGGACAGGAATCGGGATACGCTCGTGGCATGCCGGGTTTCAGAAAAGTCCTGAACAAAGAAGCCAGCGGCGTCATTGGTCCCGGAGCGTCTCGCCATCGCCCGCATGCGACGTATCCACCGAAAGCATGGCAGTCCAGCGTTTCACATGGCTGCAGGATTTTCTCACTGGATCTGTCGGCGAAGCCGATCATTGCGGCGGTGATCACCGATGGCGGGATGCATGCCGACAGTCGTCAGCGCGGATTGGACTGAGCTTTCAGACGTGGCGTGGGATCCGCGTTTTTTGACCGGTCATGCAGGCAAAAGGGCCCGATCTGAATGGTTCAGACCGGGCCCTTTTTTCATGGTCAGCTCGACAGAATCAGATTAAAGAACTTTAGTCACACCAGGCGTCGGGATCGGATATGTGCCATCCGGATTGGGGACGATTGGTGGTGTATCGCTGAAGCTGTGGAACGTTTCAACAGGAGAAATTCCGAGTTCCGACGCCAGCGCATCCTTCCAGAGAATTTCCTTGCCGGAATACGTCGCCATTCGTCCCAGAACGGATGTCATTGTGCTGTAGGCGCCAAACTCGCCTTCGTTTGGGATTTCGCCGCGTCGAATGGCAGCGAACAGGTCATGATGCTCGTCCTGATGGCCATTGTGCAGGTTTCTTCGTTTTCCAGAGTCGTCCTTTCGAGGATACTCCCACGTCAATTTGCCTTTGGCATCGAAGATCTGTCCATCGGCAATGTTGCAGAATCCTTCTGAGCCATGAGCATACTCAGACACCGCGCTCCATGTATTTGGGATGTGGCGACACTGGCTCAACAGGACGGACGTTTCGCCGTCTTTCTCGTACGTATATTCGACGAAGTGGTGATCGTAGATTTCGCCGTGATCCTTTCCGGTGCGAACCTGCCGACCGCCCTGTCCCTGAGCTTTGACCGGATAGCCGTTCATCAGCCAGTTGATCACATCCAGATTGTGAATGTGCTGCTCGTTGATATGATCACCGCAGAGCCAGTTGAAGTAGTACCAGTTTCGCATCTGGTACTCCATCTCGGTCTGCCCTTCCTGGCGAGGTCGCACCCACACGCCGTCATTGTTCCAGTAAGCGCGAGTTGCAACGATGCGACCAATCGCGCCGTCCTGCAGACGCTTGATGGTCTCAATATAAATCGGCTCATGATGCCGCTGGAGACCGACAGCCACTGCGAGATTCCTTGTCTTCGCGAGTTCATTTGCGGCCAGAACCTTGCGAACACCCACGGAATCGACGGCAACCGGCTTCTCCATGAAGACGTGTTTGCCTGCATTGATGGCGGCTTCAAAATGCAGTGGTCGGAAGCCCGGCGGAGTGGCCAGAATCACGATATCGCAATCCGTCTCCAGTACTTTCTGAAATGCATCAAATCCGACAAACTGACGATCTTTTGGTACGTCAATCTTGTCTTTGTGGGATCGTTCAAGGCTGCGCAGAGATCGATCCAGGTTGTCCCCAAACGCATCGGCAACGGCGACAAGCTTGGTTGGTCCTTCTGTGTTCATGGCCTGCTCAGCAGCGCCGGTTCCTCGACCTCCGCAGCCGATCAGACCGATCTTGATCGTCTCATCAGCACTGACATGTGCCGCACGCACAGCATGCAGATTTGCAAGAACAGAGGCTCCCGCCGCGGCCGTGGCCGACGTCTGCAGAAAACTGCGGCGAGACGAATTGGATGACGGTTTCGTCATGGAAGATCTCCCGAAAACAAAATGGGAACAGCACTCCGCTCCCACCACGGTGCTTCGATTGTGTCCAAAGCAGGACGGCGGGGCGATTCTGGCTGGAGGAAATGAGCCGAATGTCCATCAGCTCGCACGTGGACCCAAGCTTCATACTACGCACCGTTTCGCCTTGTCGCAAATCAACCACACGGCAGGAGGCAGTCAATTTCAGCGGATTGTGGTTCCGACTGGGAAAAGTCGGTCGAATTTGTTACGACTCCGGATTGATTCGGACATTATGAGCATCTGCCAGCCCGGCGCTGCTCAGTCCGGGCTGGATCGTGCGACGGTCGCCAGAGCATCGATCAGGTTTTCGGAAACACTGTGCGGCAGTTTGCCCCATGAAGATCGCGGATGCTGACGACATTCAAGCCCTGCCTCAGGGTGCACGGGTCGCGATCGTCGGTTCCATGGAACCGTGCTTTCAGGAAATCAGGGCGTTTCTTGCTTCCTGCCCTTTCGTTCAGATCGTCGCGGATAACCTGACGCTGTCGGAATTATTTCTGTCCGAGCATGTCTCTGGTGTGTTGAGCCAACCCCTTGATACGGGCCTTGATCTGGTGGTGGTGTTTCAGTCTTCGTCAGATCAGTATGCCGTTGCGGATATCCAGCGTCTCATTGGTCGTCTGATGTTCGGGCGGATTGTGTGCTGCTCCGGACCATGGTGTGTTTCCGACGGAAGAACGCATGATCTCTGGCCCGTGGCGTTCCGTATCCCGACAGGGTCAGCCGTTCCGATTCTTGCAGCCGAGCTCGAGGCGTTTCGAAACGGGATGATCCCGGTCTCACCGCTGGCTGCTCCAGAGGAGGTCCTCATTCATCGCATCGAAATCATGGAAGCCTGCCATCGTCTTCCGAATCGCATCCGGTTCGGACACATCACACAGCCGTCTCATCGCGATGCGGTGGTGATCTCGCCGGACGTTTCTTTCCGGCAGACAACATGCCAGCAGCTCCGGCAGTTCGGCTTTCGCGTTGAAGATGAGTCCACTATCTCCGCCACCATTGACCTTTTACCAGATCGATTTGCTGGCATCATCGCTGTTGATCTGGATGCCTGCGTAGTGAGCGAGCAAAAGAAGTTATCTCGCTTTGTCACGGCTCGACGATCTGTCGATCTTGTGGGACTGACGGGATTTCCGATTCAGGATCAGGATCGATCTGACTTTGCTGTTGTCCTCGAAAAGACGGAACTCTGCTGGCAACTCTCGAAATTGTGATGTTTCTTCGTCGGGTCGCAGCAGGCAGACCGGATTACTTTGCTTCGCGGTCAGACTTCAGGTGCCTGTCTGCGAAGTTCAGATACTGCTCCCAGTCGTAATCGGTCACATCATGTTTTCCTGTTCGGACGTGATAGGCAACGTCTTCCATGACTGGATGATTGACGTCCGGCATCGTATCAGACGGGAGCGGAGATTTTCCGAACAGTTCCCACGCGGGGCCGGCATGGTACAGCCCGAGAAACTCGCCATACGGATCAGCCCACTTGTCCTCTTCCGCGCTTGCCACATAGACGGGCCTCGGCGCGCTGAGGGCAATCAGCATATGGTGATCGATCGGCATCGCCTGTTCATTGTTGTTGAACTGACGATGATTCAGGCAGAACCAGTGAGGAAACGACGTATTGATCCTCGCCACCGTTTCGCCGTACCAGCGTTTGCTTAACGCGGCTCCTCCGCAGCCGGATTCATTGGAGATCACCAGAGCGAAGCGAGGATCATTGGCACCAGCCCACAACGATGTCTTGCCAAGCCGAGAGTGACCGAACACGGCGACTCGTCCGGCATCAATGGCCGGATCCGATTCCAGCACATCCATCGCACGGCTGAGCCCCCAGGCCCACGCCGCAATTGAGCCGCCTGCATCGGCAGCACGCGGGGTCTCGTGTTTTTCAAACAGGCTGTGAATTCCGTTTCGGAATCCATCGTCAAAATCCGGATCGACATCGCCGTAGTAAATGGTGATGAGAGCATATCCGCGCCGCATCATCATCTCGACCGCCCAGCGGTTGGCCTCTGATCCTCGAGACGCTTCGTTGGCCTTGTTGTTCGTAATCCCGGTGTCCTTGTTGTCTCGAACCCATGAATCAGTGATGTGCAGCGTCGGATCTTTTTCGATGGAGTGATTGCCGTTGAAGTTATAACCGAGGATCGCGGGGACGGGGCCTTTCGCGTCAGTCGGCGTATAAATCAGCAGATCCATCTGCGGCCCACGGTCATCCTCAGAGAAGAACACCGTCACTTCCCGCCGCAAGGCCAGACCGTTGATTGCATGTTTCGTTTCCGATCGCAGTCTGGTTCGCACGGGAGTTTTCCCTGCAGGAGGGGTCCCGAAAACATACTTTTCGAACAGTCGAAGCAATTCCGGCCTCCGCTTCGACATCCATTGGTCTGCTGAGCTGATAATGGTTCCATCTTCCGATTTCAGGAGTTCCGGCAGCGTATAGGCCGGTACTTTTGATTCGTCATAATTGAATTCTTCAGCGGACACAGCGAGCGAACTCCGGAGCAACAGCAGGAGGGCGGCGGAAAGAACGGCGATTGTTCTGATCAGGGCTGATGGAGTGCCGACGAACGTCATAAGAGTGAATCTCCGGTCGAGAGATGAGAATGCTCTGAAAGACACCGGAACTTTATCCAAACGGATGCAGATAC
>JBKDRW010000281.1:0-13484 GCA_046341255.1 Planctomycetota bacterium
ATGACCTTGCGGTTCGCGATGCTCTTCCCGCGGAGATCTCCACCGCGCGATTTGAGGAAGCTCAGAAGCGTCAGGCGATCTGTGATGAAACCCAGCTGAAGCTGGATGCAGCACGAACAAAGTTGGAACAGACTTCGACAGAAATCAAGGCGATCACAGGAGAGTACGATCAGGCAGTCAGCTCATTGGAGAAGCTGAAATTCGAAGCGGAGCGAGTGGAAACGTCGCTGGAAAATATCAGGCCGACCAAAGCGCTTTCGAAGTGGAAACGAGCGATGATGGAGCTTCCCATCATTGACGGTTTCAATTCACACCTGCGAATCGTGCAGGACTGGATCCCGCAGTTGCGTCAGACATTGGGGATGGCAAAAATTGCCAGGTTTGACCGCTGCCGAACCTGCCATCTGAATATTGATAAGACCACAGGGACGGGAGAGCCCGCATTTCCCGCTGGTCATCCCGAGACAGACAACCTCGTCGATTGGGTGAAAAAGAAAGAGTTCCCGCAACCTTACTCAACACATCCTGACACCGCACTGTTCTGTACGGCCTCAAGTCCACATCCCGTTGCCAAATTCGGCTGCACCATCTGTCATGATGGACAGGGGTCCGGGACCAGTTTTGGCAATGCCGAACACACGCCAAATCATCCGACTGAGTCGGAGAAGTGGCATCATGAGCGAGGATACCACCCCAACCACTTCTGGGAGTATCCGATGCAGCCGGCACGATTCGCGGAATCTACATGCATCAAGTGTCATCACAGTGTTACTGAACTGGCCGTGAATCCGAAGTTCGGCAACTCTGCCCCGAAAGTCACGAAGGGGTTTGATCTGATCAAAAAGTACGGCTGCTTCGGTTGCCACGAGATTCATGGTTACGATGGTGGGGTTGCGATCGGACCGGACATGCGTCTCGAGCCACAGACCGATGAAGAGCGAGCCAGAGTTGCTTCGGATCCGACGCAGAAAGCAGGCGATTATCGCAAGGTCGGTCCGAGTCTGCGACACATTGCTTCGAAGACTGACTCGAACTGGATCCAGTTCTGGACAAAAGTTCCCTCTGCGTTCCGACCATCCACGAAGATGCCTCAGTTCTTCGCCCTTCACGATCATCTCGGTGATGGTGATCGCAAGAAGACCGAGGGCTTCGAGTCGGTGGAACTAGCCGGACTTGCCACACTGCTGCTCGGAACGTCTCAGCCCATCGAGATGCTGGCCCCGAAAGACGGCTATGTCGCTGACGCGGAGCGTGGTAAGCAGTTGTTTGGGGAACGTGGATGCGTCGCCTGCCATCAGCATGCTCAGGTTCCCGGTGGAACTTCGGACTTCGGTCCCAACATCTCCGACATCCATAAGAAAGTGAATCGCGATGCGGAGAATCCCAAGTTCAGCAAGTGGCTTTACACGTGGATTCGCGAGCCCGAGCGATACCATAAAAGAACAAAGATGCCACAGCTGTATCTTGATGCGTATCTCGATGTCGATGGAAAGACGGAGATCGATCCGGCTGCTGACATCACTGCATTTCTGCTGAGTATCGGTGAGAAGGAAGACTACAGCCAGAAGGTTACGGTAGCGGCAGACGCCGATATCGACGCCTTGGTCGAGTTGTACCTGAAGAAGTCTCGTTTCACGCAGGCGAAAGCTCAGGAGATCATTAAGTCAGGCAAGTTCGATCAGAAACTGGCTGACGTCATTGGTGATGAAAAGGCACTGGCGACTGAAGACGGTGCTGCCGTGTCGGACCCTGCTGCATGGCGTCAGAAGAAACTCGAATACGTCGGCCGAAAGACTGTTGCTCGATATGGATGCTATGCTTGTCATGATATGCCGGGATATGAAACGGCACGTCCGATTGGCGTCGCCCTTCATGACTGGGGTCGCAAAGACACAAGCAAGCTTGGGTTCGAGCATGTCGCTGAGTTCCTTCATCATCACGGAGAGCCGTCCGGTGCTTCCACTGCGGAACGGGTAGAAACGGCGACCGAACGCATGGTGGCCGGCGGAGCTGCAAAGGGTGAGTTCACTCCCGAGCAGGAAGCCTCAGAGATGTCGGCAGCATTTTTCTACGACAGCCTGCTGCATCATGGTCGTCCGGGGTTTGTCTGGCAGAAGCTTCGAGGCCCTCGAACGTACGACTACGAAAAGACAGAGACGAAGGGATATGATGAACGACTTCGTATGCCAAAGTTTCCTTTGAAGGAAGATGAGATCGAAGCGATCGCGACCTTTATTCTCGGTCTCGTCGCGGAGCCACCCACGGAGTCCTATGTCTACAAACCTGACGAAAGAGCCAAGAACCGGATTCAGGGTGAATTCCTCCTGGCAAAGTATAACTGCACCAGCTGTCATATGGTGGAGTTGCCGAAGGTCACATTCGCCGCGGACCCTGAGACCATCCTCGCCACTGAGATGACTCCTGGGGATCATCCTAAGGCGCTGGAGATGCTTCTTAATATTCGTCCGGCTGAAAAGGGTTTTACTGGCGAGGTACGACAATACGTCGTAGACGACGAGAAGAAGAAGTTTCCGGTCGCTGCGTTCCATGGCTTGCTGTCATCTCGGCCGGACCCCGAAGAAGAAGACCCTGAATTCCGTGAGTACGGATTCGATGTCTGGCACACAGTGACATTTGGTGAAGGTGACGCAGCAAAGCGCCTGCTGCCTGGATCGAAGATCACGTTTCCAGAGTCACGGCTTATTGATCTTCAGGCCGGTCGCGGTGGTTCCTATGCAGAGTGGCTTGTTGAGAACCTGATGGTCACTCGCACTGAGGGCAAGCGAGAGCTCGCATGGCAGGCTTCACCGCCGCCGTTGTATCAGGAAGGGATCAAGGTGCAGACTCCATGGCTGTATCAGTTCCTGCTGGAGCCCACGAAAATTCGCTACACCACGGTGCTCCGAATGCCTCGATTCAATATGAGTGAGGCTGAAGCAAGAACTCTGGCCAACTATTTTGCAGCCGTTGACGGAGCACCTTTTCCCTATCAGGAAAGTAATTCGACAGACCCGGATTATCTGACGGATATGAAGATGGAAATGGTTCATGGAGGCCTGTTGCGGGCTGACCAGTCATATCTCTCGGAGTCATGGAAAACTTTGAATGGCCCGCTGTGTGTGAAATGCCACTCTCTGGCTGGCAAGAAGTTCAAGGTATCGGATCCATCGAAGGACATTCAGGGTCCCAACCTGAACAACGTGCAGAATCGTCTTCGGTCCGAGTGGGTGAAACTCTGGCTTTACAATCCAAAGTGGATTACCCCATACACCTCGATGCCGTTGAATTTTCCGCTCAACAACAGAACTCAGTTCCCTGATCTGTTCACGGGTGATCCCGATGCTCACGTCATTGGTACTCGTGACGCGCTGATGAACTATAACAAGCTGATGGAAGACATAGGGCCTACGAATTACGCTCCTCCCACCGCAGCCCCGGTCGCCGCTGACGCAGCGGCAGAAGAGTAATCCGGTTCCGCTATGGAATTCACAACGATGAAGCGATTTTCATTCTCCCTTCCGGCTCTCTCGGTACTGTTCCTGGCAGGTTGCACCGAACATGGCGGAGGTGCTTCTGTAGTACCTACAGTCACATTCATCGCAGCCGACGCGGGTGCAGCCGTCGAGGGAGACGCCACAGGGTCCGAGGCGTCAGATGCTGCGACCGCAGCACCCGGGCGGATCGTGGGCAAGGTGACACTGGTCGGAACGGCGCCTTCGCTGCCTCTTGCTGTCACGCAGGGTGCGGAAATCAAAGACAAGGAAGTGTGTGCTGCGATAGACCTGCCTGACGAGCGTCTGCTGCTTGGTGAAGGTGGTGGTGTTCGTAATGTCTTTGTCTACATGCAGAAAGCACCCAAGGGAACTGCAAAGCCAGAGACACTGCCAGACTTTGTTTTGGACCAGAAGAATTGCCGATTCGAACCACACTGTGCGGTTCTGCAGGTGAATCAGCCTGTCAAGGTGCTGAGCAACGACAGCGTCGCCCATAACACGCACACGAACCCACAGAAGAACGGTGCGGTCAATTCGGGTGTGGCACCAAACGACCGCGAGGGAAAACTTTCATTCAGTTATCGCAAAGCCGAGGTGGCACCTTTCGCTGTGACTTGTGACTACCATAGCTGGATGAGGGCTTATCACCTTCCGCTCGACCATCCTTATGCTGCAGTTTCCGATTCGAGCGGTTCTTTTACAATCGCCGATGTGCCGCCGGGGAAGCATGTTTTTGCCGTATGGCATGAAGCCGTCGATGGCAATTACATTGAGCGAAAGCTGAGTGTTGAAGTGAAGTCTGGCGAAGACACGGATGTCAAAATCGATTTGCCGGCGGAAAAGTTGAAGCTGTAAGCCTTGATTTCGATCCTTTGTAAAATTTGATCCATCTGCCTGACAGAGGTTTGGGAATGTCTTTGGCTCCCAGTCTTTCGAAAACTATTGTTGCTCCACTCCTGCTGCTTGCAGCGGTCAGTGGTTGTTCTGACTTTGAGTCGTCATTCGTTTACAGCGAACGAACGGCTGCCCTGATTCCTGAAGCTCAAAAGGGTGTGGGCGAGGAAAAGGGGGTCATGGGTCTGCTGGACGAGAAGTTCGGGACTCCGCAGGACCTGAAAGCGTGGCTGAAGTTACCGATCGACTTCGGTGGCGCGTCATTGTCCGTTGAGAAATATGTGTCCACCGACGGCGAGACGGTAGTTACGTTTGCTGAACCTGAAGACGGTTCAGTTCCTGCTGCTGTCACTTCAATTGAAATCGTCAGCGGAGAGGCTTCTGGTGAAGCTGTTGGAGTCACATCCTGGGACGCTGAGTCTCGTACTGCAATTCTTGCTACAACGCCATCGAAGCCCGTCACAGCGGGTGATCAATGTTCATTGGATCGCGGCGACGTTCTGAGAAATGGCCGGATGCTGTACATGAGGCACTGCAGTCATTGTCACGGGACCTCCGGGGACGGAAATGGCCCGACTGCTCAGTATATGACGCCCCGACCACGTGATTATCGACATGGAATATTCAAGTTCACCTCGACGAATGACCAGTCCAAAGCATCGAGGGGAGACTTGGCACGAATCCTGAGGTACGGTATTCCGGGCACTTACATGCCGTCGTTTCTTTTGCTGAAGGACAACGAACTGCATGCAATCGTTGAGTATGTGCGTTTCCTTGCAATGCGAGGCGAGTACGAGCGAAAGCTGACCATTGAACTGGTCGACTTTACATCTGTCCAGGTGGCTCAGCGCGAGAAAGATGAATCTCGCGAGCAGATCACGAAGCAACTGGTCGAGTTCTTGCAGGTCGACATGAAGGAGTTGTCGAATTCGCTCGGAGATGATCTGGCTGAACAGTGGACCGCTGCGGAGACAGAAGACGCCTTGATTGTTCCGTCCGTTCCGCGAATTCCTGATTCAGTCGAATCGCGCCGCCGGGGCCGAGAGCTTTACCTGAGCAAGACGCTGAACTGTGCTGATTGTCACGGCATCGACGGAGCGGGGAACGGTCCTCAGACGATCGCATTTGAGAAGAACCCCGTCTCTGGCGCACTTTATCCGGAGCCGGGTCTACACGACGTGTGGGACAATGTGAACCAGCCTCGCAATCTGAAAACTGGCATCTACCGAGGCGGACGACGTCCGATCGATCTGTTTAATCGAATCCACGCGGGCATTAAGGGGTCTCGGATGCCATCCTTCAAGAACACCCCGCACGAAGACATCTGGCACATTGTCAACTATGTGTTGAGTGTACCGTTTGACTCAGAACCAGGCTCTACTGGCATTCCGCCTGCGGCAGCACAGCCCGCGGCTTCCAGTGATTCGGCTTCACAGAGTGGCGGATCTGCAGAATAGTTTCTTTTCCAGCCGTTTCAGGGTCTTCCTGTTCGGAGCGTTGTCGTGAAAAAGTTTTGGGCTCTGTTTTTTATCTTTTGGCCAGCAGTGGCTCTCTACGTCTGCATCATCGCGCCTTCCAGAGGATGGTGGTTCCCGAGTGAACCGATGACGAAGGTGGGTGAGCAGATTGATGGTCTGTTTTATCTGATTCTGATCATCGTCACAGTGACGTTCATCGGAACTCAGATTGGTCTTGGTTATGTTCTTTGGAAGGGCGCTACCAAAGAACCCGGCCAGAAGGCTGTTTTCTCCCATGGCAGCCACAAGCTGGAGATCATCTGGACGATCGTTCCAGCTTTTATTCTCGTGTTCATTTCGCTGACACAACTCGAAGTGCTCGCGAACATTCGCGTGAAGGCCAAATTTCCTGAGGAGGCGAAAGAAGGAGCTGTTGCCGAACTGATGGCTCGTCAGTTTGAGTGGCGAATTCGCTACCCAAAGCCCGGAACTCAACTGATGACGGAAGCGCAGCCGGGTGATCTGTATTACGTCAACGAGGTTCATGTCCCGACAGCGAAGGCTGTCATGGTCAATGTTCGCACCCAGGACGTTCAGCATGCTTTCTTCTCACCTCAACTCCGAGTCAAGCAGGATGCCGTGCCAGGTTTGGTGATCCCGATCTGGTTTGAGATTAAAGAGGCTGGTACATACGACCTTGTCTGTGCTGAGCTTTGCGGCTGGGGCCACTATAAGATGAAGGCTCGCATCGTTGCCGAATCACCAGAGGCCGTCGCGACCTATCTCGCGAAGCTGGAGCAGGATCAGAACGAAGACGGCGTGAAGGACGAGCCGGCGGTTGCCGCCGAGTAACGAAATAAACTGATATCGGAACTCAATTGGAGCGACTGCTGGTCGCATCTTTATATCGAGGTTTCTCATGGCTACGGTTTCTCCTGCGATCGGTGCTCATGCCCACGGGGATGACCATTCACATGGTCACCACCACGAGCAGAGTTTTTGGTCGAAGTATGTGTTTTCGCTCGACCACAAAGTTATCGGCATTCAGTTCCTGCTCACGACACTGCTGATGCTGATGGTGGGCGGGGCTCTCGCACTGGGTGTGCGCTGGCAACTGGCATTCCCGTGGGAAAACATGCCGGTTGTGGGCAAGCTGTTTGGTGTCTTTCAGGCGGAAGGCGGCCAGATCAGTCCCGAGTTTTACACCATGCTTTTCACTATGCATGCCTCAGTGATGATCTTCCTTGTGATCATCCCTGTGCTTGCAGGGGCGTTCGGTAACTTTCTGATCCCGCTTCAGATCGGCGCGGATGACATGGCGTTCCCGACGCTGAACATGCTCAGCTACTGGTTCATGTGGCCAGCCATCGCGTGCTTCGGAATCAGCTTCTTCGCATCCGGCCCAACCGCTGGTCCTGCAAACGGATGGACAAGCTATCCGCTTCTGAGTGACCTGGCACAGGCATCACCAAGTTCCGGCTCTGCTCAGACCTGGTGGTTGTTCGGACTGACCCTTGTCGGGGTCTCGTCCATGATGGGGTCCGTGAACTACATGACCACGATTATCAATATGCGTGCGCCGGGGATGACCCTGTTCCGAATGCCGTTGACAATCTGGTCGATGTTCATCACGGCAATTCTGCAGGCATTTGCTCTGCCGGTGCTGACCGCTGCCGGATTCATGCTTGTCTTTGACCGCCTGACCTCATTGCCGTCGTGGCTGATCCCCGATTTCATGCAGGGGGTTCACTCTGTGTTCTTTATCCCCGCCGGAATTGTTGTGAACAATGCGGAGCCAACCATTGGCGGCGGTCAGCCTTTGCTGTGGCAACATTTGTTCTGGTTCTACTCACATCCGGCCGTTTACATCATGCTCCTTCCTGCGATGGGGATGGTTTCTGACATGCTTTCCTGCATGTGCCGCAAGCCCGTTTTCGGCTACAAGCCGATGGTTTACTCAATGGCAGCGATTGCTGGTCTTGGCTTTATTGTCTGGGGCCACCACATGTTTACCAGCGGCATGAACCCGGCTCTGGGTATGACATTCATGACATCCACAATGATGATTGCCCTGCCATCAGCGATCAAGGTATTCAACTGGATCGGCACGATCTGGGACGGCAACATCAAGTTCAATGCGGTCTTCCTGAACTGTGCCGGATTCGTGGCCATGTTTGTCGTTGGAGGTCTGAGCGGTATCTTCATGGCAGCCGTTCCTGTCGACATCTATTTCCACGACACGTACTTCATTGTGGCGCACTTCCACTATGTACTTTTTGGCGCGACTCTGTTCGGAGTGTTTGGAGCAATTCAATTCTGGTTCCCGAAGATGTGGGGCCGAGAGATGAACGACTCCGTCCAGAAACTTCACTTTGTTCTGACGTTCATCGGCTTCAACGGTACGTTCTTCCCGATGCACCTGCTCGGGATTGCGGGAATGCCTCGGCGTTATGCAGATCCCTATCTGCATGGCTATCTTGAGCATTTGCTGCCCATGAACAAGTTTATGACGATGTCAGCGATCCTTATGGGATTTGCACAGTTCCTTCTTCTGGGCAATTTTCTCTACAGCATGTTCTGGGGCAAAAAAGCGGGACGAAATCCATGGGGGGCCAACGGTCTTGAATGGACAGCACCCTCGCCTCCAGGCCATGGAAACTTCGATGTTCCGCCTGTCTGTTACCGTGGACCCTATGAGTATTCATCCCCGGAATCCGAAGCTCTGGGACAGGATTTCATTCTGCAGACTGACGTTCCTCCCGCTGGCGTGAAGAAACTGGCTCACGCGCATTAATCCCAGCCTCGAAAGCATGTTCCGTGGTTCCCCGCCCAGCAATTGTCGACCCGTTGATCCGTAGCCTGGCCAGCGTGACGTGCATCGTTGCTCTGCTGCCGATAGGCATGGGTGCGCTGGTCACAACTTTGAAGGCGGGCATGGCATTTGCGGACTGGCCGTCTTCGGATGGACAGAACATGCTGCTTTACCCGTGGTTCAGGGATTTTTTTGATCATCCTGACAAGTTCGTCGAGCACGGTCACAGACTTGCGGGTGTGTTGATTGGTCTCGTCAGTATTTGTCTGGCGATTGCCGGATGGGTCGCAGGCAGTAAAACCACTCGGATCTTCGTGACAGCCATTCTGATCTCCGTCATTGCACAGGGCCTGCTCGGCGGAGCTCGTGTACTGATGGACCGTCAGATCATGGCCATGATTCACAGCATCACCGGAGCATCATTTTTCGCTCTGTGCATCGTTTTCCGCCTTTTATGCAGTGATCGACGGATGCAGTGGAGCAACATCGCCGACACGAAATTAACGCCGTTCAGCGCTGCGGTTGTCGCCTGCCTTCCCGTAGTTGTTATCGGACAGTATGTTCTTGGCGGTATGCTGAGACACCTGCATCTCATGCTCAACGAGCACATCGTTGGTGCGATTGTAACTGGGTTCGCTGCGTGTTCGGCCATCGTGGTCCTGCTGCGCACGGATCATCCACTGCTGAAGTTGTGCGGCCTGCTGATTTCGGCTTCATTGTTCGCTCAGATCTCCCTTGGCATTGGAGCTTACATCACACGTTTTGGACTCGCATCTGTCGGTTACGTAGCGACCGCAGGGTCTGTGGCACAGTCGATCGTCTGTTCATTGCACACGGTGGTGGGAATGTTTCTCCTGTCATCGTCCGTAGTGAGCACTGTTTCTTTGGCTATGTTGTATCGAGCGGGAATGTTGAAGGGGCTGAATGTTGAATTCATGCCCCTTGCAGATCGGGGGTCCGCCGTATGAGTTCGGTCCCTTCTGCAGATTCAACAACTGAAAACCCTCCGTTCCTGGGCCTTTCGACGGCCGTGTTGACAATCGGAAGACGCATCGCGGATTACCGCCAGATGTCGCGTCCTCGGATCGTTGTCATGTCGGCCGCGGCCGTCGCCGCTGGGTTTGTTCTCGGTTCCCCATTGCCCTCAGCGATCGATAGCTTTCAATTGGCCACTTCCATTGTGGGCATCTGCTGTCTTGTCGCGGCCTCCAGTGTTCTGAATCAGGTTCTCGAGTGTGAATCTGATGCTTTGATGAATCGCACGCAGTCGCGTCCGGTTTCCAGCGGTCGCCTGTCTTGCCTTGAAGGCGCTGCGTACGGCATTACGCTTTCCGTGGCCGGTACGATGATCCTGGACGGCTACGTAAATCGTCTGACTGCTGTCTCGTCATTGTTGACCATGCTGTCGTATGTGTTCCTCTACACTCCCCTGAAGCGTCGCAGTGTGCTTTGCACAACAATCGGCGCAATTCCTGGAGCGATGCCGGCTGTGCTTGGATGGTTTGCGTCAGGCAGAGATCCTGGCACTGAATCACTGGCATTGTTTGCCATTTTCTTCGTCTGGCAGTTCCCGCACTTCCTTGCCATCGGATGGATCTATCGCGAAGACTATGAAGCGGCTGGCCTGAAGATGTTACCCTCTTACCAGGACGGCGGCTGCCGAACCGGGTGGATTGCCATGATTTATGCCATCGGGTTTGTTCCGGTCAGCATGGTGCCACGTTTCGTGGGACTTGCAGGAACTGGCTATCTGTGGGCTGCGGCCATCCTTTCTCTCGGTTATCTGTGGCTTACATCTCGTTTTTTTGCTGTTCGAAGTGAACAGCGTGCCCGCCAGTTGATGGTTGGTTCGCTGATTTGTCTGCCCGTTCTGCTGATCTGCCTCGTTGCGGATTATCTGAGACTTGTTTCCTGAGTTTTGATAGACTGCAGAACATCCTGCAATCTTCCAGTTATTTGTCACAGTACGTGAAAAACTATGTCACACACTGCAAAACCTACTGCACTGAAGATGGGGATCCCGATTCCGAATTCAAAACTCGGATTGTGGCTTTTCCTTGGCACGGAAATCATGTTTTTCACGGCCTTTATCGGATCCTACATTGTACTTCGGATGGGTTCTCCCGGCTGGCCTACCGATTACAACGACACGCACATCAGTGTTGGTGCAGGCTTTATCAATACCTGTGTGCTGATCCTTTCGAGCTACTTTGTCGTCGTTGCTCATGAGGCGATGGCTCAAAAGAATTTCAGGAAAGCGAACCTGTATCTCTGGGGTACGATGATTCTGGCGTTTGTGTTCCTTGGGATTAAGGGCTTCGAGTACAGTGGGAAAATCAAACACGACATTCTTCCCGGGCGAATTCCGGAAACACCGACTGCAGCAATCAAAAAGGCAAGCCGTGAGCTTGAAATCGTGGTCCGCAAGCGATTTGAAGACTACACATCGAACGGGATCGTTGTTGCTGAGCAGCCAGGGAACATCGTTGAGATTGTCAACCAGATTTCTGCTCTTCCGACCAGCCAGCCACCAAAGGGCGTGGATGCGGAACTGTTCAAAGAGTACCAGAAGTCGGCAACAGTGGATGTCGACCTGTATCGTAAGTGGATGAACCTGCACCAGCATATTGTGGCGAATGTTTCTCTGACTCAGCCTGCTGATACGGCTGCCTATCTGACATCTCGTGAAGCACTCAAAGAAGGCGAGAAGCCACCCGTTCTGGACTTCGATGAAGTTCGTCAGTATCTCGCGGAGATGACGAAGAATCCGGATTATGGTCAGTTGGTTGCAAGTGGTGTGCAGGAGATGCACCCCATGGTTTACGGAAACATCTTTGCGTCCTGCTACTTCCTGATGACCGGATTCCATGCAATCCACGTGATCGTAGGCATGATTCTCTTTGGTATTGTGCTGAAACAGGGCTCGACGCTGGATGACAAGTGGACCGACTTTGTCGAGAACAGCGGCTTGTATTGGCACTTCGTCGACCTTGTCTGGATTTTCCTGTTTCCTCTTCTCTACATCATCGACTTTACCTGAGCTTTGAGTATCCGGTTCTCATCAATACGCACTTGAAGCACTTCGGGATTCACTGATCATGTCTGACGACTCTCACAGCAATCATCACGTCAATTACCTGCTGATCTTTCTGGTACTTTGCGTGTGTTCAGTTCTGTCCTATGTCTTTGATAAAATCTCGTTCACTCCAGCCGTGACACTGGTTCTTGTGATGGCTGTCGCGTGTACGAAGGCGATGTGTGTGATGATGTATTTCATGCACCTGAAGTTTGAAGGAAACTGGAAGTACGTGCTTCTGGCACCTACAACGATTCTTGCCATTGGCCTCCCGGTTGCGTTGTTTCCTGATATTGGCGCCTCGTACTACACATCAACGGCTCCGCAGACAACGACATGGAAAGCTGAGATTGATCACTACAAGACTCATCATCACGCATCAGCAGGCCAGTCAGAATCTCCTGCTGATCCGCAGGGTTAAAATCCGGAGTCGATCGTTCTTGTGGACATCCGCAGCCCGACATCAAGATGTCGGGCTTGTTTTTTTTCCGATCATGCAATGAGTCAGTTCCTGGTTTGTGCAGAACAACTTGGTTATTCATACGGCTCACGATCGGCCCTCGAGAACGTGAGTTTTGATGTGAAGCAGGGCGGACTGTTTGGGCTTCTCGGCCCGAATGGGTCGGGAAAAACCACTTTGTTTCGGCTGCTCAGCACGCTGATTCCTGTGCAGGCAGGGTCCTGCCACATCGCCGGACTCTGCCTTGCGAAGGAGCCATCAGAGATCCGCCGCAGAATCGGCGTGACATTTCAGTCCCCTGCGGTCGATATTCGACTGACGGTCGAAGAAAATCTGCGTTGCCACGGGGCATTGTATGGGCTGACAGGGTCACGATTAAGGTCACGGATTGATCTGTTGCTGGAGCAGTTTGATCTGACGGGACGACGTCTCACGCCGGTCGGGCAGTTGTCGGGCGGACTCAAGCGACGAGTTGAACTGGCCAAAGGGCTCATCCACTCACCTGCTGTGTTGCTGCTTGATGAACCGACCACAGGACTGGATCCTCGAGCCCGTTCGGAGTTCTGGGAAGTGCTTCGGGACCACATGAAGCAACATGGAACGACCACGATTGTCGCAACTCATCTGATGCCCGAGGCTGAGCTGTGTCACGACATTCTCCTGCTGGACCGAGGAGTCGTGATCGCATCCGGATCCCCCGATGACCTGCAGCGTCGAGTCTCCGGAGAGCGACTGACCGTGCGTCTTAAGGATGCCGATCAGTTTCGACCGGCAATCGAGCAGGCCCTGCAGCTCACCGGGACAATCGTCGATGATCGCCTGACATTCCGAGTTTCACATCCTCCGCAGCAGATCTCGCTGGTCCTTGAAAAATTTCGAGAACAGATTCTGTCGCTGGAGTTCTCCCGTCCATCCCTTGAAGACGTCTTTATGGAACTGACCGGGCGCCCGTTCAGCACAGTGGAGGTTGCGCGATGATGTCAGCCGTCAGAAGTCTGACTCAGAGGGAATTGGTCCGCTTTCTTCGACAACGAACGAGAGTCGTCGGAGCTGTTGGACAACCGGTCATATTCTGGTTGCTGTTTGGTGCGGGGCTGCGTTCGTCCTTCAAGGCGCCGACGTGGGCAGAGGGACTTTCGAGGCCATTGACCTATCAGGAATACTTTCTGCCCGGCATCGCGGCGTTGATTGTTTTATTCACCGCGATTTTTTCGACGATCTCCATTATTGAAGATCGTAGAGAAGGGTTTCTGCAGGGAGTTCTGGTCGCCCCGGTTTCTCGAGCTGCAAT
>JBKDRW010000282.1:0-25553 GCA_046341255.1 Planctomycetota bacterium
ATTGGGCTGTGATTGGCTCTCCGGAAGTTCAGGTTCCCGGATCGTCACCTGACGGAGGTCGGCAGGTCTGCTGGTACAATGGTCTGGATCATGCCAGCCGACTGATTACGCAGTCGGCGGTTGATACGGTTGTTTCTGCTATGGTTGGAGCAGCAGGGCTGCCGGCCACATTAGCGGCTGTGAATGCGGGAAAGCGAGTCGCCCTGGCCAACAAAGAGTCGCTTGTTGTGGCAGGTTCCATCATCATGAAGAGGGCCTCGGAAACAGGGGCCATTCTGATTCCTGTCGACAGTGAACATAGCGCGATCTTTCAGGCCATGCAATCCGGAAGACGGTCGGATGTGAGAAAAGTGGTTCTCACGGCCAGTGGCGGACCGTTTCGCGGTTTCACGCGGGATCAACTGAAGTCAGTCACGCCTGAGATGGCATTGAAACATCCGACGTGGAATATGGGACCCAAAATCACCGTCGATTCAGCAACGATGATGAATAAAGCCCTGGAGATCATTGAAGCCAGGTGGCTGTTTGGTCTGTCGGCGGACGAGATTGGGGTTGTCGTTCATCCTCAGTCGTATATCCATTCCTTTGTCGAGTTTCGGGATGGATCCGTGATTTCACAAATGTCTCCCCCAGATATGCGACTCCCGATACAATATGCGTTGCTGTTCCCGGATCGGCCTGCAGGGCCAGCCAGGAAACACAACTGGGAAGCACCACAGACACTGGAACTCTTTCCGCCTGACCTCGACGCATTTCCCGCACTTCGGCTGGGATTCGAGGCGGCTGAAAAAGGCGGGACCTGCGGTGTGGTTCTGAATGCTGCAAATGAAGTCGCCGTGGAGCGGTTTCTGAGCCGTCAGCTGTCTTTTGATCGTATTACTCGACTTGTTGAAGACATTCTTCACCACCATGAATTCGATGCCCAGCCAGCCATGGAGCAACTGCTTCAACTGGATCGCTGGGCTCGGGAGGAAGCACTTCGGTGGAAATGATAATTCCTGAGTTAATGTGTCTGGTCGATACTTTTGCTGCGATTGATCTCAGCACAGTCCTGTCGAAATTCATGAGCATCCTTTCGGTTGTTCTTGGACTCGGGCTGGTGATCTTCTTCCACGAACTTGGTCATTTTGCTGTGGCCAAACTGTGCAACGTTCATGTGGAGCGATTCAGTATCGGCATGGGGCCGATTCTATGGAGTCGTCAAAGAGGGGAAACTGAATACGCATTGTCGGCCTTTCCATTCGGTGGCTATGTCAAGATGCTCGGTCAGGATGACATGGATCCGAACCAGATGACGAGTTCGGAGATTGCAGAAAATCCCCGATCATATTCCGCCAAGACCGTCCTTCAGCGGATGGCGATCATTTCGGCCGGCGTGATTATGAATATCGCGACAGGTTTTTTGTTCTTTGTTATCAGTTACTGGTACGGTGTCTTTGAACCAGCTCCGGTGGTCGGTGAAGTAATTACCGGCCTGCCTGCCTGGCAGCATGGGATTCGATCTGGCGACCGCATTACTGCGATCAATGGCGATCGTATTCGGAGTTTTGAAGATGTTCACGCCGCCGTGATGTTGTCGTCCGGCGATCTCGTGGTGGAAGGAACGCATCTTGATGGCTCCACATTTCAGGAAATACTGACCCCGACGAAACTTTCTCCAGGTCGAGCAACCGGCATGCGCATGGCGGGGATCTCTCAGATTGCATCCGTCAAAGATATTGATCGGATCGCCGACCTTGGGCTGCCTCTGAGAAATGCATCCGAAAAGCTCGCTCCAGGCGACAGGATTCTTTCAGTCCGGCCCGTTCCTGTATCGAAAGACTCCGTTACGACTGCCGCAGACGGGCCCTTGCCGGCGCAGGTTGATGTGCGTTATCTGTCGACACTTCGGCAGTCGTGGGCACGATATGCCGACTACGAACTGATTCACACGGTCGAACGTATGGCCAAAGCTGCCGATGGCGAACAGCCCGGGGAAAAGAAGACACTGGAGATTTCTGTTCCGACCGGCCAGGTCAAGTCCATCGGCCTTTGGATGGCGATGGGGCCAGTTCGAGCCGTTCAGAAAGGGTCGATTGCTGAGAAGGCCGGGATTGCGGTTGGAGACAGGATTGTCAAGGTTGACGATAAGGAGCCCGGGATCACGATCGATCCTCTCGAACTGCCGGTTTACTTTGCGAAGCAGGCGGGAAAGAACGTTCAGGTTACGGTCAAACGTCCGACACCTGACGGTGATAAGGTTGTGGAGTTGCAGGTTGTTCCGGAAGATCTTCCTGGCTGGGTGGACGAGCCCATGTTTCAGACGACGCCACTCGCTATCCCGTCGCTGGGGATTGGCTATCAGGTCAAACCATACATCGCAAAAGTGCTTCCGGGTTCGGAAGCGGAAAGCCTGAGTGTCTTCAAGCCGGAGATGAAAATCACGAGGGTTGAATTGGTTCATCCCGAGCCGGGAAAAAATGCAGATGCCTTTGGAAGCGACTCGACGCCTCAGCAGATCAACCTTGCTGAAGTTCAAAAGGGTGACCCGGGCAAAGTGGAAGATATTAACTGGGCCTGGGCGTTTGCTCAGATTCAGAGAGCTCCCGTGAGACATGTTCGTCTCTACTACGATGACGGTAAGAATCCTGCGGGATCTGAGGCCCTGACAAAACTTGAGTACGTCCCCGGATGGAATCTCTGGTTTCGCGGATTCAATTCCGGGATCTGGAAGGTGGATCTCGAACTTCAGAAAGGAGATTCGTTCGTTGGAGCGATGGGGCTTGGCCTTCAGAGAACACGCAAGACGACGATCAGCATCTATGGAACTCTCCGATCACTTCTGCTGGGAGATATCTCACCTGATTCACTCGGCGGTCCTCTGAAGATTGCTCAGATCGGCTACGAAGTGGCCGAGCGAAGTATTGTGGATCTCGTGTTGTTCCTCGGATTCCTCAGCATCAATCTGGCAATTTTTAACTTTCTGCCGATCCCCATCCTGGATGGCGGTCATATGGTATTTCTTCTCTGGGAAGGTATCACACGACGCAAGCCCAGTCCCAGAGTGATCAATTACGCGCATCTCGTCGGTCTGTTATTCATCATCTCTTTGTTTGCCTTCGTAATGTATTCAGACATTCGTTCGCTGTGATCCTGTTAACATTGCATCAGTTTGAGCAGGCTGGAACGGAAATATTCCCGGAGATGTGGTCAGCCTTTGTTAAGAACGAGCAGAGTCCCCGTCGAGGTATCGCAGGTTCAGCGACTC
This sequence comes from Planctomycetota bacterium, assembly GCA_046341255.1. Lineage (GTDB taxonomy): Bacteria > Planctomycetota > Planctomycetia > Planctomycetales > Planctomycetaceae > SXXK01. The sequence goes on from JBKDRW010000282.1 coordinate 3,248, forward strand.
GAAAATGCTGATCCGCTGAGATCAGATGACCTGCAGTGACAGGAATTCATGGACGCATGTCAGATTCATCCCAGCCGAATGTTGGAGCCACAGTTGCTTGAGCAATGCGTGGTCCGAAGAAGCCGTCACACTGGACCTGGTGGTCAGCATCGAAACAAAGTTGAAACCGCCATTGAGATCGTTCATACGCCGACCGGCCTGACGACATTCGCTGCCGAGCGACGAAGTCAGGAAGCCAATCGTCAGGTTGCGGTCTTTCGTCTGAGAGTGCTGCTCGCAGTTCAACTTCGGTGTGTTCGCAGTACGGAAGTGATGCCGTCTGACATGTGGAATGCTCGTTGTCGTGATGCAAAGATCCTTTGCAGCGAAAGGCATATGGATTTCCCCGCGATGCTGGCTGAAGCGATGGATGCGATCGATGCCAAGGAATATGACGTCCGCCGTGCGGCGGCAGCACTGGGATGTTCAACATCTCAACTGGTGCGTTTTGTCGCAAAAATTCCGGAAGCTTTGGCTGAAGTGAATTTGCAGCGATCTCAGAGAGGACTTCATCGCTTGCAGTCGTAAACAGTCCTGAGACAATTTCGGATTGTCATTTACCTGCCCCGTTCCCCTCGCTGAGAGTGATATGTCCAGTATGCACGAGGACGCAAATCCGGAAACAATTACCCTGGAGATGATGCGACGGGTCCTGTCGGTGCCGTTGTTGTGCGATGCCCTCGATGCGGCTGGTTTTTCACGGCAGTCACCGAGACTTCCAATCGTTCCCATCACAATGCCGGAGGTAACCCTGATTGGTCGAGTTAAAACGACGCTTTGGGCGGATATGGCCCATGCGGACCCCGAGCCTTACAAACTGGAACTTGCGGCGGTGGATTCCTGCAGACCTGATGATGTCCTCGTCTGTGCCGCGTCGGGATCGAATCGCTCGGGGATCTGGGGCGAATTGCTGACCACAGCGTCGCGAAATACTGGCTGCGTGGGTGTCATTGTCGATGGGGCTGTGCGCGATGCCGCCAAAATGAAGGCGATGAGTTTCCCGGTGTTTGCGCGGGGTATGAATCCTTATGACAGTAAAGATCGGCAGCGAGTCATCGATGTCGATGTGCGTATTGAACTGGACGGAATCCCTGTTTATCCCGGCGATTTGATAGCGGCGGATATTGACGGAGTAGTGGTCGTTCCCGCACAAGCGGAAACTCGCGTCGTTCGTGCTGCATGGGACAAGGCGCACGCAGAGAATCGTGTTCGTGATGCAATTCGCGGAGGAATGTCAGCTGCGGAAGCCTTCGAGACGTTCGGCGTGCTCTGACATCAACAGGATCAGATTCATGATCATGTGAGTCTTTCGACCGTGAATGCAGAAGTCTCTCCGACCCACCGTGCAACGTCAGTTGCTTCTCATTACCACGCGAGATCGCCACGTCGTGCAACACTAAGGATTCTTTTCCGGATGGCGCGCATTTTTCGTCCGTTCTTCCGCGCGATCCGACAACCGTGTGTACCGTTCGGGCCGCATCCATCTGGATCTCAAGGACTCAGCAGTGTGTCAGGTTAGCGGGACGAGACGAAAAGATTCCGCGATCCTGACGACTTCTTCCATGCGACTTCGTTTATCTTCATCCAGCGGAAAAGTGCGAACGGAAGCTATTCGGCGATTCAGCCAGGTGATGGGGCTCAGGATCGATGAACATGCATCAATCGACTTCAGCAACAGCCTTTCCGCTGCATTCAAGTGGCAGTGTTCGGCGAGTTCCAGATAAGCAGCCTCGATCGCAATCCAGTCGGAACCGAACCAGCTGCGAAACAAGCGGGCGTAATCCAATACCGGATGATCACTCGCTGCAGACATGACATCGATGACTCCCGATACCTCGTTGTTCTGGAAGAGAACATGTGGCCGCCAGACATCTCGAAGCACTGGCTGCAGAAGAAATGACTTTGCTTCAATCGGCGATGTCAGTGATTTCAGTTGAGGCAGCCAGATTCGAACAATATTGCCTGTCCTTGCTGCGAGTTTTCGGAATTCCGAGTCAAGGTCCATTTCGCAGTTACTCAACAGTGCTTCGAGCCCCCCGTGCAGCAATTCCGAAATCATACGGATGCGGCGAAGAAGTCCGGGCGAAATGCCCGTCCGAAGGAAAAACCAACTGTTCTCAGGGAGAACACTGACGGCTGTTTTCAATCGCTGGTGAAGTGATGAAAGATAGGTCATCGAGTGGGAAAGTTGTTCAGGAGTCGGAACGCCCTCGACGGGCAGCCCATCGATCCACGGTTCCGCGTGCACACGGAAATTGCCGAGAACACAGGATGAGGGTCTTCCTGCTCTCAGAGGCTCCATGCGTCGCTGGAGATCTCTCAACGGGCACAACGGGATCGCGATGCCTGACTGACCATGTTGCTGAACGCAGCACAGCATCGAGTGAAGTAAGTCAAGCCGTTGCTCTGGAAGACTCATCTCAAGGGGAATCAGACGAATCGCAAAGCGTCGGGAATGCACGTCCGTGGCCCGAAATACCGCGGCCCCGCTGAATCCCCCCGAAATCCTCCGTGAACTACAGACGTCCAGCCCGAAACACGCCGCCGCTTCGCGAACGGTGATTCCACCGTGGCTGACCTGTTCTGATTCGCTCAATGGCATTCCAGTGAATGCAGCCTGATGTGACATTTAACGGAAGGTGTTTTCCGATTGCACTTCAAGTTGTGTCCGTCGATTGAACAACTGCTTCAGACGATCGCGTGAATAAAGGCGAATCACATTTTTCTTGTATCGCAGTCGCCCTTCCTCATCGTAGTCGAGATGCTCGGAAATCTTTGCATTCGCACGATCCGCGTAAAGAGCAGCGAATGTTTCCGGATCAACACCGCGACCTTCTTCGAGGTCTTTTTCAACATCAATTCCGCCAACGGATGCTGCAAAATAGTTGATACCGCCAAAAGCATTGGTCTGTGTTCCGCTGGCCACGAACAGGTTATTCAGGTCTGTCATCGCCTTCCGGGATTTCTGGTAAGCCAGCCTGACATCTTTGCTGTACTGCACGACAGTCTCATCTTCCACAGCATGGAGTGGCTTCGTCGGAGCAGACAGGAAACAACCTACGGCAATCCCGGCGGCGAAGACCAAACCGACAGATGCAGTTGTGGAGCGTTGCATAATGGTGATTCCGAAAGTGCCGAATGCAGGGGGAAGAACAGGTCTATGCGGAAGGAGACACAGAGGCCGGAGGCCTGAAGAGTCTCCGGAAATTTCGTAACGGTATACGGTTGCTCGCACGCTGCTGCAAGAGGCCGCCCGGAAAAACGAGGGTTGGCGTCAGGATCCGCAAGGAAATGACACAGAAAATCAAAGCCTTTATGCGGCTCGTCGTTCGTGGCTCTGTCCCTGTGTTCGCCGGGATTCCTGTGGTTCCACAGACAAGGATGATGGCGCTCTATGTTTCTGGCCGACGGGGCCGAAATGCAACGTCAGCGACGCGATCAGGCCACACATTGCCATTGCCCCAAAGCAGCCCAGAATTGCCAGTTGATCATCTGAGAGGATGTCTGCGAACAACATGATATCATTCCGTTTGCAAAACGGGCGCGAAGCCCGGCCACTGATGAAGTTGCCGCCTCCGACTTGTCCATTGGAGATGCAATCGGCAATTCCTGCGGGATTTCTTTTCGACTGATTCGGCGTCATCACTTCAACCCGCCTTTCTGTGCCGTCAGAGTCTGACTCTGAGGAACGACGCTCCGGCCTGTACCTGTCCCATCGGCTGAAAACGGTCGCCTTTTTCAGGCTCGGCCACGCAGATTTCTTCAGCATGAATGCGTCTCAGAGCTCACTTGGAATTCATCCGTTGAAAAGGCACCGGACACGGTTTGCTGCCGTACTTGTCCATTGACGATGATAAGAGTCCCGGTCTGATGGAATACTTCACGAACTTTGGAAAGTGAGGAAGACCGTAACACTCGAATCGATTCGGTCGACTGAAATCCATTTTGATCATTCAATCGTGCAGGAGCGATTTGCTGATCCTGACGATCCCAATGATAACCGCCGGTTCGCAGAACCCGTCTGCGCTGACGTTCGGCGAATTGTTTGTTTCGGCAGCAGAAAGGAGTCTTCGATGAGTGGTCTCTCGAACCGAGTCCATCGGATTCCCTGCCAGACAGTGTTTTGTCCCGCACCCGGAAGGATCAGACAGAGCCACGGACTTGGTCTTGTTTTGCATTTGATCGCTTTTTGCACTTTCGCATTTACGCTTCTTGCAGGTTGCTCAGATCAGAAAAAGCAGGCCGACAGCCTGGTTCGGATCGCCTCTCAGCATCGCGACAGCAATCGTCATGCGGAAGCCATTCTGGTTCTCAACCGAGCCATTGCATTCGAGCCCCGAAATCCCGATGCGTTCTACCTCCGAGGTCAGAGTCACGCTTTTCTGGGACATCAGCGGGATTCGATTATGGATCTGACTGCCGCTGTGCGACAAAAGCCTGGGTGGGGGGCTGCATGGACAGCGCTTGGTATTGCCCAGGAAGCTTCTGGCGAAACGGCTTTGGCAATCAAATCCTTTACAGAAGCAATCAAGCTGAATGTTCGGGAGACCGATGCTCGCTTCGAGCGAGCCTGCGCTTACGAGAAGCAGGGAGATTATGACAAAGCACTGGATGATCTGAATACACTGATTCGACTTCAGCCGGATCATGACAAGGGGCTGATCCGACGCGTGGGTCTGCTGATGCTCACTCAGCCGGACATCTGCATTGCCGATCTGAATGCCGTGATTGAGCGTGATCGGAGCAATTCCGAAGCGTGGCTTCTGAGAGGAATGTGCTGGCGAAGTGTCGGAGATGCCGAACGATCGCTGATGGATCTCGACATGGCGTGTCGGCTTCGAGAAGGTGATTTTCGCCCGTGGCTTGAAAGGGGGCGTGTGTTGCTGGATCAGCAACGATATGACGATGCCATCAGTGATTTGTCCCGCGTGACTCAGATCAGTCCGGCAAATGCTGATAGTCATTTCTATTTGTCGCAGGCATATCAGTATTTGAACCAGTCATCTGCTGCCGAAGCCAACCTTCGGCGAGCCATCGAACTGAATCCTGCTCATCACCTGTCACGTCTCGCCCTCGCCGAACTGAATGTGAGTCTTGGTGACCATGAAGAAGCATTGGCGCATCTGCAGGAAGTGAATGCTTTGAGGATTTCAGGATCCTCAGGCGATGACGCAACAGAGTCGCTTCCATTTCGTATACAGCTTGAGAAAGCCCGTTTGCTGGCAGCAACAGGCCGAGCCGATGTGGCTCTGACGGACCTGAACGCACTGCTGGAGGTCAGACCGGGACATCTCAGTGCCCTTCAACTGAGAGCAGATGTTCTGCGGCGCCTGAATCGAAGGGACGAGGCGGTGGAGGACTACAGTCGCCTGATTTCAACGCACGCGGGACCGGAGGTGTTTCTCATCGAACGGGCTCGGCTGAAGCTGGCTGATCATCAGCTGGAACAGGCGATGGTCGATGCTTCCACGGTGCTGGAAACTCAGCCGGGAAACATCGACGCGCTGGAAATTCGCGCGAGGGTGTATGCAGAACAGGGGCTCTCCTCACTGGCGATTGCAGACCTCACGCTTGCGATCGAGTCTGATCCGAGAAACGCCGAGCTCCTGCTGTATCGAAGTCGACTGTTTGATGATTTTGGCGCACCAGTGGCTGCAATCACCGATTTGCAGAAGGCCCTGGAGCTCACACCCGGAAATGAGGAAATTGTCACAAACCTCGTCGCTCGATGGGCCGCGCAGGATGAACCCGCGAAGGCAATTCTATGCATCGATCGCGCAGAGGAACTCCAGAATGGTGTGCTCTCGGACACAGTTCGGGTGCTGCGTGCAGATCTGAAGCTCCGACAGAACGATGCGGCTGGTGCATCTGAAGATCTGAAGTTGATTTCACCGGTTGGCAGTGAAGAGCTTCCAGTGAAGGTTCTGAAGGCGCGCGCGGCCATCGCTATGCAGCGATACTCTGATGCAGAGGAATCGCTGGAGGGTATTCCAGATGCCGACATCACATCTGAAGTTCTGCTTCTGCGGGCCGAGGCAATGGCTTTTCAGGGGCAACTTGAGGAATCTGTTGAGATTCTGTCGAGTTGTCTTTCGACCTCGCCTCAGAATATCGAAGCCCTGCTTCTGCATGCTCGGATCTGCAATGATCTGAACCACCGGGATGCAGCGATTGCCAGCGCGAATGAACTGCTGGATTCGAAGCTGGTCTCGCAGTTGACGGATGCTCAACGAGCCGAAGCAATGATCGTTCGCGGCTCATCTCGATTTCATCAGCGGCATTTCCACGACGCTCTCGATGACCTCGATCGACTCGAGGTGCGCGAGTTTGATACCGCGGCTTTGAAGTGGATGCGAGCAACCTGCTGCTTCGAGGTGGGTCAGGAGTTTCGCGGACGCGAAGAACTGAATGCTCTGCTCAGGAGCGATCCCGAGCATCAAGCCGGTCGATTGTTACGAGCACGGCTTGCGGAGCAGAAGGGTGAATACGATATCGCTGTTGAAGATCTGACGGTCGTTCTGGAACGCATGCCGGATGATCAGACTCTGCGGTTGCGGCGAGCCGTCCTGCTGCATCGAGTCGGAAGATGCGAAGAGGCTGTCTGCGATCTGACGGAGCTGCTGAACGCTTCACCGGAGGCTTACGAGTTGTACTACCGTCGCGGGCTTGCTCGACATCAATTGCGACAATCACAAGACGCTGTTGCCGATCTGGATCAGTGCCTGAAACTGAAACCTGATTTTGTCGATGCGATCTATGTGAAGGGCAATATCACTGCTGCTGAGGGACATCCTGAAGAGGCGATTCAGCTTTATCGCGAGGTCGCGAAAATTGCTCCGAAGCATGCAGCATCGTGGTACAACCAGGGAAACCTTTTGTTTCATCAGGAGAAGCTGCATGAAGCCGTTGAGTGCTGGACGAAAGTCATTGAACTTCAGCCAGATCTTTTTCGAGCTTGGAACAACCGCGCAGCGGCTTTTGTGAAACTGGGTCAGGAGTCAGACGCTGTTGCTGATTATGAGCGAGCCCTGGCACTGAACCCGGGATTTGCCAAAGCGTGGGATAATCTGGCCTGGCTGCTTGCCACCAGCGAAGACCCGGCGATTCGCGATGCCGTGCGTGCCGTGACGATGGCAAAAAAAGCCTGCAACCTGACCAACAGCAATGACTGGTCCTGCATGAATACGCTTGCAGTGGCATACGCGGAGGCGGGTGATAGTGAGCAGGCCGCATATTGGGCGAGGCGATCCCGTGAAGCAGCTCCCGAAGAGCAGCATGAACATCTTGATCAGCTGGTGAGGACCTATGAGTCCAGCAGGGTGACTCGTCGACGCGCATCGACTGGCAGTCGGAACCTCAATGGTCAGAGAAACTGAGAAAGACCGGACGTCTGAGTTTTGCTTTTCTGAAAGCTCCGGGAAAAGAGACACTTGAAACGAGTTTCTTTCTGGTCTCTCCTGCTCATGGTGCAATCATCCGGTGGAAAGGTTTCCTGCCGCTGGCGGATTTTCGAGGCGATCAGGGAGTCGAGCCGCTGTGAAACGGCAATGTCCCTTAGCCCCACAGATCTTTCGTCCGCAGGCTGCGAACACGGCATGATGTTCGCTGGTGAAGAGCCCAGATGAAAAATGGAGCAGGAATCTGATGAATGCATGCCCGAACAATCCTGGGTTGGACTGATCCGCCGGTGAGTGCATCATCTTTCCTGATTGAAGATCCCTTTTCCTGACACTTTCTTTCGCTTTGGCAGAGTCTGCATGATGCGTTGTGTTGTTCTTCGCTGTTTGCCACCTCGATGTTGTGACTACGCCGCTGGTTGGCTGTTGTTCTCATGGTTCATTGTTGGGTGTGGCGGGATGGAGAAACCGTCAACCGTGCAATCTGGTACCGCGGCCTCCAGTTCGGAGGCGAAGGATACTTCAGCCAACTTGCCGAAGACTGGTCTGCCCGGGGAGGGATCGGAAAGTGCAGAACTTTCGGGAACGGTCGCGGTCCAGCCGAAAGCATCAGCAGCGACACGAGACGATGCAGAGCGGATTGCTGAAGCGATCAGTGTCGCCATCGCTCACGAGGATGAGTCTGCCTTTTCGTCGCTCATCGATCACGAACTCTTTGCGGATCGGATACTTCACGGACTTGCCGTTTCGGAAGAATTTCGATCGTCGTACCGCAAGCAGATTGCTGACGACGGTGGGCTTGCCAACGTCGGGACAGACATCATTGACTCAGTGAAGAACGGCGGTGACTACAGTCTCGTTCGGATTGTGGACCGTAACGGAGATCACCGTCCCGTATTTCGGATGCTGCTGGCTGATGGAAGTGGCCTCAGTCATCATGAAATCATTTTAAACGAGGATCGAAATGGCAAGTCAAAGATCGTTGACATCTTTGTCTACCTGACCGGTGAAGATGTGTCTGATTCTCTGCGGGCGATTGATCTTTCGAACATTGCCTCACAGTCCGAAGCCGTTCGTCAATCACTCGGCACGACCGAGGCGGCAATAGTCGAGAGCGCGGGGACTCTGCAGAAAATTCAGTCGTTGGCCACAGAGAGTCAAGCTGATGAAGCTCTGGAGTTGTACGACGACCTTCCAGCAAACCTGAAGACAAACCGCGGACTGCTGATGAGGAAACTGGGTGTCGCTCAGCGTGTCAGCGAAGAAAAGTATTTTCAGGTGCTGGATGAGTGTCAGAAACATCATCCGATGGAACCCGCGTTTCTCTTCCGCACGCTCGATATGCTGGCGGTGCAGGAGCGTCATCTTGATGTCCTGAATACGGTCGAACGGCTGCTGCAACTGACCGGGGACGAGTATCTGAATCTGATGAAGGTGAAACCGTTGCTGGCACTGAATCGGCCTGAGGATGCTCGCTCTGCGGTCGCCGCGGCGAAGAAGGTGTCCGACAATCGAATCGACGCCTATTGGGTCGAGACGTCCGTACTGCTCAAAGCCAAAGACTACACGGCCGTCGCAAAACAACTCGACGAAATCGCCACGAAGTTCGGAATGACTTTCAACGACCTCTCTGCGATCCCCGACTATGCGGAATTCATTGCTTCCGATCAGGGCAAAGCGTGGCTAGAGGTTCAGAAGAACACACCGAGCGAATCCGTCCCGAAAGTGCCCAACTCTCCGAGCATCGCTGCTCCGGCACAATCGAGGTAGGATCCATTGTGCGGACAATTCCAGGCTTTGGAAGGTTGGAATTGTTCACCATTGCCCCCTGACAGAGTGACCAGTGTCTTGCAAGCCCGTTGCGCAACTGGAGGGACCTAAGGGCGTCACACTGATGCGCCTACTGGCCGATTCGAGATTTCACACGATGAGCTTCGAACGATTCGAGACCCTGCTTCAGGCGCTCCACAAGTTCAAAAACCTGTTGATGGCCAGAACGAGTCTGCTGGACGATCAGATGATCGCCAACGACCTCCAAAGCTCCGAATTCGTCGCCATGCTCGAGCCATGGTACCGTTGTTGTACTCAGATTAAGAATGGTGGACCGGATCGACTTTGCCGAGACGCCGGTGCGAAGCATTGGCCCGATGTCATAGCTTCTGAGAATGAGATTCTCGGACAATTCAGTAGTCTCAATCGTTGTAATCACAATGGATTCGTTGCGGATCATCCAGGTCAATTCCTGATCTTTCACCGCGGATAGCACTTCTGCAAGTGCGGACGAGACTTGCATTGATCCGGCGGTGATGGTCAGCGGTCCAACAGATGTGTTGTCCAGATATGCGGGATCTTCTCCAATATCAGGATCGGTTTGGTCGAGGCCAAATCGAACAGGAATGTTCGTATGCTGACTCATTGCCCCTGAGAATTTCGACAGCACTTCAGAAAGAGTCATGCTCATTGGAATGTTGATTTCAGGTGTCGGGGTTGTGACCATCAGGCGAACAAGAGCCCGCTCTCGCTCGATGGTTGCGGCCCGGCCGAATTCATCTGTGGTCGCATGAATGCTTTGAAGATCAATCTGGTCTTCTGGATCCGTCGCTCGCTCGTTGTACGATCGTTCCATGGAGGACGATTGTTGGCTGCGTACGCGGGGTTGTTCATCTGACGACAACACAACGCCAGCGGACTCATTACTGATCTCACGACCGCAACCGGCGATTGTCGCAAGCAGAATTCCCCTGTATGCGGATCGGCAAAAGTAACGTCGAAGACTTCGATTGGACATGCTCGTGTCCCATGCATGGCGAAGACGACACTGCGTGTGTCGATTACCGGTGAGCCAAACAATGACGTACGGAAACGAGATTTCTCTCGAGAATCAAGCTTTACCCTGCTCAATTCGTTTTCAAATCAGAAACGTGTTTTCGACGCATTAACACGAAATGGCTGTGGTCGGAATTCGTACAGCCCATGGCCCATCTTCGGATATCTTGGTCGTACCGGAAGGCTGATGTTCAGCCGTTCGCTCCCGGTAGATTGTTAGTCGACGGCACTCGCAGAAATGCTGAACATGCCAGAGTGTCCTGAGCCTGAGACGCCTTCGATCTTCTGTTGCCGAATCGGTTGGCGTCTCAGCCACACTGCGTCACTTTCACTCAGTCGATCAATTACGGCTGGGCCGCAGCCGCAGCGACTGCCTGCTGCCCTCTGGGCATAGCGAGGAAGGAGCTGACCATTGTGCCATCTTCGGCGTTCCAGAGTCGAATTTCGCCATCGTAGCTGCCAGAGGCGATGCGTTTCTGATCAGGCGTGATGCTGAGCGTGTAGACCCAGTCGTTGTGTCCCGCAAGGCGAGGAACTTCAGCGCCATGCGCCGCGTTGTTCTGCTGAACTAAGAGGTCACCAGGCGCGGACACAATAACGTCTCCCGGCTGCACTTCGATGCGGAAGACATCACCGCCGAACCCACCGATTGCACGAACCTCTTTCGCGTCGGCTGAATTCCAGACGCGAATACGCTTATCACCCCCGCCGCTGACAACTGTAGCACCGTCAGCCAGAAATGCTGCCGTATACACGGGTTCGCCATGGTTCGGGAACGTGATCACCGGATTGCCGGTGGTGGCTTCAAAAACCTTGCTGGTCTTGTCACGGCTGCTGCTCACTAATCTCTGGCCGTTTGGAGACCAATTGATATCCATGACCCAGTCGGCGTGGTCTTCGATACGCGTCACCTCAGCGCCGTCAGCAAGATCACTCACAACAATCGATCGATCTGCACCAGCGGAGGCGATGTGCTGACCATCAGGACTGAATGCCAGAGCAAACACAGCGTCGCGCGATCGCACCAGAGTTCTCACGAGGGAGCCATCCGCGGCCGAGAAAAGTTTGAGTTCACCAAGTTGTCCGGGAGTTCCCGCCGCGACCGCGAGTGTGCTGCCGTCGTTGCTGAACTCAAGATCATAAACTCGCTCGGCCACATTGGAGATGCGACGAATGAGCGAACCATCGGCAGTATTCCAGATGAGCACTTCATGATATCCAGACGACGCCAACTGAGAACCATCATGATTGAACGTCACGGCTGTCACAGGGATGGCGACTCGATATTCGGGAGGAGCCTCCGGCTGAGATCGCTCGGGCATCACATCGAACAGATCGGCGGTGACAGGGATCCCCGCGTCGATTGGAGCACCAACGTCAATCCATTTCTGGATGACGGCGATTTCTTCTGGCTTCAGCGGATCGGCATCCTTCGGCATTGAACCGTCTTTCACCATCATCAGCATCAGGGATTCATGGGACTTGCGAGCCGTCAGGGCCGCTCCGGATTCGCCGCCTTTCATCATGGCCGCAAAAGAATCCAGATTCAGTCGACCACCGGGGCTGCGTGTGTTGTGGCAGGCGATACATCGATCGGCCAGAATCGGAGCGACGTGACGTGAGAACGAAACAAACCTTCCGAGGGGCTCAAGAGCGTTCTCAGCTTCGCGTCGAGTCACCAATGCGTCATGCTCAACGATCTGCATCTCGGCACTCAGCTTCTGCAGCGAAGGTTCAAGGCCGACAAGCTGAGCCTGGAGTGTGGTCTGCCACATTTCGCCGTCGGCCTTGACTACCTTGAGCGACGCTTCACGAGCGCTGGCCGTGGCGATGGCATCTCCAGCGGCCTTGAATGAAGCCAGAACGGGCGCAGCCGCAGAGACGGATGTCTGGTGTTCGGCAGTCTTCTTGTCAAATTCCGCTTTGACGCTGGCGAGCAGTTTCGATTGTTCGTCCCGGCGAGTTGTGAGTTGTGTGACGAGCTGCTCTATGCTGGCCTTCATCGGCTTCAGATCCGACAGAGCCTTTTCAAGTCCCTGAAGTGAAGCAGATGCATCCACGCCAGTCAGCTTCGCCGCGTCGCGAAGTGTGGCCAAAGATTTCTCGACAGATGCGATCGAAGTGTTGAGTTTCTGAACGGATTCGCTGGCATCCTTCAACTGAGACTCGTTCGTCACCAGAGCCGAGGCCGCTGTCTCGAGCATCGTCTGGCTCTCGGTGACAGCTTTTTGAGTTGCCGCAACCATCGCTGTTGCAGCGTCGGCAGCCGTTCTGGCTTCATTCAGTTTTTTGTCGAGTTCCGGCCGTTGTGCAGTGATGGCGGCAATCTGCTGGTCGGAATCTGTTACCTTGCTGCGCCATTCAACAGCTGATTTGCGAAGTGCTGAGAGATCGTTCTGCAGCTTTTGCCGCGCGCTCTGCAGCGCTTCCAGTCGGGCGCTGGCCTGATCAGCTCTGGCGATCAGAGAATCAGCCGCCTCATGAGCCGGCAGCGTTTCCGTCAGCTTCGCCAATTCCTGGGCCATGGCGGTCGTTTTTTGTTCGATCTTCTGTGCTTCTGCTTTTTCAGCAGACACTCGAGCCTGTGCTTGTTCGAGTTGTTTCTGGATTTCCGAAAGTCGTTGCTCAGCAACGGCGACTGCCCCCTGACGCAGAGTCAACTCTTTTTCGGCCTGTTGCTTGTCACGCAGTCGCTGATCAATCTGCTGACGAATGGCGGTTGCATTCCATGGGGCAACATCGTCTGCAAAGCATGGACACGCCGAGATCCCGATGAAAGCAGTAACGACCGCTATGAGTGCAGAGCGATGATTGGAGGGACGAGGCATGGAGAATCCTCTGAAGAGAAAACCAGGCGGGGATGCCACTGTTGCAGAAAAACAACACGACATACCACACTAGGATTCAGGTTTGACTCTGCGCTGTCAAGCTCGCCGGAATCGGCAAAGTCCTCCAGGTGTGAAATCCTCTAATTGATTTGACTGACAGAACTGGGAAAATCGGTCAGGCCGCGCAGCAAAAAAGCTCGACAGATCGAGCGTCTGTTGAGCTTCTGCGGTTTTACAGGAGTCCAGCCGCTGGACTGCGACTCCGCGCGGAGTGGCAACGAAAGCCAATGCTGGCCTTCGAGGGACTGCCGAAAACGGGCGGGATCAGCCCTTACGATGGCGGATTCTCGATCGCATACGACGCTTCTTGCGACCAATCTTTCGCCGACCCTTACCCGTCTTCTTGGTACCCATGAGCCAAATATCTCCGGATTGCAAAAATGAAACATGACTGACAAGCACGGGAGGATAACAATCCATCAGCCTTCATTCAAATCACGTTTCCAGACGTTCTTTCGTCCAGGAGGAAAAGAAAATGCAGTGAAACTGGCTAAGGCACGACTTTCTGGCTCGGATCGACGACTTTGGCAAACGATTTTGGCTCCGGTTGGCGTTTGCTCGGGTGGTTCGTAATACGAGCTGTTTCCCTGCAGCATTCCGCCGGTCGGGAGCCAGGAATTCTGGTGAATCCCGCTTCGCAGAGTCGGGGCCGACCGCGTTGCACGGAGGTGAGTCTTTACGCTCTCGTCGCGATGCATTCTTTGCGTTTTGGATTTTGCGTGGCTACGATGAACTGCATACGATGGGGTTGAGGGAAGCCTGTGGTATCCTTTATTCCCTCGAACCCACCTTGTTGCCCTTCCCCCAAATCAGAACTGGTGCGCGTCATGCGATCCACGCTGTTTGGCTCCACCCTGCTGCTGGTTGTGCTCTCCCACTCGCTCATTTTCCCTTCGACTCTGACCGGACAGGAATTGACTGAGAAGAAGGTCAGTTACTATCGGTCTGTGCGTCCGATTCTGCAACGCCGTTGCTCAGGGTGTCATTTTGATGGCAAACGTGAAGGGGGGTTGTCGGTTTTGGCTGTCACCGAATTGCTCAAAGGTGGCGACGCAGGAGCGTCCGTGGCTGCGGGGAAACCGGACGATAGTCCGTTGATCCAGCGAGTTTCCGGTGAAAAGCCTGATATGCCGCTGAATGCAGATCCGTTGACTTCCGAACAGATTGAAACACTTCGAACGTGGATTGCTCAGGGGGCAGTTGATGACACGCCGGCAGACGTTGGTCAGGCTATTGATGCAACTCATCCCCCGGTTTACAGAACCGCGCCGCTGGTGGCGTCCATTGACTATTCACCGGATGGCAAACGACTGGCGGTAGCGGGATACCACGAAGTGCTGATTCATACACTCGACGGAACTGCACCGGTACAGCGATTGATTGGACGTGCACAGCGGGTGGAATCCTTGTCGTTTTCTCCAGACGGACAGATTCTTGCGGTGGCTGCTGGCACCCCGTCGCTGTTTGGCGAGTTGCAACTGTGGAATGTCGGTGAATCGAAGTTGGTTCATGCAGTGACTTTGTCTCATGATGCGATGTTTGGAGTCTCGTTCAATGCCGACGGAACATTGGTAGGTTTCGGAGGGGCTGATAATCGCGTTCGCGTTGTGAAAGTGGAAACTGGAGAAGTCACGATGCGAATGGACGCACATTCGGACTGGGTTCACGGCACGACATTTTCTTTAAAAAATGACCATGTGATCAGTGTGAGTCGCGATCGTTCGATGAAACTGACGATCGTGGCGAACGGGCAGTTCGTGGACAATATTACCAGCATCACACCAGGCGCGTTAAAGGGTGGACTGGTCGATGTTCAGCGGCATCCGACGCAGGAACAGGTTCTTGCTGTCGGTTCAGACGGTGAGCCTCGACTTTATAAAATCTTCCGTGAACAGGCGCGACAGATTGGAGACGACTTTAATCTCGTTCGGGCCTATCAAAAGTTGCCTGGACGCCTGACGGATCTGGATTTTTCTCCGTCCGGAAGCAGGTTTGTTGTCGGCGCCAGTACCGCAACGAGCGGCTCGGCGAGGGTCTACATGACGGACGATCCGGCGAAGGTTGTGGATCTTCAGGGTTTGGCTTCTCCAGTTTTTGCGGTGAGTTTCCGCCCCGACGAAAAGCAGGTTGCTGTTGCCGGGTTTGACGGTGTCATACGCTTGTTCAACGCCGAATCCGGGGCGATAGAGGCTTCGTTTCCGGCCGGCCCGATCACGTCGACACCTGCATCGGCAGCATCGGGCGGGGATTGATGTGGATTTGACAATGCTGGATGCGGAATTGGAGACGTGGAACCAGAAACACTTGTGATGAGAGATGCATGGATGCTGATGAATCCAGATTCCTGACCAGGAATCGATGTTTATCGTTCCGTTAAAGGTCAGGCTGCTGGGGTTCCAGGATGACACAGCGGGAGTGGATCATGAGGGGGGCCTCATCCGACCCTCAGTTTTGTTCTGATCTGACACCCTCGACAAGGCACGACGATCGATGTTCCGTCGGTTCAATGCGTCATTTCAACACTCGAACAGATAAATCAACTGGGTGTGCAGGAACCCGCGGTGTCGTGGCCTCACGAACGACTTGAAAATTGAATACCTCAGGCGAGATGATCGATGACACTCATTCGACGACCCATTTCCACTGCGATGCTCGCAGTGTTACTGATTCCATCGCTCAGTCTGCATGCGTGGCTCCGTGCGGATGAGGGAGCGTCAGCAGAGCAGTCCTTGTCTGCAGGGCAAACGGTACGTTCATTCAGCAGCCTCGAAGTTTATCCGGCGGAACTCACGCTGACATCGATTCGGGATGCTCGTCGAGTTGTTGTGACAGGCGTCACAACGGATGGTCAGCGAATTGACCTCACCAGCAAGTCAAAAGTGTTGACTGAGTCCCCTGTCTGCAGGGTCGATGCGGATGTCTTTGTGAATGCCGTGATAGCCGGTGAAGGCAGTTTGTTTGTCGAGGCTGAAGGCTTGAAGGTTGAGATTCCGGTGAAGGTCTTGTCAGCGGATCCCCAGTCGGTCGACTTCATTCGTGAAGTGAACCCGATCATGAGTAAGGTCGGATGTAACCAGGGAACCTGTCACGGATCGCAGGCCGGAAAGAACGGCTTCAAGCTGTCTCTGAGAGGCTATGATTCGATTTATGACTACCGGGCTCTTGTGGATGATCTTTCCGGTCGTCGGTTCAATCGATCAGAGCCTTCTCAAAGTCTGATGCTGCTGAAGCCGACTCAGGGTGTTCCGCACGAAGGAGGCTTCCTGTTTGACGAAGAGTCTCGTTATTACAAGGTCCTGGAACAATGGATTGCTGAAGGGTGTCAGTACAATCCCGATGCGGCGCGTGTGACGGGCATTGAAATCTACCCGCCAACTCCTCTGCTGCAACTTCGCCATGATCAGCAGCAGTTGATTGTGATCGCGAAGTTTGCTGACGGAACAACACGCGATGTGACTCGTGAAGCTGTGTTCGATACGAGCAACTTCGAAGTCGCCACCGTTTCCAAAACTGGGCTGATTACGGCTGTTCGTCGCGGAGAGGCGGCGGCACTTGTTCGTTACGAAGGCAACTATGCTGCCGCGCCAGTTTCGATTCTGGGGGATCGTACAGGATACGAGTGGGTTCCCCAGGCTGAATTGAATTCGATCGATACGCTGGTCAATAACAAGCTGCAGCGAATGAAGATTCTGCCGTCCGGACTGGCTGATGATGCGGAATTTCTGCGCCGGGTCTCACTCGATATCGCCGGAGTGCCTCCGAGTCGTGAAGAGATTGAAGCGTTTGTGGCCGACCCGACTGCAACGGGTCAGAAGCGAAGCGCAAAGATTGATCAACTGCTCTCCAGTCCGATGTACGTTGAACACTGGACATTGAAGTGGAGCGATCTGCTGCTGAATCGCCGTAAGACCGTGACGCAGAAGGGCGTTTGGGCGTTTCGTAACTGGATTCGTCAGTCGATTGCATCGAACAAGCCGTTCAATACCTTTGCGTCAGAACTGATCACGTCAGGCGGAAGCGCTTACGAAAATCCGGCAGCAAACTATTTCCGAATTGCACGGGAGCCCAAGCTGGTCATGGAGAACATGACTCAGGTGTTCCTCGGAACTCGCTTCAATTGCAACCAGTGCCATGATCATCCATTTGAGCGATGGACTCAACGACAGTACTACGAGCTGTCGGCGTATTTTGCGGACGTCGGTCGTCGGCCACTGCCGGATGGAGATGAATTCATTTTTACGACCAACAGTCCGACACCGGTGATCAATCCGGATTCCAATCAGCCGGCGGATCCGAAGTTCCCGTTCCAGCATGCTGGTGCAATTGATCTGAATTCGACGCGCCGTGAACAGCTCGCGCAGTGGCTGACAGCCAGGGAGAATCCGTACTTTGCGAGGAGCATTGTGAATCGGTACTGGAGTTACTTCTTTGGCAAAGGCATCATTGATCCGGTGGACGATATCCGCGCGGGGAATCCCGCGTCGAATCCAGAACTGCTGGATACTCTGACGAAAGACTTTGTTGACAGCGGATATGACCTGAAGAAGCTGATCCGTACGATCTGTCACTCCGCAACCTATCAAAGAAGTCTGGAGTCGAATCAGTGGAATGAGGACGATAACACCAACTTTTCCCATGCTTTGCCGCGTCGTCTGTCTGCTGAGCAGTTGTACGATTCGATCATGCAGGCCACTGGTGCGCCGCGTCGCCTGCCTGGTGTTCCGGCGGGCTTTCGAGCTGCAGAGTTGCCTGATTCCGAAGTTGAAGTTGCGTTCCTCGATATGTTTGGCAGGGCTCCGCGAGAATCTCCCTGCGAGTGTGAGCGAACCAGCGATGTCAGCCTCGGCCAGACTCTGAATATGGTCAATGGGCCAACGATTGGCGATGCAATCTCGCATCCGGAAGGCATCATTGCGAAGACCGTGGCTTCAGGAGCATCGAAAGAACAGTTGATCGAAGCTGTGTATCTGTCGACGCTGTGTCGAAAACCCTCGCCGGACGAGATCACTCGGGCTGTTGAGTACTACGCGACGTCCCCCGATGTGAAAGCAGCCAGCGAAGATCTGATGTGGGCTCTGATCAACAGTCCGGGGTTCTTGTTCAACAGGTAATTTGCGTGTCGCGGAATTCGTCAGAATTCCAGGTTCTTGAGAACTCGGATACGAGAGAATCCGGCGAGCGGGGGATGCCAATCTCCTGATCTTGCTCCGTTGAGTATATCGGGGGACAAATGTCCGCCGCTCGCCAGATGGATCGGCAGAACAGGGGCAACTCATGACACAATCTCACTGCCGTCGATTTCGACCGATTGGGCCGACGCGGCGAGAGTTATTGCAATCGGCCGCGTGTGGATTTGGGTCCGTGGCGATGGCCGCGTTGATTGCAGATGCGAGTCGTGGTGCCGATGGAGTCCAGGCGGCTGGAGAACTCGGAGCCAGACCGACTCATTTCGACCCAAAGGCCACCAGTGTCATCTTTCTTTACATGGACGGGGGTGTCTCGCAGGTTGATTCTTTTGACCCGAAGCCTCAGCTTGAGAAGGAACACGGCAAGCCGTTTCCAAACAAGATTGAACCGACTCAGTTCAACAACATCGGCAACACACTGGCAAGTCCGTGGAAGTTCAAACAGTACGGGAAAAGCGGCATTCCGGTCAGTGATCTGTTTCCAGAGACCGCAAAGCACGTCGATGATCTGGCCGTCATTCGTTCGATGACTTCGGCGTTCCCCGAACATACCAACGCGAACTACTTTCTTCACACAGGCTCGGGCCTTCAGGGCCGTCCGTCGATGGGAGCGTGGTTCGGTTATGGGCTTGGGTCAGAATGTCAGGATCTGCCGCACTTTGTCATATTGAACGGTGGCTTGATTCCACCCGGCGGGCTTGACAATTTCGGCAGCGGTTTTCTTCCGGCAAGTTATCAGGGTTCAGTTTTTGGACTTGGCGATTCGCCGGTCGCCGACATTCGTCCCCGGGAAGTGTCGACCGACCTCCAGCGCCGCAAGCTCGATTTGATTCGGCGACTGGATCAGAATGCGGCGGCGCGATACGGACAGGATGACCAGATCGAGTCGGCTATTCGCAACTATGAACTGGCTGCGAAGATGCAAATGGCCGTTCCGGATTTGATGGATCTGAGCGGCGAGACGAAGGAAACTCAGGACAGTTATGGAATTTCCGATGAGTTTGAAAACACCCGCACGTTCGGCCGAGAATGTTTGCTGGCTCGACGACTCGTCGAACGTGGAGTCCGCTTCATCGAACTCACCTGCCCTGCTGGAAATGGGGACCGGTGGGATCAGCATGCCAATCTGGTCGATGGTCACACAAGAAATGCTCGCTCAGTGGATAAGCCAATTGCTGGCCTGCTTGCGGATCTGAAACAACGAGGCCTGCTGCAGAAGACGCTGGTCGTCTGGTCGGGAGAATTCGGTCGAACGCCGTTTGCTCAGGGGGCTGATGGCCGCGATCACAATCAGTATGGCTTCTCCATCTGGATGGCCGGAGGCGGCATTAAGGGCGGAACGATCTACGGTGCGACGGACGAGTTCGGTTACAAAGCCGTGGAAAATAAGTGTGAAATCCACGACCTCCATGCGACGATGTTCCATTTGCTCGGCATGGATCACGAACGCGTCACCTACCGCTTCGGTGGCCGCGACATGCGTTTAACTGATGTACATGGCGCGGTGATCAAGGACGTGATTGGTTGAAGCATGCTCTTCCTCAGTGGAGTGTTGAAAAGAACGGCGCGAGGCCACCGACGTGGTTCCGTAAACTGGTACCTTTGACTCCACTTCTCAACATTTTCTTCTTCGCTGCTCACACGTTACTCATGGCATTCAATATGTGTGCGTGGATGCATCCTCCGCTGAGGCGAGTATATTGGATTTGCATGGGAGTGACGTGGTTCTGCTGGGTGGCGCCGGGACTGCGTACGGTTGGTGATATTGTCCGTGCACGGAGTGGCATTTCAGGATTCGCCGTGAGATGGGGATTCGCGATGAAGTCAGCAGTAATCTGCAGCTTCTGGCTAAGGTCTTCGCGGCCCTGTCGATGAGCCGGTGGACGTCTGATGTGCTGGCGGTTGTTGGGTTGCTGTTTGGAGTCGCGGGAGCCGTTTTCTCTGGAGCGAGAGACAGGCGACGCAAGTGAATGTCGATCGGAAGTACGATACACCTGTCGTTCCACCCGACGGAATTGCCCGCAATTCCGGTCTTGTGCTGAAGTGTTCCAGCAGATTCAGAAAGGTCAGCCGATGATGTGCTTTTGTCGGGATTGCCGAATGTTCTGAATTCGATGGATAGCTCAAGGATCGCGGCGGAGATCGTTTGCCGATTGCAGGCAGGTTCCGTTCGTCGGAGCGACCTGTCGAAGGGAGTGTGGGAAACCGTTTGATCCGTGGCTACAATAAGTCGCGCGTCCGAGACGCTGCGATATCGTCCCACGAGCGAGGCCTCATGCCATGACCTTCGAAATTGATCCCACCGCGCCAAAAGATATTGTTCGACGAGACTTCGTTCGTCGACTTTCTGCTGCTGCCACGGCTGCACTGGCCTGTTCCGCGCCGCGAGCGTTGGCGGGGGAAGCTGGCAGGGTTGAACATCCAAAGGCAACTGCCGATTCGTGTATCCTGATTTGGATGGGCGGAGGCATGGCGGCTCCGGATACTTTTGATCCGAAGCGATATGAGCCCTTTCGAGTTGGTCTGCCGGTTAAGGATATGCTCAGCACGTTCCCGGCGATTGATACGGCGGTCAGTGAACTGCAGATCTGTCAGGGGCTCGAGAAGATCGCGTCCGTGATGGATCGGGCGACGTTGATCCGATCGGCCGTGCAACCGGACCTTGGCAGCATTTTGCATTCGCGGCACCAATATCATTGGCACACCGGCTATGTGCCGCCGCAGACCGTCGCGTGTCCTCACCTTGGTTCATGGATGGCCAAAGTGCTCGGCCCGCGCAATCCGGTCATTCCAGCGTTCATCAACATTGGCCAGCGACTTGAAGGCGTCGGCGAGAGCGAAGAGTTGAAAGCCTTCACGACCGCGGGATTCTTCGGCACCGAATTCGGTCCCATGAATCTGCCGTTCCCGGAAGAGGCTGCGCAGTCGGTGAAGCCGCCCGGCAGCATGACCAGTGATCGATTCAGTAATCGCAATCGACTGTTTCGCAAACTGGTCGAGCAGAATCCTCAGCGAGAATTCATGAGCGACTATCAGCAGGAGTCGATGCTGAGGTCGCTGGACAACGCCTACCGTCTGCTCAGTTCCAAAGATCGCGAGGCGTTTGACATCAGCCTTGAACCCGAAGAGAGCCGCCGCACGTACGACAACAGTCGCTTTGGTCGAGGATGTCTGCTGGCGCGGCGACTGGTCGAGTCCGGGGCGAGATTTGTCGAAGTTACGACAGAGTATGTGCCGTTCCTCCACTGGGATACCCATGCGGGCGGGCATGAAACGCTGGTTCGGATGCATTCGGAAATGGATGCACCGATCGCTCAGTTGATCCGTGATCTTGAACTGCGAGGTATGCTGGATCGGACTTTGGTCGTGATCGCATCGGAGTTCAGTCGCGACGCCTTGATTGAAGGTGTTCCGGGTTCAACGGCAGCCGATCAGGCATCGGAGAATGTCGAAGCGATGAAAGAGATGAAGCATTACGGCCTGCATCGCCACTTCACCGGGGGAACGAGTGTCGTCATGTTCGGCGGGGGTATGAAACGCGGCTTCGTATATGGAAGGACGGCGGACGAACGTCCTCTGGTCGCGGTGGAGAATCCTGTGACGATTGAAGACCTGCACGCGACGATCATGACGGCAATGGGAATCAGCCCCTTGACCGGCTTTGACATCGAGGGCCGACCGTTCTACGTCACAAAGGACGCGAAGGGGCAGGCTGTCAGGGAAGTCTTTGCATAGGACAGTCAGGGTCACGAAAAAGCCCGAAGCGATGGAAGAACATCGCCCGGGCAAAAGTTGGTCGCTTCAGAATTCCTGCAATAAAGTCGATCAGGTTCCAAGAATCGTTTCACGCAGAGACGTCAGCAGGCGCACGGCGTGACCGATATCGGCTTTCTGTCGAACGGGATCCTGAGGAATCTCGCGTTCGATTGTCAGCGGCCCGGTGTAGCCAAGCGAATGCAGCGTACGCAGG